>JAZLMR010000035.1:0-69274 GCA_045598785.1 Kiritimatiellia bacterium
TCCAGCGGCATCCAAGCGCAACGTAGAAAACCTGCCGCTTGACTGAGGAAGGCGGGGTCGGACGGCGATGGCGAGCGAAGCGAAGCGGACGGCGACGGTTCGGCGATTTCGCCGCGAAGGCGGGCGCGAGGTGGGCGAAGCCGTATTCGGCGAGGCCGCATCGCGCCTGCATTCGCGGATGAAAGCGCCGGGAGGAGCCGGACGATGAGCGGCAGCGAGACTCGACGGCCGGCCCCGACGACGAACTCGACCAGAGTTGCAAGCGCGACCGATTTGGCGAAGAAAGGCCGGCGAGCAAACAAGAACGAGGCCGCCGCGTAAAGACCGACCCCGAACGCGTATATGTATACGCGGAGCGGGTCGAGGCTTTTAGCGGCGGCCCGTTATTGGCAGCGAGCCGGCCGCGGCAAATCGGTCGCACGCTGGAAAGCAAAACAATTTAAGGCCAACAAAAGGCCAAATACAAGCGCGAAGCCACAAACAAAAAATCGGCGCCGCGGGCCGCTACGATGTCAGAACCGGAAAATTCACCAACTAATTAAAATGGCACCCAAGCCGCTATTCGGCGGCGGGCGAAGCTTGAGTCTTGCCATTACGCGAACGGGCCTTGAGAAAGATCCGCAGCGGCGCGCCTTCGAGCCCGAAGCGGGCGCGGATGTTCTTCTCCAAAAACGCGAGATACGCGTCGGTGACCAGCTTCGGATCGTTGACGAAAAGCCGCAGCGTCTGGGGATTGGTCGAAACCTGCAGCCCGTAATAGACCTTGAGCCGCCGGCCCTTCACCATCGGCGCCAGCGTCTTCTTCGTCGCCGTCGTAAGCACCCGGTTGAGCATGCCGGTCGGGAGCCGCTCGGAAGCGCTCGCCGCCGCCTTGTCGATCGCCTCCACCGTCCGCCGCACGTTGTAGCCCGACTTGTTCGAGCAGAACACCACCGGCGCAAAATTGAGAAACGGCATCATCTGCCGCAAGGCCGGCAGCGCCTTCGCCTCGGTCATGCCCTCCGCCTGCGCCAGATCCCACTTCTGAACCAGCACAACGCAGGCGCGGTTCGCCGCCAGAATCTTGCCGGCGATGCGCTTGTCCTGCATGGTCGGACCCAGCTGCGCGTCGACGAGCAGCAGCACCACGTCCGCCTCCTCGATCGCCTGCTCGCTGCGGAACAGCGAAAAATTGTCGACCGAGGTCTTGGACATCTTGGTATGCGGCTTCATGCCCGCCGTGTCGACCAGCAGATAATGGCGCGCCTCCGGCCCCGAACCGATGGTAAACGGCACTTCCACCGCATCGCGGGTCGTGCCGGCGATGTCGCTCACGATGACCCGCGGCGCATTCAGCAGCCGATTGACATAGGAGGACTTGCCGACATTGGGCCGCCCCACGACCGCCACCCGCAGGGGGCGCTGCGCCGTCTCGCTTTCAACCGCCGCCGGCAGCCGGGCGACCACGTCCTGCACCAGCGCCTCGGCGCCGCGCCCGTGCTCGGCGCTGGTCGCGAACACCGGCAGCCCGAAGCGCTCGAACTCCGCCGCGCGCCAGTCGTCGTCGGGCGTATCGCACTTGTTCGCCGCAATCACGCAAGGGACTCCCGATTCGCGCACCCGCTGAATCACCTCGGCATCCAGCGGCGTCAGGCCGGCGCGAGTATCCACGACGATCACGCAAACGGCCGAATCCTCGACCGCCAGCGCCGCCTGACTCTTGGTCTCGTCGTCAAGCGGGTCGTGCGTGACCCGCCGGTCGAAGGCGATGCCGCCGGTGTCGACCAGCATGAGCCGACGCCCGCCGAGCTCCACTTCCCGCGTCACCCGGTCGCGGGTGACCCCCGGCTGGTCGAACACAATCGCCACCCGCTTCTTCGCGAGGCGATTAAACAGCGCGCTCTTGCCGGTATTCGGCCGCCCGACTAGCGATACGACGTTCAAAGCCCGCCCGCCCCCTTATTTCAACCGGCCGGTATAGGCCTTCTCGCCCTCGGCATCCAGCTGATGCCGGAAGAAACGGTCTTCGACCTTGGCCTTGGCCTCGGACCAATTGCGGTCGCCCGCGCCGCACAGCTGCACCACCCAGAGCTTGAGCTCCTTGCGGTGCCAGTTGACCATGCAGCTCGTGCCCCAGGCGCCGCCATGACCGAACCATTCGTCCTCGCCGTCCTGGACCGGCGCCCACAGCCCCAGCGAATAGCCGCCGAAATCGTCGCCGTTCGCCTGCTTGCCCAGGGGCCGCGTGGAAACCGCCAGCAACTGCTTGACAGTCTCCTCCTTGAGGATCCGCACCCCGTTGTCGCCCACGCCGAGATTCATCAGCATCTTGTAGAACTTGTACTGGTCGTTAGCCGTAGTCCAAAGCCCCGCGCCCGCCGAGGCAAACACGCGGCTGCGGTCGTTGTAGGGGCGCTGCTGGTTGCCCGCGCAGCTGAGCCAGGTCGGCTTGCCGCCCTTATGGCACTTGTAGAGCTCGACCTGATGCGCAAGCTGCTCGTCCGTCGGCCAGAAGCCGCTTGAAGCCATTCCCAGCGGATCCAGCACCGTCTTCTGCAGGTAATCCTCCCACCGCATGCCGGTAATCACCTCGACCACCGCGGCGCCGATGTCGATGCCGGTATTGGAATACTGCACCCCCGTGCCGGGCTCGAACAGCAGCGGCGAAGCCGCCGCGCAAGCGGCATTCGGCCGCAGCGGCGAGCCACCCGACCAGCCGCCGGTCGGAACCGCGTCGTTCTTCACCGAGGTCTCGAACGGAAAGCCGCCGGTATGGTTGAGGCACATGCGGACGGTAAGCACGTTCTTCGCCTGCCGCAGCAGCCGGACGCCGTCCCGCTCATAATCGCGCACCCAAAGGGTCTTGAACTCCGGCAGATACTTCGAGACCGGATCGTCCAGGTTGAGCCGGCCCTCTTCGACCAGCTTGGCGATCGTCACCCCGCAGAAGCCCTTGGTCTGCGAGCACTGCATGTAGACGTCGTCGGCAGTGATCTTCCGCTGCGAGCGCGGGTCGGCATAGCCGAGGCAGCACCGCTCCTCGACCCCGTCGCGGTACATGATCGAAATGGCGCCCGGCAAATCGCCGTTGTCGACATAAGGCTGCAGCGCCTCCGTCATGGTCGCCGTTGCCGCCGGCTGCGGCGCGGCGGCGAAAACGCCGACGGCGAAAATCGCGGAAATCAAGGTGATCATGCATTTGGCCATAACTCGTGTGCCCTTTCCCTTAGTTTGTATTTTTGAATCTTCTGAGAAGCCGTCATCGGAAACTCAGTCACGAAAGTCACACATTTCGGAATCTTGAACCAACTGATGCGGTCCTTGCAGAATGCCTGCACCGCCTCGGCCGTCAGCTCCGACCCGTCGGCGGGAATGATGAACGCCGCCGGCTGTTCGCCGTATTTCTTTGACGGGCAGCCAACCACCGCCACGTCCTTGACCCCGGGCATCGTTCCCAGGAAGTCCTCGACCTCCTTCGGCGAAATGTTCTCTCCGCCGCGGATAATGAGGTCCTTCAGGCGGCCCGTGATGTAGAAATAGCCGTCGGCATCCATGCGCCCGATGTCGCCGGAATGCAGCCACCCGTTCGCATCGATGCACTTCGCGGTCTGCTCAGGCATATTGTAATAGCCCTTCATCGTGTTGAACCCGCGGCAGCAGATCTCGCCGTCCTCACCGAGCGGCGCCAACTCGCCGGTCTCAGGCGCGATGATCGCCACTTCAACGCCCGGCAGCGCCTGCCCGATCGTCTGGCACTTGCGCTCGATCGACGGCTCGAAGTAGCGCGTCATCGTCATCACCGGCCCGGCCTCCGTCAGCCCGTAGGGATTGCAGATCTCACGCATGAACATCCGCTCCTGGGCCTGCCGCATGCGATGCACCGGACACGCCGAACCCGACATGATGCCGGTGCGGAGCGAACTTAAGTCAAACCGGGAGAACTGCGGATGATCCAGCATCGCGATGTACATCGTCGGCACGCCGTAGGTGGCCGTGCAGCGCTCGCGCTCGATCGACGCCATAACCTGCACGGGGTCGAACTTCTCCAGAAACACCATCGTCGAGCCGTGGTTGACGCAGCTCATCACCCCGAGCACGCACCCGAAGCAATGGAAGAGCGGCACCGGAATGCACACGCGGTCGCGGCAGGTCAGGTTCTGACAGGCCCCGATCCAGAAGCCGTCGTTGCCGATGTTGCGATGCGTCAGCTGCACACCCTTCGGGAATCCGGTCGTGCCGCTCGTATACTGCATGTTGACGACATCGTCGACTTCGCACTCGGTCTGGCGCCGCACATAGTCCGCCTGCCCGACCTCGCACGCCAGCGACTTGACCTCGTTGATGGAATACATGCCGCGGTGCTTCTTGCCGCCCAGGTAAAAAATCCGCTTCAGGTGCGGATACCGCGCGCTCCGCAGCTCGCCGCGCGGACATTCCTTCAGCTCCGGAATGAGCGAATTGAGCACTTCGATGTAATCGCAGTCGCGATAGCCATCGATCACGAAGAGGTTCTCGGCCTCGGACTGCGACAGCGCAAAGTCGATCTCATGCGACTTGTAGTTGATGTTGAGCGGCAGCAGGATGGCGCCGATCTTGGCGGTGGCGAACATCAGCACCACCCAGTGCGGCACGTTGGTCGCCCAAAGCGCCACCTTCTCGCCGCGTTTCACCCCCAGCGCCATCAGACCCTTGGCGACATAATCGACTTCTTCGGCAAACTCATACCAGGTAAGCCGGTAGTCACGGTCGGCATAGACGACCGCGTCGTTTTCGCCGCAACGCGCCACCGTCTGATCAAGCAGCTGCCCGAGCGTATATTCCCGGGTAATCGGCACATTGTGCCAGGGCCGCCCGGTGGAAACGGACTGGTCGAACGGCGCCACCGACGGCGCGCTGCCAAAGGGATCTGTCAGCTTAAAGTTCATTTTGGGGTATTATACCACGATTTTAGTGTCCATAAAACCGAGAAAAGAGGTCAGACCTCTAATCCTGATTTTATGGACACGCTTTCAGTGACGCCGGAAGCAGATGCGGTTGATGATTTCGGCGAAGCTCTCGCCGCCGGCCAGAATCTCAATGGCAATGCGCAGGTAAAGGCACTTGACCGGCGAAGTCTCGAGCCGCGGAAAGCGAACCGCGTCCTTCTCCGTCGTGATCAACGCTTCCGCGCCCTCGTCCGCCGTCCGGTTGAGCGCGTAGAGCACTTCCCGCGCATCATAGCGGTGATGGTCGGCATAGCGGTCGCACCACACGACCTTGGCGCCCAGGCGCCGGAGGGAATTCTCAAACCCCTTGGGCGAGGCGATGCCGGCGAGCGTGCAGGTGGTCTTGCCCTGCAGCCAGCTGAGCGGATACTCCTCGCGGCTCCAGACATCCTTCAGCGACTTCGGGGTATGATTGCACTCGACGATCTCGGCCGTCTGGTTGTAACGGCGAATCTGCGCCTTGACCGCGCTGACATCGCCGCGGCACTTGGTGAGGAAGATGATGTCCGCCCGCTTCAGGTTGCGGACCGGCTCGCGCAGGATGCCGCGCGGCAGCAGGTGGCCGTTGCCGAAGGGATTGGTGGAATCGACCAGCACCACCTCGATCGAGTGCTTGAGCTTCTGATACTGAAAGCCGTCGTCCAGAATGAGCGTGTCACAGCCGAGGCGCTTGATCGCATACCGCCCGGCCTTCACGCGGTTGCGGTCGACAACTACCGCCACCCCCGGCAAGTTCGAAGCGAGCATATAGGGCTCGTCGCCGCCCGTCGCGGAATCCAGCAGCACCCGCTTGCCGTCGGACACCACCAGCGGCGGCTCGATGACCTGGGTGAAGATCCGCTGCCACCAGGGCGCCTCCTGGCGCCGATAGCCGCGGGAGAGAATCGCGACCTTGCGCCCCTCCGCCGCCAGCGTCCGGGCGAAAATCTCCGTCACCGGCGTCTTGCCGGTGCCGCCAGCGGTGACATTGCCGATGGATATGACCTGAATGCCCAGCGGGTAGCGGCGGATCAGCCCCACGCGATACAGGAAATAGCGAATGCCTACCACCGCCGCGAACAAACCGCTGACCACGGTCAGAAACCCGAGCAGCAACCGAATCGACGAAGGCTGGTCCTGATCGGCGCCGGGCTCCTGGATCAGCTTGACGAGATAGTTCTCCAGCCGTTCGAACCCGCTCTGCTTGGCCTTGCGCATCGTCGTCAGTCGGTGAAGATACTGCTGGCCGCCGGCCCAAACGCCCGCAGATAGATGAAGAACCCGATCGTCCAGTCCTCGTCATGCGAATAACCGTTGATCATCGTATACTCGTTCTCGTACTGGACGGTAAGCCGGAAACCGAGGCAGTCGGTCAGATAGTCGAACCAGGCGCCGACGCAATCGAGCGAATTGTCGCGAAAGTCCCAACGGACGAACGGACTCCAGGCAAACCAGTCCAGCGGCTGCTGGGTGCACTCGATGAGCAGGTTGTGGCATTTGACATCGTTAAAATCATCCGACTGCATCTGCTCGGGACTAAAGGGAGCGGAAGCGAAATCCCAATACCGATAATCGCGCATCACGTAGCGGACATTATATTGAAAATCCTTGGAAACCACCTGCTTGAAGCCAAAGTCGGCCACTGCCAGCCGATTGTTGTCGGCATCATATTCGCAACGGGCCATCAGCATCAGGTCATCGCTCGGCTGCCACCGCAGCCGTGCTCCCGGCGCAAACGAACAGTCCTGCTCGGCATAGGGGGAACAATCCCGGTCCGGCAGCCGATGGTGTTCGTTGGCGAGCGTATACGAGGCCGGATTGAACTGCAACGCCGCATAGATGTCAAGATCCACCACGCGACCAAGCCGCCCGCGGCCATCCACCTGACTCCAAGCGTTGCGCCAGCCCGGCGTAACCCCGTAGTAAGTATAAGGCAAGCTGCGCCCGCGACCGGCGAACTGATCCTCCCACATCTGGGTGGCGTCGAGATTGTCAAACACATACGGGCGATTATTATCGCCAGTACCGCCCCAATAGGCCTGCTGGGCCAGCACGTCCAGATAAGGCTCGGTCAAATGTCGCCAGCGCTCGTTCACCCACGCGCTGCCGCGAGCGGCAAAGGTAACTCCGCCTTCCAGAATCGACCGCTGCACCGCCGCAGCATCATACGCGCAATCCCAACCGTCCGAACGGTCCGTCTGCCCGCTCTGACTCCAAAAGGTGCCGCGATAGCCAATGCGCGGCACCACCGCCACCACCTCGTCAAAAGTGCGGAACGGCAAAGTCAGCCGATGGTAGGTGTCAAGGCGAAAGGCGTCGTAATCCGCCCAACGCCCGGGGTTGTAGGCATAGGCGCTGAAGATGTTGCCGTTGCCGTTGACCGCAGGATCGCGCTTCAGATACCCGATGCGGTTCTCCGACTCGTAGTTGACCGGCAGCCCCCATAACGGTTGGGGATGAACGTCAAGATAGAATTCCGGCAACCGGCTCGTCGAACCGTAGAAGTCGTTCAGCCGCCCCGACACCTCAGCGCCGACCGCGAAAGCGTTTTCCAGATGTTCCCAAAAGACGCCGTTGCCATTGTGCCCGAGCCACTGGCTCTTGGCGTTGAACAAAGTGCGCCGCAAAAAGTCGCTTTGAAAATACGAATCCGAAAAGTAACTACCCTGCACTCGCACCCGATCGCGCTCGGTCAAGTCCAGCTGATGCTCGAAGCTGAAGCCATAGCGATGCTCTTCGAGGTCACTGCCCCAGAAGTCGCGATCCCACTGCTTGCCGTAGGCATTGTTCCACGACTGATCCTTGGCCTCCTGATCCCAGGCATAGTACACGCGGAACTTGCCCTCGCCGAATCGTCCCAACCCCCAGTTGACATCTTCGCCGAAGGCCAAGCCCTGGCGCTCGCGCAGATCAAAGCGCGTCGCCGCCGCCAGCCACGGTGCCTGCTCGCTATGCGCGGGATCGCCTAACAGATGATACGAGTACTTCGTGAGCAGGTAAGCCCCCCAATGCCCCATATAGCCCGGCATCCAGCTGAACCCGCAGTCGGTTTCCAGCGGATAGTAGAAATAGGGCAGATAGAAAACCGGCAACTCGTAGAAATGCAGCCAGACGTTCCGCAGAATCACGCAGTCGCGGTCATGGTATTCCAATTCGCCGGTCACATTCCAGTGCGTGTGGCCGACTTCATTGGTACAGGTGGTGACGCAAGTCGGGTCCGCAAACAGCAAAGTGCCGTCGGCGCGGCGGACCAGACTTTCGGAACGCATTGAAACCGGATGCGAAACCGCATGGACATGGCCGGTCGCATGGGTTGCATGCGTATTCATGTCCACCGCAATCCGATCGGCGGTGAACTTCAGTTCCGATTTCCCGGCCTCGCCTTCGCCGACCGACTCCGGTTGCCCGGCCGCCAGAAGCGTCACGCCGAGGAAAAGCCCGCCGGCAGAAAAGATAAGGGATCTCATGTCTGAGAGTATAGCACTTGCGAGGTCGCCGCGTCCAGTATCGCGAACGATTCCGGATGGCGGTGCAGTTCCGAAACGAAGGTAAGGCGCGTGTTGTAGTCCTTCTGGATGCCGGCCAGAATCGCACTGTCCTCCGTACGCAGGCGCTGCATCACCTGCGGCGCAATCACGATCTTCGGTTCAAACGGCTGCTTGCCGGCCTCGGCCTTGCGCAACAGGGCAATCAGCTGCCGCTGAATCTCAATCGAAATCGCCATCGGCGACTTGACCACCCCATGCCCGTGGCAATAGGGGCAGGCGGAGGTGAGCTGCGAAAGAATCGACTGGTCCTGCCGCTGACGCGACATCTCCAGCAACCCGAGCTCGGAAATGTCCAGCACGTTGGTGCGTGCGCGGTCACGCTTGAGCGCGTCCTTGAGCGCGCGGCAGACTTCGCGCTGATGCTTGCGGCTCTTCATGTCGATGAGATCGAGAATGACCAGCCCGCCGATGTTGCGCAGACGCAACTGCCGCGCGACTTCGTCGACCGCCTCCAGGTTCACCTCGCGGATCGCCTCCTCCTGGCTGCCCTTGCCCTTGTAGTGGCCGGTATTGACGTCGACGGCGATGAGCGCCTCGGTTTCGTCAATCACCAAGTAGCCGCCGGACTTGAGCGGCACCTGCCGCGCAAAGGCGTCCTTGAGCTGCCGCTCGACGCCATAGTGGTCGAAGATGCCGTTGAGCCCGTCAAAGCGGTGGATCTTCGCGCGGGCGCGGCGGGAAATGCGGGCGGTGACCTCACGCATCGACTCATAGCTCTTCGCGTCGTCGATGACGATCGCGTCCACGTCTTCCGTCAGCCAGTCGCGGATGACGCGCTCGCACAGATCCGGCTCCTGGAAAATGCAGCAGGGCGTGCGCAAATTGCGGACATTGCCCTGCATCTCGTTCCAGACCGCCAGCAGATTGCGCAGGTCGCGCGCAAACGCCCGCGCCGTGGCGCCCTGCCCGACCGTACGCACGACCAGCCCGACGTTCTCCGGCAGCGGCAGCCGGTCGAGGATCTTCTTCAGCCGCTTGCGCTCGGCGGCGTCGCCGATCTTCTTGGACACGCCCCGGATCTTGGTGCCGGGCATCATCACCAGATAGCGCCCCGGAATGGACAGGTTGGCGGTGACCCGCGGACCCTTGGTGGAAATCGGCCCCTTGGTGACCTGGACGATGATCTCCGATCCCGGCGGAAAACGCTTGGCGATCTCCTCGTCGGACAAGCGGTTGGACTTGCGCCCGCCCTTCTGCCCGCCGCGGCTACGCGCGTCGTCGTCATCGTCCAGCAGCGCATCGGCATCGGGCGTCAGGTCCCAGTAGTGCAGAAAGGCGTTTTTCTTCAATCCGATGTCCACGAACGCGGCCTGGAGGTCGTTTTCCAGATTCTGGATCCGCCCCTTGAAAACGCTGCCCACCAGTCGCTCCGACTCCGGATGCTCGACCATGAACTCCTCCAGCCGGCCGTTTTCCAGCACGGCGACGCGAGTTTCCAGCTTCTCGACGTTGATGACGATCTCGCGTTTCAGATGCGAGCGTCGGAACAGTTTGCCGATCTTCTCGACGGCATTGGTTATGACTCCCATGTTAACTTTTCTCCTCTCTGTGAATGGATATGCTTTGAACTAAACCCAGTCCGCACAGCACCGTCAGCAAGAAGGTGCGTCCGGACGAGACAAATGGCAGCGGCAAGCCCGTAATGGGCACCAGCCCGATGGACATCGCGATGTTGACATAGACATGCGCAAACAGCAGCGTAGTCATGCCCAGCGCCAAAAGCCGCCCGCGGGCATCGGTGGCGACGAAGGCAATGCGGCACCCCGAAAGCAGCAGCAGCGCGAAGATCGCGAGCAGCGCCACCGAACCGACATAGCCGGTCTCCTCGGCGTAGACGCAGAAAATGAAGTCGTTCATCGAAATCGCCTGCGGCAGATACTTGAGATGGTTAGACTCGCCCTTGCCGATGCCCTTGCCGCGCAGCCCGCCCGAGCCGATGGAGATCTTCGCCTGCTTGAGATTGTAGCCCGCGTTGCGCGCGTCGCGCTCGGGAAACAGGAAAGTCTCGACCCGCTTCAGCTGATGCGGCCGGAGCGGCACCCAAGTCAGGATCTGCTCCCGGCGCGCATCGCTCACGCCCGGCTTTTCCGCCTCATAGACCGCCCCCAGCACCGTTAGCGCCGCCACCATGCCGACGGCCACGATAGTCACCAGCCCCTTGCGCCACACCCCCGCCGCGAAGAGCATGACCGCCGCCGCCGGCACCAGCGTCAGCGTGGTTCCGAGATCGGGCTCGGCCAGAATCAGCGCCGCTGGCACCCCGACCAGCGCCACCGCCAGCAAGGCCCCGCTTATGCCGCGCCAACGCGCGGCCCCCACCCCGCCATAGACGACCGCCAGCAGCATCAGCACCGCCAACTTCGAGATTTCGCTCGGCTGGAAGAACCCGAGCCAGCGCCGGCCCCCGTAAACGGTCGCGCCGAAAAACAGCACCGCGACCAGACAGGCGAGCGCCACCGCATACGCCGGGATCGCCAGCAGATTCAGATAGCGCCGGTAGTCAGTAAACGCCAGCGCCCCGTAGACCAGCAACCCGAAAGCCGCGGCCGTGAGATTGGCCTGCCACATCGAATGGAAGATCGCCTCGGACCGGGCGTTGCCGGCCGACCAGATCGACACCGTGCCCACGGCGATCAGCGCCAACGTCGCCAGGAAGGACAGGTAGTCAAAGCGCTTGAGCTTACCGATCATTGAACACCGCCTTTAGGATCGCTCCCGCCTTCGGCGCCGCCGTGCCGCCGCCGGACTGCCCGTTTTCAATGACTAGCGCCAGCGCCACCGTCGGCGCATCCGCGGGCGCGTAGGCAATGATCCAGGCGTTCTTGCGCCGATTGGTCGCCGGCCCGACTTCGGCCGTTCCGGTCTTGCCCGCCACTGGCACCGCCACCTCGTCGCCAGCCCGCCAGCCGGTACCGCGGTCCCCGTCGTGTCCGGCCACTACCATGCGCATACCCTCGCGGACCACCTGCAGATGCTCGCGCGGAAACGGCAGCCTCACGCGCTCGGGGGCCTGGTCAAGCTTCAGATGCGGCCGCACCAGATAGCCGGTGCCCAGAGCCCCGGCCATTCGCGCCATCTGCAACGGCGTCACCAGCAGCATTCCCTGCCCAATCGACATCTGCACCAGATCGCCGAAGTACCACGGCTCGTGATAGGTGCGGAGCTTCCAGTCCGCAGTCGGCACCACCCCCGGATGTTCGCCCATGAAATCAACGCCTGTGCGCGAGCCGAGTCCCAGCGAGTGCGCGGCCTTGACCAGCGCGTTCGTGCCGGCTTCGACGCCGAAATAGCAGAAGAACGGGTTGCAGCTTTTCATCATCGCCTCCCGAAGGTCCAGCTCGCCATGCCCCCAGCGAGCCGTGCAGCGCAAGTGCATCTGCCCCAGCGTGAACACGCCGCTGCAGCCATAGCTTTCCGATTCCGAAAGCCCCTCTCCCAGCCCCGCGAGCGCCGTGACCGGCTTGAACGTGGAGCCCGGCGCATAGGTCCCGTCCACCGCCCGATTCAAAAGCGGCAACGCGGGAGCTTCCTTCAGCCGCCGATAGCTGGCAAACGGGAAGATCGGCACGCAGTCATTGAGATCGAAGCTGGGCGCGCTGGCCATCGCCAGGATTTCGCCATTGCGCGGATCCATGACCACGCAGGCGCCGCGTTCGCCCGCCAACTGCGCCTCGACCACCCGCTGCAGCCCGACATCGAGCGTCAGCCGCAAGTCCGGCCCTTTCTGCGCCTTGACCGCCGTCCACTCCCGGATGGCCAGGCAGCGGGCGTCGACCAACAGTTTCCGCACTCCGCTCACGCCGCGCAGATAGCCGTTGTAATAGGCTTCCAGCCCCGACTTGCCGATCGGTTCAGGCAAGACCAGCCGATAGTCGGCGTCCAGCGTCTCGCGCGAACCCGGCGCCGGCCGACCCACATAGCCGATCAGATGCGCCGCCAGCGAACCCTGCGGATAGATCCGCTCGTCGAATTCCATCAGGTTGAACCCGGGAAATTCCTGCTGATGCTCCGAAAACACCGCCAGCTCGCGCACGTCCAGATCGCGCCAGACCGTCAGCGGCAGCGCCCGCTCGCGCCGATTGACGTGCTGGCGGATTTCCTTCCCGCTAATCGTCGCCGGTCGGCCGATTCGCGCCCCGACCTCGGCAATCGCCTGCTCAATCGCCGCAATCGTCGCCTCCCAGCTCCGCCGCTGAAAGCCAGCCGGCTCGCAGACAATCGCCATCGACACCCGATTGTCCGCCAGCTTCTCGCCATTGCGGTCGACGATACGCCCGCGGATGCCGACCGTCTTGACGTTCCAGACCGACTGCCGCGAAGAGGCCTCGCCGTACTTGGCCGCCTCGTCGACTTGAATCGCCTTAAGCCGGACGCCGAGATAAGCTAGCCCGACGGCAATCACCAAGGCGATGCCGATTGAAGTCAGTCGCCCGTATTCGACCTCATCCGGCTTCATCGATCGCCGCCTTTCCCTCGGCCCAGATCAGCAACGCGCCAACCGCCACCACTGTCACGATGCCCATGGGAATCGCCAGCAGAATCCGATAAAAGACTCCGCCGCCAAAACCGTTGGTCCACACCTCCAGCCAGACCTGGTAGCCCGGATAGGTCAGCAGGATGGCCGCCCGCGGCAGTTCCGTCCACCGCGTCACCGCCGCCACCAGCAGGAAATAACTGGCGCTAAGCATGACCGGCAACGACGAAAGCGCATCCTCCAGCCCGCCGGCCGCCAAGGCGAACAGCATCGCTACCGCCGTCGCCCGCCGATACGCCAGAATCTGCACCGCCGCCAGCAACACCGGCAGCCCCATCCCCGCGACCTTCGGCAACAACTCTTCCGCCGCGCCGCCCAAGAGCAGCGTCATCGCGGCGAAGACAAACTGGAGCACACTATTTTTCACAACGGATGAAGACGTCCTCCAGCGACGAAAAGTCGACTTGCGGCAGCACCTCACCCTCGCGTACGCGATCCTGTTCGTCCTTGCGGACGGCTAGCAAAGTGCCCACCTCAATGCCCTTGGGGAAAACTCCCCCCTGGCCCGATGTCAAAACCCGAGCACGCGGAGGCAGCTCCTCCGCGCCCGACCAACGCTTAAGCTCCAGCTTTTCCTCGCTGCCGCCCGAGAGAATGCCCGTAGCCCGCACTCCCTCGCCAGTTTCCACGACACAGGCGACCCGCACCGACCGGTCAGTCAACAGCAGCACCTCGGCCGTATGGGGCGAAACCGCGCCCACGCGCCCGACCAGGCCCTCGCTCACCGCGACCGCCGCCCCTTCCCGAATGCCATCCAGCGACCCGCGGTCAATTCGCAGCGAATGCCGCACGCCCGCCACCCCGCCCTGCTCAGAAAGGACGCTCGCCGCCCGCCAGACGCCGCGGGTGCGCTCGACATAACCCAGGACCTCGCGCAAACGAGCGTTCTCCGCCTCCAGCCGCTGGTTGTCGCCGCGCAGCATCATGAGCGCGGCCAGCTCCTGCCGCAAGCGGGCATTCTCGGCCGTCAGGGCCGCACCGCGAAAGCAGGCGACCACCCGATCGATGACCTCAACTCGCAAGAAACGGCCGGCCCGACTCAGCGGATATACCGCCTCGACCGCAAACGACCGGCAACAGACGAACAGCAGCGTCACCGCCGCCGCCAGCACCATCACGATGTAAGTTCCGGGAGTGCCGCCTGACTTCACGAAGCTCGCCTATTCCGGGCGAGGATGTCAAGCTCGTTCATGACCACCCCGGTACCTTCGGCCACCGCCGACA
This sequence comes from Kiritimatiellia bacterium, assembly GCA_045598785.1. GTDB lineage: Bacteria > Verrucomicrobiota > Kiritimatiellia > RFP12 > UBA1067 > UBA1067. The sequence continues at coordinate 14,250 of JAZLMR010000035.1, forward strand.
GCGGATCGTCCGCAATCGTGACGGGCAACCCCGTCTGCGCGGCCAAAAGCTTGTCGAGACCGCGAAGCTGGGCGCTGCCGCCCGAAAGCACGAGGCCCCGATCCACCAAATCCGCTGCCAGTTCCGGCTCGCAGTGGTCAAGCGTAGTGCGCACGGCATCCACGATCAACGCCACCGGATCCTTCAAGGCGTCACGAATCTCCTCCGAGGTTATGGTCAAAGTCTTGGGCAGGCCCGCCACAATGTCCCTGCCCTTGATTTCCATCGTCTGCTCCTCGCCGGTCGGATAGGCGCTGCCGATCTGAATCTTCACCGCCTCCGCCGTGCGTTCGCCGATCATCAGGTTGTAAACCCGCTTGACATGGCTCATGATGGCATCGTCCATCGCATCGCCGCCCGCCGCGCGCGCGGAATAGCTGTGGACAATGCCCGCCAGCGAAATGATCGCCACTTCGCAAGTGCCGCCGCCAATGTCAACGATCATCGAACCCGCCGGTTCCGACACCGGCAGCCCCACGCCGATCGCCGCCGCCATCGGCTCCTCAATCAGGAAGACCTCGCCCGCCCCGGCGGAATGCGCCGCATCTTCAACGGCGCGTTTCTCGACTTCGGTAATGCCCGACGGCACCGCGATGACCATGCGCGGCCGGGAATATTTGGAATAGAAGCGCGGCGGACACACCTTTTCGATGAAATACTTGAGCATCGCCTCGGTGATGTCAAAATCGGCAATCACGCCCGACTTCATCGGCCGAATCGCCACGATGTTGCCGGGAGTGCGGCCCAACATGCGCTTGGCCTCCTCGCCGACCGCCAGCACTCGCTTCGACCCGGCTTGAATCGCCACCACCGACGGCTCGCGCAGCACTACGCCACGATCCTTCGCGTACACCAGCGAATTCGCCGTGCCGAGATCGATGCCGATATCCGTGGAAAAAAGCGATTTGAGTTTTCCAAACATAGCAAGAATATTTTATGTGATTTCGACCGATTAGTCAATACTCAACCGAAGAACGCCTTGTAGAGCGCGCGAACGGCATTGTCCCGGTCGGCGCTGCGGATGGCAATCATGAACGACACCTCCGACGAACCCTGGTTGACCATCGACATCGAGATGCCCACCGACGCCAGCGCCAGACACGCCTTCGCCAGCATGCCCGGAGTATAGCACATGCCTTCGCCGACGATCATCAGCATCGTCAAGTCGCGCTCCACCATCACATAGTCAGGCTCCAGCTCCCGCTTGATCTCGTTGACGATCAAGTGCTCCTTCTCCCGCGGCAGATACTGCTCCTTGACCACCACGCACTGCGAGTCGACGCCCGAAGGCATGTGCTCGTAGGAGATGCCCGCGTTCTCCAGCACCTGCAACAGCCGCCGGCCAAAGCCGATCTGCCGGTTCATGAGGTACTTCTCGACCACGATGTTGCAGAAGCCGTCGGCGCTCGCAATGCCCACGACCGTGCCCGGGATCACCCGGCGCGACTGCTGGATCATCGTGCCCGGCTCCGCCGGATGGTTGGTATTGCGGATGTTGATCGGAATGCGCGCCTTGACCGCCGGAATGACCGCGTCGTCATTGAAGACGCCAAAGCCCGCATAGGCGAGTTCGCGCATTTCCCGATAGGTCATCGTCGGAATGCCCTCGCCGTTCTTCACCTCCTCGACGATGCGCGGATCGCACGGATAGACCGAATCAACGTCCGTGAAGTTCTCGTAGACGTCGGCGCAGACCGCCGCCGCGAGAATCGACCCCGTGATGTCGCTGCCGCCCCGCGGAAAAGTCGCGACCTTGCCCTCGCGGGTATAGCCGAAGAAACCCGGATAGATGACAATGCCGTCAAAGTTCGAAAACGCCCGCGAAAGCCGACCGTAACTTTCGGGATCCAGCGTCGCATCGCCGAACTCGCCCTTGAGAATCATCCCCGTGTCCTTGGGGCTCGCATACCGCGCCTTCTTGCCGCGCGCCTCGAACGCCACCGCCACCAGTTTCGCATTGTTGTCCTCGCCGGCGGCCTTGATGAGATCCAGGAACTCCTTCGGCTGGAGCGTCGAGGCCTGACCGATCCGGTCCCGAAGGTCCTGCTCGATCGTCTTGACGATCGCCTCGCCCAGCTTAAGCTCGGCCGCCATTTCGGCATAGCGCTCGACGACCGCGCCGAACTGCCGGTCGACATTCTCGCCGTTAAGCGCCGCCTCCGCCAGGCGAATCAGCAAATCGGTGACCTTGGTGTCGCCGGACTGACGCTTGCCGGGCGCCGACACTACCACGATCCGCCGCGCCGGATCGGCCAGCACGATGTCAATGACCTTATTGAGTTGCGCCGCATTTGCCAGCGACGATCCCCCGAATTTACAGACTTTCATAAGCTTCCTCTTGCCAAGATTCGGTGAATTATACCAAAAAGCGGCCGCTTAATGGCAACAATTCGCCCAGTCAGGCTCGGGGGCGCGGATTTCCGTCTCCACGCCCGAAACGGGATGCCGGAAACGCGCCGCCAGCGCATGCAGGCAATGGCCGACCTGATGCTCGACTGCAAACGCCCCATAGAGCCGGTCGTTGACGATATGCATTCCCGCCAGCGCCAGTTGCGCCCGGATCTGATGGGTCACGCCGGTGAAGATCTTGACCTCCAGCAAGGTGCGCACTTCGTTTTCTTCCGTCAAATGCGCAAGCGGACGATAGGCAGTCACGGCCGGCAGCGGCCGGAGCCGGGCGCTTTGCGCTTGCGTCAGCCGATTGTGCCGGGCGTCGATCATCCGGCAAAACGGCAAGGTGGGGTCGTGCACCAGCTCGTTGCGGAGCGTGCCGCCTACCGCCACCGAGCCTTCGACCAGCGCCAAATAGGTCTTCTCCACGGTCTGGGCCGCAAACTGCGCGCGCAAGGCCGAAAAGGCCGCCGCCGTCCGCGCCACCAGCACCAGCCCCGAAGTGTCGGCGTCGATGCGATGCAGCGCCCCCGCCATCAGCGGCGAATCGCCCAGCGCCCGGCACTCCGGATAGCGCGAAACCACCGCATTCATCAAAGTTCCCGTTTCGCGGCACGAAAGCGGCTGCACCGGCATGCCCGCCGGCTTATCAAAGGCCAGCAGCGCCGCATCTTCGAAAAGCGGCTGGGGACAGTCCCCCGCCGGCAGCACCAGATTGTCCTGCGCCTCCAGTAGTTCAATCACCTGCAGCCGCTCGCCGCCGCGCAACTTAAGCCCCTTGGCCGCCCGCCGCCCGTTGACCAGCACCTTGCCGCCTTGCACCGCCTCGCGAACAAACGCCCGCGTAGAAGTCGGGAATTCCAAAAGCAAGGCGGCGTCCAACCGAACGCCGCCCTCCGTTACCGTCACCTCGACCTCGCGAATCAATCGTAGCGCTCCATGGCGGCCGGGGCAATTGGGGCAATGCCCTCCCAGCTCTTGTTCGACGCCCAAGGCAAGTCGGAATCTTCCGCCGTGTCGGCAATGCACCCCGCCAGCAGCGAAAGTGCAAAGGCCGCCAGAAAAACCTTAGTCAGCGAAAATGACATCGTTAACCTGAACCTTGTCCTGTTCCCAGGCGCCCAGAATGTCGCAGACCACGAAGTTCTTGCCCTTGACCTCCTGACGCAGACGGATGCGCCCGACAAATTCGCCCGCCGGGCCCTTGAAGCCATCGCGGCGAATGCCGAACTCCATCGCCGGCATCGGCTTGTTGCCCTCCGGCCCCTTGAGCTCCTTGATGGCATCGGGGCAAAGCTCGACAATCGCGAACATGTCTTCGTTATCCGCCACGATGACCTTGCCCTTGACCCCGGAAGAAAGCGACGAAACCGCCACCATGTCGGCACTGGAGCCGCTGCCCGGGCCCTGAGTCTGAATCGACTCCTGCAACAGCTTCTTCAACTGATCAATCAGCTTCTGGGCCTTGGCCGTCTCTTCCCGCGCCGCCTCAGTTTCGTCCTTGGCCGTGGCCACTTCGTCCTTCAACGAGGCAATCTCACCGTTGAGCTCGTCGGTACGGCCCTTGATCTTGACAATCTGATTCGCAAGATCGGCCTTCTCACCCTCCAGCTTGGTAAGCTTCGCCTGCTGCTCTTCAATCGTCACCTTGTCCTGACGGGCCTCGGGCTTGAGCTTGTTGATCTCCGCCACCACCGATTCCAGCTTTGCGCGCAGATCCGAAAGCGCGGCGCGCGTGGAATTAAGGCGCGACTGCTGCGTCTTCGCCGATTCGAACAGCTTCGAGAGCAGCTCGTCTTCCGTGCCCTTGCCGCGCATCAGCGGCTGATTGCCGTCCATCACCGGATTGCCGTCGAAGTCCAGCACGTAAACCTGACGGAGCTGGCTGCGGATGGACTGATCGTCCCAATTGTAGGTCTCAAGATTGGCCTGCTCCAGCGACGCCGGATACTCCTCCAGCACATTCTCCATGTCCGGCGAATCCACCAGCCGCGCTTCAACCGGCGAAGCGTCCTTCTTGATTTCAAAAGTCGCATCCTTCGACGGCTCGGCCTTTTCCAGCGTTCGCGCGATCTTGACGAAATAATCTTCCTGAAGACGGTTGCGGTCAGTCAACAGCGAACGCTTATCATTCAACTGCAGCTCAAAATAGAGCGAAGCACCTGCAAGCAGCAGAAACACGTAAACGAGAACGTGCAGAACTTTATTCATGATTTTTGGTACCTTTTGACAAACTGCTGGTTATGATACACAATTTTTGGAATTTTCGCAAGCGCAAACTGACTAAAGGAACTGCCCGGTGACCGATTCCCGGCAGGCGCGGACAGTCGCCACCGGGCCTTCGCACACCAGCTTACCACCGGCTTCGCCGCCATCCGGCCCGAGGTCGATGATCCAATCGGCGCTCCGGATGACATCCAGGTTGTGCTCGATCACCACCACGGTATTGCCCTGGTCGCGCAGCCGCAGCAACAGCCGCAGCAATTTCGCCACGTCGTCAAAATGCAGCCCCGTCGTCGGCTCGTCCAGCAGATACAGCGTCTTGCCGGTCGACCGGCGGGAAAGCTCGCTCGCCAGCTTGATCCGCTGGGCTTCGCCGCCCGAAAGCGTGGTCGCCGCCTGCCCGAGCGCAATGTAGCCAAGCCCGACCTCGTTCAGCGTCGTCAGCTTGCGCCGAAGCGACGGCACCTTGGCGAAGAACTCCACCGCCTCGGCCACCGTCATCGCCAGCACTTCGGCAATGGTCTTGCCGCCATAGGTCACTTCCAGCGTTTCCGCATTGAACCGCTGGCCGCCGCATTGCTCGCAAGTGACGTAGACGTCGGGCAGGAACGACATTTCCAGCTTCTGCACGCCGTCGCCGCCGCAGACTTCGCAGCGCCCGCCCTTCACGTTGAACGAGAACCGCCCGGCGGAATAGCCGCGCGCGCGCGCCGCCTCCGTCTGTGCAAAGAGTTCGCGGATTTCCGAAAAGAAACCGACGTAAGTGGCGGGATTCGACCGCGGCGTCCGCCCGATCGGCGACTGGTCGATCTCGATCAGCTTGTCGAAATTCTCCACTCCCGTCAACGACGGGCCCGTCGGTTTTTTCCGCTGCTGGCGCCCGCCGCCGCGCGGCGCACGTTCCAGCGCTGCCGCTAGGAGCGGCTTCAAAGTCTCGTTCACCAGCGACGACTTGCCGCTCCCGGAAACACCGGTCACCACCGTCAGCGAGCCGACCGGAATATGCGCGGTCAGGCGCTTCAGATTGTGCGCCGTCGCGTTGGCAACCGTCAGGACCGGGCCCTTCGCCAACCCCTTGCCGCCATTGCCCGCCACGACCCGGCGGCGGCCCGAAAGGTAATCGGCCGTCAGCGAGCCGCATTTGAGAAGCCCCGCGTAATCGCCCTGATACATGAGCCGGCCTCCCTCGCGCCCCGCCCCGGGGCCGAGATCGACGATGTAGTCGGCCGCGCGCATCATCTCCGCGTCGTGCTCCACGACCACCACCGTATTGCCGCGGTCGCGCAGCCCCTTCAAAGTGGCGATCAGCCGCTCGTTGTCGCGCGGGTGCAGCCCAATGGTCGGTTCGTCGAGCACATACAAGACCCCGGTCAGGCCGGAGCCGATCTGGGTCGCCAGCCGAATACGCTGCATCTCGCCGCCGGACAAGGTGGCCGAGGCGCGATCCAGGGTCAGATACTCGAGCCCGACGTCGACAAGAAACTGCAGGCGCCGGATGATCTCGACCAGGATGTCCCGTAGCGCGTCCAGCTTCGCATTGACCGCCTTCGCCGCCGCCGGACGCCGCTCGCGGCCCGATCCCAGCTCCCGGAAGAACTTGAGCGACTCGCTGACCGGCAACGCCATCACCTCGGTCAGCGTCTTGCCCGCCACCGTCGCCGCGCGCGAAAACTCGTTGAGCCGGGCGCCCTGGCAGTCGGGGCAGACCTTGTCGGACTGATACGACTCGTATTTGGCGCGGGTCTCGTCGTCCTCCGCCTCTTCGAGCCGCTTTTGCAAAGTGGCCAGCACGCCTTCAAAGGGACGATCCACGCTCCGCCACGGCAGCACCAGGTCGTCCTTGAACCCGTGCATCAAGTCGTGGCGGAACTTCGCCGGCAGCCGCTCGTAGGGCGTGTCGAGCCGCACATGATACTGCTTGGCGATCTGCTCCAGGAGCGCATTGTAGTACATGATCGCGTTATGCCCCGCCCGCCGCCAGGGATGAATGCACTCCCGCAGCGGCAAGGTCTTGTCGGGAACGATCAGGTCTTCGTCGAAATAATAAAGCTGCCCGAGCCCCGCGCAAGTGGGACAGGCCCCGAACGGCGAGTTGAACGAGAACGACCGCGGCTTGAGCGCGTCAAAGGAAATGCCGCAATCCGGGCAAGCGTTGAGCTCGGAAAAGGTCTGGAAGGCCGCGCCCGCCGCCGCCCCCAGCCGTTCGATCGTCAGGAGACCCTTGCCGGTCTTGAGCGCCAGCTCGACCGAATCCGTCAGCCGCGTGCGAAACGCCTGGCGCTCGGCTTCGGCCGCCTCGACCGCCGGAATCACCAGCCGGTCGATCACCACCTCGAGATTGTGCGCCTTCTTCCGGTCCAGCTCGGGCGTCTCGTCGAGCGGATACACGGTGCCGTCGATCCGCACCCGCACGAAGCCGTTGCGGCGCAGGGCCGCCAGCGTTTCCTCATGGCGGCCCTTCTGACCCCGTACGACCGGCGCGTAGAGGATGACCTTGGCGTTCGCCTGCGCCAGAATGGCATCGACGATCTGCTCCGCCGACTGCCGCGTCACCGGCCGACCGCACTTCGGACAGTGCGCCTCGGCGACCGATCCGTAGAGAATGCGCAGATAATCGTGAATCTCGGTAACCGTGGCCACGATCGAGCGCGGATTGCCGCCCGTCGTATGCTGCTCGATGGAAATGGCGGGGCTGAGTCCCTCGATCTTCTCCACCTCCGGCTTGGCCAGTCGGTCGAGAAACTGCCGCGCATAGGCCGAAAGCGATTCGACATAGCGCCGCTGGCCCTCGGCGTAAAGCGTGTCAAAGGCCAGCGAAGACTTGCCGGAACCCGAAAGCCCCGTGATGACGGTCAGCGAATTGCGCGGAATCCGCACGTTGATTCCGCGCAAGTTGTGCATGCGCGCCCCGGTGATGACGATGTCGCCCTGGCTCACTTCGCGTTTACAGACTCTTCAGGTCCAGCGCCAGCAGGAACTCGGGATTACTCTGCGTCTTGCGGAGCGAATTCAGGACCGACTTCATCGCCGACTCGGAACCGGCCGCCGAAAGGATCCGCCGCAGGCCCCAGGTCTTTTCCAGCTCCATCGGGTCCAGCAGCAGGTCTTCCTTGCGCGTGCCCGACTTGTCGATGTCAATCGCCGGGAAGATGCGCTTGTCGGCGAGCGCACGGTCCAGCACGATCTCCATGTTGCCCGTGCCCTTGAACTCCTCGAAAATCACTTCGTCCATGCGGCTGCCGGTGTCGCCGAGGCCGGTGGCGATGTTCGTCAGCGAGCCGCCGCCCTCGATGTTGCGCGCCGCGCCGAAGAAGCGCTTCGGCCGGTGCATCGCGAGCGCGTCCACACCGCCGGTCAAGATCTTGCCCGAATGCGGCTGCACCGTATTGTAGGCGCGGGCCATGCGGGTGATCGAATCCATGAGAATGATGACGTCCTTGCCGTTCTCCACCTGCCGCTTCGACATCTCCAGCACCATCTCGGTCACATTGACATGATGCTGCGGCTCCTCGTCGAAAGTCGACGACAGCACCATCGCCTTGGTGTTGCGCTGCATGTCGGTCACTTCCTCGGGCCGCTCGTCAATCAGCAGGATGATCAGCATGGCCTCGGGGTGGTTCTTGGAAATGGCGTTGGCCATTTTCTGCAGCAGCACCGTCTTGCCGACTCGCGGCGGGGCGATGATGAGCCCGCGCTGGCCGAAGCCGATGGGCGTGAACAGGTCGATGACGCGAGTCGAGAACTCCTTGGAGTCGGTTTCCAGCAGAATGCGCCGCGTCGGAAAGGTCGCGGTAAGGTTCTCGAAATGCACCACCCGCGCCGCCACCGACGGCTCCTTGTCGTTCACCAGATTGACGTTCCCCAGGCAGAAGAACCGATCGCGGTCGCGCGGGTCGCGAATCGGGCCTTCGATGATGTCGCCCGTGCGCAGCGCATGGCGGCGAATCTGCTGCTGGGTGACGAACACGTCTTCGGGAAACGCCAGGAAGTTGTTCTTGGCGCTGCGCAGAAAGCCATGGCCCTCGCGGACGATTTCCAGGCAGCCCGACGCGATGACCGCCCCGCCGTGGGCCAGATAGGCGCGAATGGCCGCAAAGATGAGCTCGTGCTTGCGGTAGGAGCCCAGCTCCTCGGGATCCGCCCCGGGCATCATCCGGTCGACAATCACCTGCGCCGGCCAGGTCTGGATGTCGGCCAGCCGATACTCCGGCAAGTCCGGATTGCGGTGCGGATTCTGATTCTCAGTCTCGGCCGCGCGCGGCTCGGTGGGAAGCGGCGCATTCAAAAGCGGATTCACCGACTCGGCACCGTTCGCCCCGCGAATCGGCGAATTGTTGGGCTTCGGCTGATGGCCGCGATTGAACCCGCCCTTGCGATTGTGGAACCTGCCCTTGGGCGCTCCCGCCGGCGGCGGATTCTGATTCTGCGGATTCCCCTTCTTCGCCGCATTTACGGCACCGGCAAACACATCGAGTTCTTCAGCCATGATATGAATTTTTCTGCTTCGCGTTCCAGATCCTCGGCGGACCCGTCATTGTTGATTACGTATTGGGATTTTTGCGCCTTGACCGCAACCGGCAGCTGCGCCGCCAACCGGGCCTCGGCCTCCGACCGCGAGTAGCCGCGATTGGAAATCATCCGGGCGATCTGCGTTTCCCGCTCGCTCCGAATGCACGCTATTATATCAAATTCTTCTTCCCAATGCACCTCGAAGAGGAGCGGAATTACCGCGATGCGCAACTGCCGGCTCGGCTCATCCAGCCACGCCGTCAGCCGCGCCTTCACCAGCGGGTGCAGCCGCGCTTCGAGCGCCCGCCGTTTTTCAGAATCGCCAAACACCTCCGCCGCGAGGTGCCGCCGCTCGGCCGGATCGGGAATGAGCTCGTGAACGACGGCATCGGCATCGAGCGTTTCAATGCCGCGCACGTTCAGATAATGCGAAAGGAGGGACTTGCCGCAGGCAATCCCTCCCGTAAGTGCAATTTTCATTGCCCCTTCGCGCTTACTCGGCCTTCGGCGCTTCCTTGACTTCGGCTTCCGAGGCCGCGCCGTCATTGACGCGCAGTTCCCGGCCCGAAGGCGTAATCAGCCGGCCGGTGACGAAGATGAGCAAATTGCGCTTGATCGTCTGCTCGGCGTGGCTGCGGAAGAGCCGCCCGATGAACGGCAGGTCGCCGAGGAACGGCACCTTGTCATCCATCGCCTTGCGCTGCTCGGTAATGAGCCCGCCCATCACCACCGTCGAACCGGGGGTAATCGAAACCTTGGAGTCGATCGACCGCGCGGCGAAGAACGGCTGTTCCATCGGCGCATCGTAATATTCGATCGTCGACGGATTCATCGACTTAAGCGCACTGTCCATATACGCCGTAGCAACAGCCTCAGATTGCGCTCCGATCAGCTTGTTTACCGCGTCGGCCAGTGTTTCTGCGGCTCCAGGAATCCAGTTGAAAAGCGTTCCCGGATCCGGCACGACCCCGGTGCTGGGATTGCCGGTAAACGGAATCTTCATACCGTAGTTCTTCCAGCTGTCGAGTTGCACCACCGACGGCTTCATTTCGAGATCAATGGTGCCACCATTGGCCTCCGAATAGGTCGGAGTCACATCAAGAACGACGCCGACTTCGCGCATAGTGAAGTTCTGGGGCTCCACCACCGCCAGAATCGCCGACGACGAGCCGCCCGAACTGCTGCCGCCACCGCCGCTCGACGAGCTCGACTGCAGCTGCACATCATAGTCCTGCGGATAGATGTATTCGGTAACCACCTTGATGACCGCATTCTCGCCCGACTTGGTGACCACCTTCGGCGCCGACAAGAGGTCGGTATCGCTCCGCTGCGAAAGCATGTGGAGAATCATCGAGAGGTCAGCCGAACCGAGGAACGCATTGACGCGCATAAACTGGTCATTGGTCGACTTCGACTCCCCGGAGATAAAGTTGCCCGTCGTCGACAAGTAACGGCTGCCGCTGCCATATTGGGAATTACCGCCAAAGGCATTCACCCCAACACTGCCGTCAGCGCCGTCCCTTCTCACCCAAGTCGAACCATCGCCGATAACCGTCTTAGTGGTAACAGTTCTGGTTGTTTTCTCTTCGTATTTGGCCAACGGTGGGTTTGCTTGCCCATAAGCCTCGCTTTGAATCGTCTCTGTATTTACATCCGTATTCACCGTCTCGCTACGAGTGGACTTGGACGGCGAAAACTCACCGCTCTTAAGCCCCAGGGCGCGATTGAGCTTGCCGCCCAAATCCAGCGAATAGTCGCTGTTGAGGATCCACTCGAAGCCGAGCGAATTGAGATCTTCCTGCGAGACTTCGACGAAACGAGTCTCAATTTCAATCAGCATCGTCTGCCCGCCCAGTTCCTCAATCACCTTTTCAAACTCCGCCAAGTTTTCACGGGTGTTGCGGACATAGAGCTTGCCCAGCGACTTGATGTGCTTGATGGACGAGCCCTCCGGCCACTGGACGCCGAGTTCGGTAAAGAAGCCCTTCCAGTCGCGATCCTCGCTTTCCGTCTCCTCTTCATTATTGTTCTTGGAGCGGTTGCTCGACCCGAAGCCGCCCATTTCCTTCATTTCGCTCGACGCGGAATTGAGGCGCTCCACAAACGCTTCCGGCACATTGTACTTGCGCGAAAGGAGCTCGGCCGTCGACATGTCAACCGGCATCACCATCACCACCGGCCCGCGCACGATGAACTTGTAGCCCACCGAATCGCAGACGAGCTTCAACGCCTCGTAGAAGGTGATGTCGCTCGCGGTAATCGTCTGAATCGGCTCCAGCCCGTTGGACGGCGCCGCCGCGCCCTCGTCGCCCGACGAGAAGTCATCGGAGCTTTCTTCCGCCTGCTGAGTCTTGATCGCACCCTGCGGCGTACGCAACACGAAGTTGAAGCCGCGCTTTTCAATCGGGATGTCGGGGCGGTCATAATCCTTCGACGCCGTGCGGAAGAACTCCACCGCCTCGATGATCGTCGCCGGCGGCTTGAACGAAATCGTCGGCAGGCGCATCTCCTTCATCCGCCGCACGATGTCCTGCTCCTGCGTGCGCTCGGGGTCGTCACCCGTCTGCGTCTTGACCGTCTCGGCCGACGACTCGTTAAGCCGCGCCGCGTTAACCGCGTAAACCGGCCGCCACGCCTCGTCGACATCGGCAATCATGCCGTCACGCGCCGCCTCGCGCTCCTGCTTCAGGATCGTCTGGCGCTTGCGCTCGATCGCCCGCCGGATCCGCAGCGCATCCTGATTGTAAGGATCGTTCACGAGCACGATCTCCGCCTCCTCGAGCGCCTTCGCCATGTCGCGCACCGCCAGATACTGCCGGCTACGGCGCAGATGCTTGCGGATCTGCTCGCGCTCATTCTTGAAATCCTGCTCGTTGATGCGATGGGCGTATTCGGCGCCATCGGCCTTGACCTCGGTCTCATTGCCTTCGGCCACCCACTTCTCCAGCACGCGCCGCGCCTTCGGGTGGCGCATACCAATCGCCTTCTCCATCAACTGAACCGCCCGCTCGCGGCGGCCCAGCTCTTCTTCCTGCAACGCCGCGCGGAACAGCCCCTCGGCAATACCCTGGTCGCATTCCTTCTTGAACTGCTTGGAACCCGCACGGTCGTTAAGGAGCTTGAGCGCCAGCCCGTAGTGGCGCACGGCATCGGAATATTCGGCGTTCGCCATGCACTCGCGCGCCTCGGCAATTTCCCGCATGGCCTGCGCGTCCAACGACCCCCGACGCAACTTCTCGGTGGTGCGAAGGTTCTCAAGCAGCTCGGCATCGGTTGCCGCCACGGTCGCCGCCGGTTTGGGCGCCTCGGCCTTCGGCTCCTCGACCTTGGCTTCCTCGGCCTCCACCTTCGGCTCCTCGGCCTCCACCTCCACCTTGGCTTCGGTCTTCGCCGCCGGAGTTGTCGCTTCCGCTTCCAGATCCTTCAGCAGGTTGTCAAGATCGTCCTGCGCCAACCCACTCTGACCGACGGCGACCAACGCCACCACCGCACTCAGGGCGATCCCATTTCTGATGTTCATCATATCGACCACCTATCTCCTTAATTTAGGCAACAGTATACTATAAGTTTGCTTATCGTTCAAGTGCTTCAAGCGTCCGCTTCTTGCCGGAAAGCACACTTTCCAGGGTCACTTTGGCCCCTTTGCCAACCGGCGTAATGTCCGTAATTCGGTATTTGGAGCCGTTAAGATCAATCTCCGAACCCGGGACCACGTCGAGGTTGCGGACCTCCCCGCGATTATAGGCCAGCGTCGCCTTGACATCCACCGCCGCCAGCTTCATGCCCTTGATCGGCTGCAGCACCAGCGTCATGACCTTGCCGTCCCGCTCGCGCTCCAGCACCACCTCGGAAACATCCACCGTGACGAACATGCCCTTCATGCCCTTCTTCTCGCGCTTTTCCGACTTGGCGGTATAGCTCTTAAGCGTCCAGCCATAGTCCACCGGATTCTTGGCGTCGCTCGCATCCACGATCTTCTCGCCCACCTTGACCGTGACCTTGCGGCCCAGCTTGCCGTAGTCGTTGCGGCGCGAAGGATCAAGGAACTCACAGCGCCAGCCGCCGGGAATCTGATTGGCCGTCACGAAGGCGAACGGCATCTTGGTCTCCTGAAGCGGCAACACGATGGAGAGCGAATCGAGATAATCGGGATGGTCGTTGGGATTCAGCGGATCGGTCTTGGCCAGGAACTCCTCCAGATTGGTGAAACCGTCCTTGTCGGCATCCTGCTCGGCATCGGCGGCATCGGCAATGTTGAAGCCGAACTTCTTCTCCCAGTCGTCCGGCATGCCGTCCTGGTCGGCGTCGACCACGACCACCTTCTCCTCCTCCTGCTGCTCCCCGCAGTACGGACACTTCGGGAACGCCTTGGTGTCACCGGGAATCACCTTCTTGCACTTGCACAGGACGCGCCGTTCGCTCGTCAGGAAGTTCCCCTGCTTTTCCGAGACCTCCGCCAGCGTCTTCGGGCTGCGCACCAAACGCAACGCCTCCTGATACTCGGACATGTCGACCGCCTTAACACCGGTCTCGCCCCGATCCAGCCGGGCGATGCGCGCGACTTCCTCGGCCGCCGCCTCCTCGGGATCGGCGCCCATCGACATCACAAACATGGCCGCCCCGCCCGCCAGCGCCAGCAACCCCAAGCCGGCGACAATCCAGTCGTAATGGGCCGCCAAAAAATTCTTATTGCCAAAACGCGAGACCATCACTTAACCTCCTCGCTCTTGTCTTCGTCTTCCAACGACCGAAAGTCGTAAACCGAAACCGTCATCGTCACCGCAAACGGCTCGTCCAGCAGCGGATCGGTGACAATGCCGTTCTTGAGATTGACATCTTCCTTCGGCTCCTCAACGGCTGCCGCCCGGCGACCGCGCCGCCGGCGACCGCTCGTCTGCTCGTTCTTCTTGGCATCCTCGCCACCCAACGCTGCCGCCAGCTGATCGTGCTGCCGCAGGAAGGAAAAGTCGTCGACGACCGTGAACCGCTCACCAGTCGCCAGCGCATTCATCGCCTTGATAAAGCCGACCGGTCGCGTCGTGAACGCAAAGGTATAAGTAAAGACCGAAGGCTCCTTAACCGGCTCGGGGTCCTTCTTCCCCGCCTTCTTGCCCGCCTTGCGCGTGTTCTTCCGGTCCGCCGCCGACTCCGGGACCGGCCGCGCCGCAAACTGCACGTCCGTAAGCTCGGCAATGCCCGAAGCCGACAGGAGCTCGACCACCGTGGCGACATCGTCCCAGCGCCGCTGCAATTCCGCCAGCTCGCCCTCGGCCGGCATCTTGCCCTCGCTGATGTATTCGCCGAAAGGACCGAACTTGAAATCCGGCTTCACCAGCACGTTCTGCACCGCTCCCGGCAGCGTCGCCAGGCGCTTGGCATCCGCGACCAAAAAGGTCTTGAACGCCGCCGGCGTCGTCGCCGGAAACACCTTGTCGCCGCGGGACGCAAGCTTCAGCGTCTCGTCCTTCCATTCCACGAGCGCCTGCTGGTTCGATGCAATGGCGGTCACGCTCTTCTTGCTCGGGAAAATCGGCTTGCGCGAAAGCGACTCCGCCTTTTCCACCACCGTCTCCAGCCCGTCGGTGCCCTCTTCCTCGTCCCCGGCGATGGCCGCGGTCTTGTCGGCGAACGCCATCCAGGTGAGAAACGCCAGCACCAGAATCACCAGCCCCAAACCGCCGCCCACGGCGGCCAGAATCATGCGGTTCTTATTCATTTGAGTTTCATCTCCACGGTAAATTGTTCCAACTGACCGTCAGCGCCCACCGAACTCATGTCGGCGATTTTCACCGACTGCCCGTCCAGCACCGTCTGCCGCTTGAGCTTGTCGACCACGGTTTCGCTGACCGTCTTGCCGGTCGAGACCTTGACCCGATCCTTCCAGTAGCGAATCGTCACCTTGGTCGCATCGCACTTGTCGATCCACATGCCGGGCAACAGCGAGCTGCGGACGGCATTGAGGCGCTGCACCGCCAGCGCGCGGCTGTTCATAAGCTGCCGCACCTTCTCGGCCGCCGCCGTCGCCTCGGCCTCCGCCTCCTGCGCGGCCTTGACCTCGCGATCGAACTTGGAGAGCGAATCGAGCTTGACCTGCACTGCATCGCGCTCGGCGACAATGAGTTCGGTGTCGTAGCCGATGCTCAGCATCGCCAGCACCAGCGCCCCGGCGATCAGCACTCCGCCGGCCGCCACAAACGGAATCTTGGCCTTTTCCGCGCGGGCCTCCACCAACCGCGGCGGCAACAAGTTGACATTGAAGAAAGAAGTGCCGGCCGCATGCGCCGCCAGGCCGACGGTCGCCGCAATAAGCGCGCCATCGGCCTCCAGCGCCGAAGCCTCGACCTTGGACCCGACCTTGATGGCTTCAAACGGATTGAAATACTGCACCGGAATCTGCAGCGCTTCCGAGAAGAAGACGTCCAGTTGCGGCAACAGCGCCGAACCGCCGGTCAAATACAGGACGTCCGGCGCCCGCCCGCCTTGCTGCGAACGGTAGAAATTGATCGAACGCGAGACCTCGGCATTGAGCCGCGTCATCACCGCGCGGCAAACCTTGGCAATCCGGTCGGCGGTCTCGTCGTCGTCTTCGGTAACGCCGCCCAGCGAAACATAACCCTTCTCGCGCTTGAGCTGCTCGGCTTCCGCCGGCGAACAGCCGAGGGCGTTGGCGATTTCCTTGGTGATCGTATTGCCGGCGACGGGAATCGAACGGTTGTAGAGCCGGTCCTGCTCGCTGATGATCAGCGAGGTGGTCTTGGCCCCGATGTCCAGGAGCACCACGCAGGCGCCGTCGTTCGGCAGATTCAGCTTCGCCGCGTTGACGAGCGCGATCGGCGCCGCATCCACGACCTCGGGGGTAAAGCCCGCCGCCTGCACCGCCGAGGTGAGCGCCTCGATCTGGTCGATCTTGGCCGCCACGATCATCACCGACTTGTCGCCGGCGGCCGTGTCGCCGACAATCTGACGGTCGCAGACCATCTCGTCGATGGGGAACGGGATGTTCTGCTCGATCTCATAGCGGATCAGCTGCTCGAAGCGCTCTTCGCCGCCGGTCGCCGGAATCGCCGCAAACCGCGGAAAGACCATCTGCCCGGAAACGGACATCGCCACCTTGCCCGGCTTGATCCCCTTCTCCCGCACGATCTCCAGGAGCGCGGGCGAAAGGATCGTCTCCGCATTGCCGGCGTCAATCGGCGCCGCCAGCTGGGCCGTTCCGTAGTTGAGCAGCGTCAACGCGCCCTTCGCACCCACATCATACTCGGCGAGTTCCACCGTCGCCGCGCCGATGTTCAACGTTAGGAATTTCTTAGCCATATTCTCCTCGCATTAAGCACTAGGCGCCCGGCACTGCGCACCCGGCACCCGGCACTTCTTACTGCATCGTCGTTTCGTAATCGTTCGGATTCACCAGCGCCCAAATCGTCTTCGAGCGGTCCATCAGGCCCTGACGGCGCTCGATCAAGGGCTTGCCGTTCGCGCCCATCTTGTTCATGACTCCGTCCTGATCTTCCCAGAACTTCGAATCATTGGCAATGCCCTTGATTTCGCTGACCGTGCCGCCGCCCAGTTCGTCGCCGTTCTGGTTGGTAATGGTAAAGCCAATCGCCCGCGCCTCGCCGTAAAGCTCAAGATAGGACGGCGGCAGGCACACGCAAGCCGCATGCGACCCCTGCGGAATGTTGTAATAGGAGACCGAAGTGTTGAAATAGCTGTACTGGGAATCCAGCCCGAGCTTGTTGCCCTTGTTCTCCTTCGCCGACTTCGCATCCAGGACGACATGCCAGTTGAAGGTGAGCTGGTCGAGGAACTTGGCGTAAGTCGTGTACTTCGTCTCGATCACGATCCACTTGCGCGGCTTGGTGTAGCACTGGCCGATCATCGAAGCCCCCGGCACCGCCGGCGCCGCCAGCGTCGACTGCTGGCCCGTCTTGGGCATCTGATCGATCAGGATCTTCGCCTCCTTGCCCGTAGTCTGAACCTCGTCCGCGCCCGCCATCGCCTTGACATTCTTGTTCTTGCCCTTCGGGGCCGCCGCGAAAGTCGTCGCCGCCAGCACCACCGTCATCGCCATCATCAGCTGCTTCATGTTTTCGTTCCTTTCTGGTTAAGAGTTTTCAAGTTGTTCGAGTCGCTCCAGACTTTCACAATACTTTCATCTTGGGCAAATCCTGCAAATCGACGATCCCCACCACCTTGCCCTTGCGGTCGCAAACGGGCAAGTCGTCAATCCGCTTGCGCTCAAACACCTTCAGGAGCTCCGCCGCGTAGACGTCGGAGTAGACGAAGGAGGGCTTCGCCGTCATGTAACGGGAAATGGGCGATTCCAGAACGTCTTCCCGCTTCCCGCTTCCCGCTTCCCTTTCCGCCGCCACCAGGCGACGGAAGTCCCCGTCAGTAAAGATTCCCTTCAACTTGCCGGCCCGGTCCACGACAATGGCGCTGCCGCCATGCGAATTAGTCATCGCCAGCGCCGCATCCATCACCGTCGCCGTCGGCTTGACGAGCGCGAGGGCGTCACCCGTGCGCATGATGTCGGACACCTTCAGGATGAGCGCCCGGCCAATCGCCCCCGCCGGATGATTGCCCGCATAATCGGCGAGCGAAAACTTCCGCGCGTCGATCATCACCATCGCGAGCGCATCGCCCATCGCCATCGTCGCCGTCGCGGAATTGGTCGGCGCCATGCCGAAGGGGCAGGCTTCCTGGCCGCACGGGATTTCAATATGGATGTCGGAGAGCTTTGCCAGTGTCGAACCGGGATTGCCCGTCAGCGAGATCACCTTGAGCCCGTGCCGCCGGATCGCGGGAATGAGCCGCAGCACCTCGTCGGACTCGCCGCTGAAGCTCAGCGCCACCAGAATGTCGTTCGCGGAGACCATCCCCAGGTCGCCGTGCATCGCCTGGACCGGATTGAGCACGATCGAGCGCGTGCCGGTCGAAGCGAAAATGGCGCTCATCTTTTCCGCAATGTGCAGGTTCTTGCCGACGCCGGTAACGACCACCAGGCCGCCGCGCTGGGTTGCCGCCAGCATCAGCTGCACTGCCGCGACGAAACTCTCCCCGATCGAGCCGCGGGTTCGCTTCAGACCCTCGATCTCAATCGCGAAGACTTCCTTCGCCCGTTTGATCTGTCGTTCCTTCGTCATCCTTACCGATTCACTTCGTCTGGCTCTGCAGCATCGTCACCGCCACGGTCGCGACGATGTCGTCGGCCGAGCAGCCGCGCGACAAGTCGTTCATCGCCTTGGCGAGCCCCTGCAGATTCGGACCGATCGCTTCCGCACCGCCGAGACGCTGCGCCACCTTATACGCGATGTTGCCCGCCTGCAGGTCCGGAAAGATGAAGACGTTCGCATTGCCCTGAATCTCGCCGTTCGGGTTCTTCTGCTTGCCGACCGACGGCACGATCGCCGCATCGAACTGCAGCTCCCCGTCCATCTTGATGCCCGCCTCGGCGAACTTCGGCTTGGCCAGCGCCACCGCCTGCTGCACCTTCTCGACGAGGTCGCCCGCCGCCGAGCCCTTGGTGGAAAAACTGAGATACGCGACTCGCGGCTCGTTGCCGGTGAGGTCGCGGTAGCTCTGCGCCGTCGCGAGCCCGATGTCGACGAGCTGCTCCGCCGTCGGGTTGGGAATGACGCCGCAGTCGCCGAACGCGAGGACACCGTCGCCCGCTTCCGTCGGGGTCTTCAAGTCGATGATGAAGCACGAGCTCGCCGTCTTCACGCCCTTCTGGGTGCCGAGCGTATGGAACGCCGCGCGGAGCATGTCGCCCGTCGAGGCGATCGAACCGGCGACGAGGCCCTGCACGCGGCCGAGCTTGACCATCATGCCGCCGAAATAGATGCGCTTCGTGCGAAGCGTCTGCTCGGCGCCCGCGAGATCGATGAGCTTCTGCTTCTCCGCCGGCTTCTTCGCCTCCTTCGCGTTCCACGCCTCCAGATAGGCGTTTTCAAGCTCCGCGTCACCGGCCGTGTAGTCGATCGCCTGAATGCCGAAATCGGCAAGACGCTTGCCGGCCTTCGCCTCCGCCGCGGCAATTTCCGCCGCCGTACCCAAAACTACCGGAGTTGCGAGCTTCCGTTCGACGCACGCGCACGCGGCGGTAATGACGCGCGGATCCTGCCCTTCGGGAAGGACGACCGTGCCGTTAAGTTTCGAAGCCCGCTCAATGATGTTCTTAATTGCGTTCATTTTTGTTTAAGTATGAAGTGTGAAGTATGAAGTATGAAGTATGAGTGAAGGAATTTATCGTTCATAGTTCATAGTTCATAGTTCATCGTTCATAGTTCATAGTTTCTCCAACACTCTCACCGTGTCCCGCGCGATCATCAGTTCCTCGTTGGTCGGGATCACGATCACCGGAATCTTGGAGCCCTTCGCCGAAATCACCGCCGTTTCGCCGCGCTTCTGATTGGCCTTGGCGTCAAGCTTGATGCCCAGCGCCCCGAGCCGACCGAGAATGCGCTGGCGAACTTCGCTGGAATTCTCGCCAATGCCGCCAGTCATGATGATCGCATCCGCGCCGCCGACAATCGTATTGTAGGCGCCGATGTAGAAGGCGACGCGATACGCCAGCATCTCCAGCGCCAGTTCCGCGCCGCGGTCGCCCTTCGCCGCCTTGGCGCAGAGGTCGCGGCAGTCGCCGCCCGGCACGCCGCCGACCGCCTGCAGGCCCGACTGCTTATTCAGGAGCTTGTCCATTTCCGCGGGACCAAGCTTCTCGCTTTCCATCAGCGACAGCACCGCCGCCGCGTCGATGTCGCCGCAACGAGTGCCCATTATGAGCCCCGCCAGCGGCGTGAGGCCCATGGAGGTGTCCACCACGCCGCCGTTCTTGATCGCCGCCAGCGACGAACCGTTGCCGAGGTGGCAGGTGACGAGATTGACCTTCGCCAGCGGCTTCTTGAGGAACTTGGCCGCCGCCTGGGTGATGAACTTGTGCGAAGTGCCGTGGAAGCCGTACTTGCGAATGCCGTACTTTTTGTAGAACTTCGGATCGATCGCATACATGCCGGCGCAATCGGGCATCGTCGCGATATGGAAGGCGGTGTCGAAGACGCCGACGTTCGGCACACCCTTGAAGATCTTCTCGCACGCCTCGACGCCGCCCAGATTGGCCGGCATGTGCAGCGGGCCGAACTTGACGAGCTTCTTGGCCTTAGCGAGATTGGCCTTGTTCATGAGCGCGGAATCGCGAAAGACTTCACCGCCGTGCAGGATCCGGTGGCCAATCGCGTCAATGCCCTTCGCCGCGTCGCCAAGATCGGCGACCACCTGCCGGAGCGCCTCGGCGTGGTTGGCGGGGCCGCCGGCGCCGATGCGCTCGACGAGCCCCTTGGCGAGCCGCTGCTCCCGCTGCATGTCAAAGAGCTGATACTTGAGCGAACTGGAGCCGGAGTTGACTACGAGAACCTTGCGAATAACCTTTTTCATTTGCATTTGGACGATTGTGATTTACTTGTAAAGCGAGACGCGGAAGAAGCCGGCATCGCCCTCGACCCCGCGAACGGGAACCTTGGAGGCGCCGGCACCGACGGTGATGGTCTGGGTTTCGCCGACCTTGATCCAATTGACATCCGCAAGGCTGGCCTTCCAGTAGACGTCGCACTTGACCGTCATCGTCTTGCTGACGATCGCCTGGGCGAGCACGCTGTCGTTGCGAGCCGGCTCCGTCTGAGCTTCAACCTCAATCACGACATCGCCGTTCTCGTCAAACGCGAGCGAACTGATGATGACGCCGTCTTCGACCAGTTCGTTGCTGACCGCCGCCGAAATCGCCGCCGCGAAGGTGTCGTAAGCCGAGACGTCGCTGCCCAGCGCCAACGCCATCGCGCCGGCATTGCTCAGGGTGAACATCGCCTGCGCCGCGAGCCCGCCGTTGATGTCCTGGGCGCCGATTCCAAGCTCCTGCATCAAGTTCTCGGTCAACACGTCGCTGATGGCGAACTCCCCGGCCGCCGAGAGGTTGAGCTCCTCGACGCCCTTGGTCGTGAGGTTGCCGTACATGGCAAATTCCCAGGCATCCGGCAGCCCGTCGCCATCGGTATCGGCATCTTCGAGGAAGATCTCGCAGAGATCCCCTTCGCCAACCACGTTTGCGATCTTGACCGCCACCGGGTTGAGATAGTCAGCCGTGGTGCCGTTGCGCTGACAGAAGTAGCCCATCGTCTCCCATTCGTCGCAAACGCCATTGGCATTGGAATCGATGAACGCCTGGAGATAATAGGTGCCCGGAGGCAGCCCGATGAGCGTGCAGTTGGCCGTAAGCTCCCGATTGGTAACCGCCAGGCCCGTAATCGCGTCGGCAGGCTGAGCCACATAGCCCGCCGCCACCGGCGTGCCGGTAAAGTCAGGCGAGGTATAGGCGCGGACGCGAACCTGCTTGCTCGCGAAGCTCTCCGCCGGACCGAAGTAGCGCACCGCCACCGGCACCTTGCCGCTCGACCAGCCGTTAGTCTGCACCGCCATGCGGAACGACGGCGCGTCGGAACTGAAGACATCGGTGCTGAACTTCGCGTTGTACATCGCGACCTTCCAGCTGTAGTTGGTGTTGTTGTCAAACACCACGCCTTCCTGCGTCTTATCGCCCACGAAGAGCGGCGCCGCCCAGACATATTCGTTCTTGCCATTGCGCGCCGGCGCCGGCAGGATGCCCGAATCGTAGACCTTGGTCTTAGCCGCATCCGTCTTCAGCACCTGAATGCGGAAAGCCGGATAGCCTTCTTCGTCGGGGCAGTCGAGCTTCCAGGTGAAGGTCGGATTGGCCGTGCGCACCACGCCGCCGACTTCGCCCGCCGACACCGGCTCCGGCAGCACGCGATCCTTGCCAAACTTACGGGTTACGAGCGTATCCAACGCCGTCACCGTATAATTCGTCAACACGGTCGACCACCAGTCAACTCGGGCATCGCCAGTCACCACCAAATAGGTCACATTGGTGATTCCCAGCTGCTTACTCTTCACGACCGAATTGTTGACCACCTCAGAATTGAGATATTTCCAATCCAAGTCAAGTTCACCGTTAGCGAAAATATCAGCTTCCGTCAACACCGACCGAACCGAAGTAGTGACATACTTGTCAAGCACCACTCGATTCTGAATCCCGCAATCCACCGCCGAATTGCCATCGACCAGCCACCGGACAACGCGAATATGCTGCGCCTTGTCCGAGCTTTCCAACGCCGTCGACACAATGTTCATCTTCGCCATCCAGCTCAGCGAAGAGGGCAGAATGTAAGACTGCGTCAGCCAGTCATAGTATTCAGGGCGGGAAATGCCGCGGTCGGACTCCGCATCAACAAGACTAATGCGTGGCGTTACCGGGCTCACGTCAGTCAGCTCGATTTCCGCCGAAGTGCCGCGCCAGGAGACCTCGACATTTCGAACGACGCCATAAGGCTCCCCGGCCGAATATTCACCGTCACCGTCCAAATCGGCAAAGGCAATAATCATGTTCTTGCCTTCCCGGACATGGCCGACCGTCGCCTCGCCGAGATAAAGCTGACGCGGCAAACCGGTCAGCGGATTGGCCTTGTAGGCGATGCGGAAATACTTGTCCTCGAACGAACTCACCTCGTTCCGATTGGACACGTTGGAGCCATACCAGCCCTTGAAGACGCCCAAGTCGAGGTCAAACTCGCCGGTGGCCAGATTGATCGTGCCGAACTGAGTGCCGTCCTTGGTCACCCAAACGCCAAAGTCACTGTCGGCCTCAGCGCGAACCTCGGTGCCGACCAGTTCCGAATAAGCCGAGCTGGAAGGCAGCTTCTCGACGCCGGAGCCGTCGGCATTGGAACCCAAGACCCCGTATTTGCGAACTGCATCCTCATATTCGGCAATCGTGCCGCGATAAACCACGTATTCGCCATTGTAATGATACTTCCAGCTGCATACCGTCGCCGACGGGCCGTCGCAGGCCTGGAGCGACATCGAGCTCGCCATCACGCTGCCCGGCGTCAGCGTGCCCACCATGTGACGGTCAGACCACTTGCCAAGCACGCGATAGAGCTGATTGCTGCCCACGCCGACTTCCACCTTGTAGCTGGCGTCCGGCTCGGACTCCAGTTCGCCGGTCACGAACTTGACGACCATCGGCGCCGACTCGACCGTCGACTGGCGGCGGCCGTTATAGCGGAGGGTGAGCGCAATCGTCGGCACCGGATAATCGGAAACTAGCTCGCCCGAAGCCGCCATGTGGCGCTGACGGTCGGCGATGATCGGCATGCACAGCTTCGAATAACGCACCTTGCTGCGGTTGCACCAGCCGTCGAGCTCGCGATTCGCGAAGGCATCGTAAACGAGCCGCGAGGCGAAAGTGCCCGCATACTGATCTTCCCATTCGTCATCGACCAGATCGTGATCGGTGAAGATCTCACCCGCATAGAGCTTGCCGATCCGGAAGAAGTAGTCGGGCGTATAGCGATTGACCGAGAACGGATCGGTCGGGCTGAACGTGAACCCGTCGAAGCGGAAGACTTCCGAGAGCATGTATTCGACATAGTTGGAAAGCCCGTCGTGGTCGCTGTCATCGAGCGCCGACGCGTTCGCGAGTCCATAGATGTTCTCCCACCAGTCGGGCAGCCCGTTGGCATTCAAGTCGTAAAGCTGCCGATACTTGGGATCGTCGAATACCCCCTCGACGTTCTTGTCGGCATAGGCGCCGCGGGCCAGATCGCGCAGATACGCTTCGCGCGCCGTCATCTTGACCCCGTTATAGAGGACATAAGTCGAAGGGGCAATCGGGGTCTGCGGATCGTCGGGGAGGCGGTATTCCCCATCCGCATAAGCCTCCCACCAGTCCGGCAGCCCGTCGCTGTCGCTGTCATAGCCGGTGATCTCCCAGTTGGCGCTGGCCCCCTGCTTGTCCCACAGCCCGACCGTGTTGTCGCAGAACTTCACGAACGCGCCGCCGAGCGGGAGCAGATCGTCGCCACACTGCGCCGCCGTGCGCCCGGCGAAGTTGAAGAGATTGGCCAAACCGCCCATCACGTCGCCCGGGCAATAGGTCGGGCTGAACACGAGCTGATGCCGCGCCGCCGTCGTCCGATAGGCATTGTCGGCGGTCGCGAAGTTGCGCGTATACTGCGTCCAGAGCGAAACCGGTTCCGCGTCACGGGCAAAGCCATAGTTGCCATTGACGCCGCCCGCAAAATCCTGGCTCCAGAAAGCCGAGTCGCCCGTCGTGCCGTCAATGCGCGGCAAGTGGGCCATCGTATCCGGCACCCAGGTCACCCAACGCGGATCGGCATAACGCGAACCGTACGCATCGAGGACGCGCTTCCACCAGCCGCAAACCCAGTCGTCCGGACGCGACCAGCGGCCGGCGTCGGAATCGAGGAACCCGACCGGCGCCTGCGCAAGCGACTCCACGTTGTCCGCGCCGAAGACGGAATCGAACGAATAGTGGTGACGAAGCTCCGGCAGCACGTTCATGCCGCGGGCGAGATCCGAGTAGCGGCTGTAGCCGAACGCCAGCCACTTGTCATAGAAGGCCGCGCGGTTGCTGACGGCGTCGGCCGCCGTGAAGCGCTGGCGCATCGCGCCCGAGATCTCCGCCTGGCTGCGCGCGCCGTCCCAGATGCGGACTTCGTCGACATAGCCCTTGAAGAAGCGGGTATAATAGTCCCAGCCCTTCGCCTCGGTGAGGTCGAGCGCCCGGCCCACGGTCTGCGAAGCCATCGGCCCCGGCAGCTCGGCGTAGGTCTTGAGCGACGCACCGACAATCAGCGCGCAGTAGGAATAGGTCTTGCCGAACGAGAAGTCGTCATATTCGTTCGCCAGTCCTTCCGCATGCCGGGCGACGATGGCGTTGCGGCCATTCTCCGGCCACAGCTTGTTGACCTTGCCGTCAAGGTTTTCGCCGACCGAAATCCCGTTCACGTAGAAGCGGAGCGATTCGCCGTCATAAGTCGCCGCGAGGTGCACCCAGCGGTTGGGCTCGACGGTCACGCCGCTGTCGACGAAGACCTGGCTCTCCACCTTCGTGCCCGTGGTGTCGAACTTGGTGAACCACTTCTGCGACTTGATCGCGATCTGGAAGTTCTTGCGGATGAACTCCTCGTCGGCCGCGCCCGATTCGGAACCCCAGACGGCGCGTTCGATCACCACCGAATCGGCGTCCGACTCCGGATAGGCCCAGCACTCGACCGTATAATGGCGGAAGGTGTCTTCGGTATCGAACTTGGTCGCCCCCAGCGGCGAAAGCTCGACGCACCGCGGCATCGTCTGCAGCGCCGACTTGTCGCCCGGGAAGTACATCGCCTGCCGGCGCATCGGCGCATCGGCATTCAGCGGGCTGGAATAATCGGTGATCTTGCCCGACAGCTCGCTGCTGTCGTTGACGCCGTCATGGTCGGTGTCGTAGCCTTCGTTCTCTTCGAAGGAACAGACCCAGTTGAAGTTATTCTGGGCGGCAACCGCCCACTTGTCGGGATTGTAGACCCCGAACGCCGGCACTTCGCCGTCCGCCGTCTGGGCCAGGGTGTAGCCGCCGAAATCGCAGAACTTGTACTCATCGCCTTCCGGAGACGTGAAGGTCGGAGCGCCGAGCAACACCGGGCTGAAGCGCGCCGGCATCCGGAAGAACAGGCGCACCAGCGAATTCGAGTAGCTCGAATCGGTCATCCACAGCGGCGTCGGGTCGGTGTGGTTCGCATAATCGAGCGCGTCCCGGGTCTGGATCGCCTCCTCCTCGTTGCGGATGTCGTCGCCATCGGGATCGGCGCCGAGCATGCCGTTAAGCCACGGATAGACGGTGAAGTCCATGCCCGTATTGGTCGCGCGCGCATCGGCCTTCGCCCGGAGCGGCGAACCGAAGCGCGTCCAGGTGTTGACCAGGTCCAGCGACTCGCTCTGGTCGCGGCGCCAGGCCTTGACCGGCGACTCGTACATCGTGCCGGCCTCGGCGTTCATGCCGTAGCACCACGCATGGTAGACGAGGTCGCACGGCTGGCCGTTCTCGTTGCGGACGCCTGCGGCGCCCAAAAGCGGATTCATGCCATGGAAGAGCTCGTAGTAATCGTCCATACCGTCATGGTCGGAGTCGGCCTCGATCGGCGAGGTGCCCATGTAGCACATCGGCGTATAAAGCGCCTTGTTCTTGACGAGCCCCGCGCTGACGAACGCCAGGAACCAGTCATTTTCGGGCTTCGCCGAAAGCTCATGGTCGACGCCGTCGTAGAAGAAGTAGTAGGTGCCGGCATCGGTGAACGCCGGGTCAAACCCGTTCTTCACCCGCGTGAAATACTGCGAGCCGACCGGCGACTGGTCCATGACCAGATAGGGGTTGTAGATCGGGCTCTGGGTGTTGACCAGGGTCTCGTACCAGAACCTGCCCTCGTCGACCGTATCGTCGAGGAGCTTGAGCTTGGCCGACTCGACCGCCTTGTCAATGTTGAACACCCAGGCGTGTTCGTCTTCGTTCCAGTCGAAATAGGCTTCCTTCGGCGTCGAGTCCCAGCGCGAGATCGGGTCGTCATAACGCCAGCAGCGCATCGTGCCGGTCAGATATTCCTGCCAGTTCTCCAGACCGTCGCGGTCATAGTCGCGATTGACGGCGTCTTCGTTGCCGGATCCGTCGAGAATCGACGCGACCAACTTGTTCCACGGCCGGGTGTAGGCATCCTTGACCGTGCCGTCCATGCCGTTGACAATGCCGTGGTTCTTGTCGGCAATGCCGTTCGCTTCGTCAAAGCGGCCGGCATACTGCGCTTCCCAGACGTCGGGCAGGCCGTCAAGATCGGTATCGATCGCGCACGGATTGAGGCCGCCGCCGGGGATGCAGGTCGAACCGTCGTCAACCGGCTCGCCGTAAATGAAGCGGCCCGCCATGAACGAACACGCTTCCGCGCTGTTGGCGATGATCGCGATGTTCTTGATTTCCGCCCCGTCGGCAAGGCCGTCCTGATCGGTGTCGGCGCCCCACGGATCGGTCGGGAAGAACTTGTTGATCCACTTCTCGTT
The DNA here is from genome assembly GCA_045598785.1 of Kiritimatiellia bacterium. GTDB lineage: Bacteria > Verrucomicrobiota > Kiritimatiellia > RFP12 > UBA1067 > UBA1067. The sequence continues at coordinate 41,376 of JAZLMR010000035.1, forward strand.
GCCGCCCGGCGCCCCGTTCACCGTCGCCGAATATTCCGTATAGTAGGCGGTAGTGTCGGTGCCCGAGAATTCATTGAGTTCCGTAAGCCCGTCACCGTCGCCGTCGGTAGTCGCCAGCATCTGCGAGAGCGGCTGCCACGGATCCAACTCGCTCGAAGCCACGAAATTGTAGCAAAGCGCCGTCCCCGTCAAGCCAATCTGCTTTTCCACCTTCGGACCGGCCATCACATAGAGCTCCCAGCCGTCCGGCACGCCGTCGCCATCGGTATCGGCGCCGTTGTCGCTGCCCGCGGCCTCGGTAACCGCCGCCTTGGCCGTTTCCGTGCCTTCGTCCTTGGAGTTCGCCACTTCGGCGACCGCCGTCTCGCCCGGACCGCGCGGATTGGTGGTGAACTTCGCGAAAATCGTGCTCCAGGGCTGAGTGAGCGACGGCGTCACCTCCGACTCCTTCAGCACCCCGTTGTTCATCAGGAACGAGAGCGTCAGGAACTCGTCATAGGCCGTAAACGCGCGGGTGCGGGTGGCGATGCCGGCATAGCCGCTGAACGAGCCGTCGCGGGCGGTGCCGTCGGCCTCCTTCGCCCCCCAGCGCGCGTTGAGCGGAGTGAAGGGATTCCACGCCGTGCGCGGATCAAAGCCGAACTCCTGATAGACGAGGTAGTGGAGATACGCGACGCTCCGCTCGGTCGACGGCGCTTCGACGATCACCGCCTCCGCCGGCGCCTTTTGCGAACGCCCGACGGCGATCTGGCCGAAGCCGACCATGTCGGAAACCGACTCGTTCGCCGAAGTCGCGAGTCCGCCCGCAGCCGTCGTGCCGTAGATCCAGGCCGCGTTGCAGAGGTGCTCGGGCACTTCCGCCGTCAGCACCAGCTCGGCGCAGGGCACCGTCGACTCGGCCACGTTCCGCAGCTGCGTGCCCGCCAGCACCCGGATCGGCAGCCCGCGGCAAATGACCACCGGCTCTTCGCCCGACTCGGTGATCTTGAAAGTATCCTCGCGGTTCAGGTCCTTGGCCAGCATCGGCGCAGCGCCGGCGCTCTTGCGGATGGTCGCCTTGGTAGCCGCCTTGATCCAGTCGCCCGACGCGACGTCGAAATACTCGAAGACCGTCACCGCCGGAATCGAATCGGGCCTGAGCTCGGTCTGCACGAGCGCGGCGTCGGTGACGACATACCACTGCACGCCGTCGGAATCGCCCGCGTCGTCGGCCAGCGCGAAGCTCGTCGGCGCAAGCGGATCGTACTGCTTGGGCCGGTAGCCCTCGGCCTCGTACTTGGCGGTCGTGAACGCCATCGCGTCGCCATCGGCGTTGCGCAAGCCGTCCGCCACCTCGCCGTCGGTCGCATACTTGATCGGGCTCGTGCCCGCGACCATGATTTCCCAGCCGTCGGGCAGGCCGTCGCGGTCGGTGTCGAAATCGAACGGATTGGTGCCGAGATAGAACTCGATCACGTCCGGCAGGCCGTCGTTGTCGGTATCCTGCACCTTGGCCTCGAAATTCGACGCCTTGGTCGGATTCATCGCCTTTTCGATTTCCGACGCCGGAATGAAGTCGCCCTCGGACGGATGCCGCGGATTGAAGCGGCGACCGGTCAGGTAGACATGGTTCGGGCCGTCCATATAGCCGACGTGCGCGCGATACCAAAAGTAATACTCGAAGCCGTCGTTGAAGCCGTCGCCATCGGTATCGGCGAGCGTCGGATCGGTCGGGTTCTCCGGCGTCCACTGCGACCACTTGGTCTCGTCGTCCAGCGACCACTCGTGCGCGTAGGCGTAATCGACCCACGCCAGATACTCGACCGGCGACAGCGTCGAATCCCCGTAAAGGTTCGGATCGATATACTTGAGAACCGGCTTGACCCCGGTCACGCCCGCAATCGCCGGCGCATTGTTGAGATGATCGTCCAAGCCGCGGATTTCCAAGACCGCGCTGAACTCGATCGGATTCGCCAGCGCCGCCGAAAAATCAATGAAGCTCGCGGTGAGGCTCGCGGGCAGATAGTCGCCGACCGCCGCGCCCGACTCGTCCTTGTCGTCATTGTAGGCGGAAAGCGACTTGATGTCGTCGACCGTCGTCTCCTCGGTCGAAGTGGTGCCGCGCGCATCCGTCACCTCGGCCGACTGCGAGAAGTTGTACTTGGTGAAATACAGGTCGGGGATGCGGTCCATGTTGATGTCGCCCATGTTGTCGGAGGCGTAGTATTCCTTCGAGAAGATCGCCTCGACGGTGGTCATGGGCCACGACTTGCTGTTTTCCCCGAGCTGCGTCGGCAGGTCGACCGAGCCCGCCTGCGCCCCGCGTTCGGGCCGCTCCGGCGAAATCACCGCCGAAACCGATTCGCCCTCTTCGGCACCCTCGCCCTTCTCCGCCGCACTCGGCATCAGCCAGGCGTAGAAGAAGGAGTCGCGCATGTCGCCGTCGCGAAAGGACTTGTAGACATAGGGACTGGTCACGGCCACGCCCGCCGTCGCCGAACCGTCCGATTCCAGCGCCTGGTCGTGCGTGTCCAGGGTGCCGTTGTCCGTCGGCTTCTCGATCTTGTAGCCCCAGGCATAGAGCGGCACGTTCACTTCGCTGGAGCAGTTCCACACCAGCCGGAAGTCGCTCGCCGTATTGAAGGTCGCGTTGCCCGCCGCGTAGACGTGACCTTCGCCGATGCCCGAAGCCGCCACATACTTCTGCGAGAGCTTCAGGGTCGAGGTGCCGCCCGAAGGCGCGGTCGCGATCGTGGTCAGGAACTTGGAGGCCGTGACCGTGAAGTACCAGGTGCGGGTCACGCTGCCGCCGTCCTTGTCGGCGATGGTGATCGTGACCTGCTGATCGCCCTGCGCGGTACCGAAGTCCGGGATGAAAGTGCCCTCGGCCGCCTTGTAGTAAGTCGTGGTCGAGCCGCCGCCGCCGGTGATCGTGACCGTGATGCCGGCTTCGAAGTCCTTCTCCACGTCGCTGCGGAGCCGCCAGGAGAGCGGATGCTGGGTGGCCGCGCCGCCCGCCACTTCCCAACGCGAGGTCGGGTTGGAATCCGGCGAGAAGGTAATGCCGTCTTCGCCGTTGTTCGGCGCCATGTTGCGCGGATGGATCTTGGTGTTGAGATTGGCCGTATAATACTGGGTCCAGGGCTCGCTCGTCTTCGGGTTGTTTCCGAGGTTGATCACCTCGGCCCGAATCCAGAACCCGTGCAGGTCGGAGGAGCTCGTGCCGTCCATCCGCTGGATGGTCACGTCCTGCGCCGCGTCGGAATTGAAGGTAAGGAAGTAGACGTTGTCGCCCGCGTGATCCATGTAGCCGGGCGGCGGCGCCTTGAGCGTCTCGTCGAGCAGCACCTCGCCGTCCTTGGCGGAATCGCCCGTCTCCTTGACCGGCGAAACGGTCAGCTTGACGTAAATCGGCTCTTCGGCGTCATAGTAGGTGAGACCGACCTTGACATAGGCGTCGCGAATGGCCGTTTCGAGGATGTTGTCTTCCGACGGCTCCACCGTGATGCCGGGATTGGACAGGACTTCGACAAACGCCGCGAAGGTCGTGTCCTTCCAGTCGTCCATATCCTTGTCCTTCACCTGCAGGACGATCTTGTTCCAGCCGGTATACGGGAAGGTGTAAAGCGTCTTCACCTGGTTGGGATTGCCCGTCTGGGTAAGCGTATCCTTCGGGATGTAGGTGCCGTTGCGCGTCGACGCGACGCTGATCTGCCAGCGGCACTGGAAGTCGTTGTTGAGGTCGTAGGTCGAAGGATCGTCGACAAACGCCTGCAGCTCCTGGTTCTGGCCCTTCGGAAGCTTGAAGTTGTATTCGTAGCCGTCGACGTCGGCGGCAAAGCCGTTGAGCTCGATGCGCTTGATCCGCGGCTCGACGTTGTTGACCGTCACCGAGAAGGTGGAGGACTCGTAGCCCTTGACGATCTTGCTGGGCACCGAACTGGTGGCCGTATCGTAGTCCTGCACCGTGGCGAGCACCACCTCGAAGTCGGTGTTCAGGTATTCGCCGGTCGCCGGCCCGTAGCCGTCGAGCAGCTTCAGCTTCGCCGCCGCCGCGAGCTTGTTGCCCTTGTTGATCTTAAGGCCGCGCGTATTGGACATGCCGATCACGAACGGCGTCGACGAGGAGAACTGCTGCGGCGACACGTCGTCGCTCATGATCTGCAGGAAGGCGTAGAGATCGACCTTGGTTTCCTCGCTCAGTTCGATGCGGATGTTCACCTGGTCGCCTTCATCGGCCTCAATGGCGTTGTCGCCGTCGGCGGTGGTCACCGAAACGCTCTTCGTCTTGGAAATGATCACGTTGAGCTTGCGGTAGACCGCCGTCGTGCCGCAGGACTTGTTGCCGCTCACCGGCGCGACGACATAGAACTCGGTCTCGTACTCGCCGGTCGTATCCCAGACGAAGCTCGGCATGTCGCGTGAGCTGTCGTCACAGCGCTCCAGGACGCCGCCGTCGCCGGGCTTGAACTTGCCGTCGAGCTTCTTGAAGCCGGCCGGCGCGTTCGGCGCATGCTCGGTGTCGCTCGGATGATACTTGACGAAGATCTCGTAGCCGTCGTCGCTCGCCATGTCGGCATAGGTGTCGGACACGCGGATCGTGACCGGGGTTTCGTCAAACTGGATGGCCGTCAGCTCCTCGCCCTCGGCCGGCGCCACGATTTCCGGATTCTGGGCGACCAGGTTCATCGACACGCCGCTGAAGCCCTGGATGATCGTCGGATAGGAACCGACCGCCACCGGCTCGAAGGCGATCTTGTTCGCCTCGCCGACCGTCTTCTCGTCACCGCGCAGCACGAACATGTAGAGCGTAACCGAATTGACATTGCCGCCCAGTTCGACCTCCGTCGTCGCGGCCTTCGGATCCGGCAGCGAAGCGACCACGTCGGAAGTCTTGGAGAAGCGGACGTACTCGCCCCATTCCGCCTCAGTGAGCGACGTCGCCGACCCCTCGAACTTCGGGTTCAGGCACACCTTGAACTTCTGCGAGACCGGCTGGGAAAGCTTGACCGTCAGCCGCGCCGCGCAAGTCTTGTAGTCGCTCGTCGCATAGGCCGAGGCGCGGTCGGCCTCGACAATCACCGACGGCGGCAGCGGCTCGACGCAGCGAACCGGCACCACCATGTAGTCTTCATAGGCCTCGCCGAGGGAGTTGCGCTTGTTGAACTTGTTGTAGGAGCTGAGCACCAGGCCCGACCAGCCGCCGGCCGCCGACTGCGAAACGCCGCGGATGGTGAAGTCGCTGAACGCATTTTCGCTGATGCTGGCGCCGATGGTGATCTTCGCCACATGGAACTTGACCCCCGGCTGCTTGGGGTCGCATTCGACCTCTTCCACGTTCGGGCCGCTCACGACGACGGCGTTCTCGTTCGTCGACCACACGTAGAGCGACACCGACTCGTCGGCGGCCGACTTGCGCACGATCTGCGGCGCCAGCCCGTCCACGGTAATCGAAGTGTCCTGATGGACCGAACGCCACACGACGCTGTTAGTCTCCCAGGTCGAGGAGAAGTCCACCGTCTGCACGTTAAAGCCGGCGTTGACCAGCGCCGTGTCGGCAATGCGCTCGACGCCGCTCTTGCCGCTCGCCGAAATCCACCAATTGGGCTCGACGACCTGCATCGAGCTCTTCACATACTTGAACTGCCACTTGCCGCGCAAGTCGATCGCATAGTGCGGAGCCGATTCCGTCGGATCGAGCGCCGGCTGGTTCTTGCCGCCCACCACCGCGCCCAAGACGAGCGGCAGCGCGAAGTCGCCGGGCTTGGTCGTATACTTGAAAATGCAGTCGGTGAACTTGTAGCCGTTGACTTCCACGTTACGGACGTCGCACAGCCGCGCCCAACGCTCCTTGCCGGAAACGAAAATGCAGATCTGCGGCGGGTAGAGCGCCATGTCGGTCTCCTCGGACGAGCCGCCGAGATGCACCAGGCTCCAGTAGTTGACGCCGCCGTCTTCCGGCGCCACCAGCCGAATCCGGAAATAGGCGGTTTCACCGGCGTTCAGGCACGCATCCGAGCCCTTGGCCCACAGCGGATACGCCGAAGTCGAGATGTCGCCGCCAATTTGCGTACAGGCCGCGACCTCGTAAATGTCGCCGGATTCCGCCGCATACAAGTCTGCACCGGCCACCGTCGTCACCAGCGCGAGCATCGAGAGGAGTTTCTTCATCATATTATGCCTCGTTTCCATTTAAATCCCTTATTGCTTCGGTTGCGTGGGCTTCAGCCGCTGACGGACGATTGCCTCCGTCTGGCGCGTCGACGCCTCAAATTCCCTGGCCAGCTCCTCCAGCTGGGCCTTAAGTTCCTGCGCCCGCGCGCTGCCCGGCGCCTGGGCGTTTTCCTGATCATATTCCCGCTTGAGCTCCAGGTGGCGCTTGATCAGCGACTGCTTGGCCTGCTCCTGCCGCTTCAGCTTGCCCATGAACTCCTGATCGTTCAGGTAACTGGCGGGCGACGACGGATCCACCGCCGGCGCCTCCTCGCGGCTGCAGCCGACAACCGCTCCCGTCAGCATCAACGCCAACGCGAGCGTTCTTGGCCAGCACCAGAACGTTTTTATTTTCGCCATTTGAAACATTTTACCATCTTTCCGCCATTTCAGGCAAGCGCATTACCAGAAATCCTCATAATAGTTTCGGGGCCTCAAGACCTCAATCGTCATCAAGAGCTGCCGTTCGTCGATCGCCCAGCCGTTGAATACCGCCGGCCGCCAGCCGTGCTTCTTCGCCCATTCCGCCCAGCCGGCCGCATAGCCCGGCGAATCGGTGGCAAACGGATCCTTGATCTCGATTTCCGTCGTAAACGCCTGTTCGCCGGCATTCGGCCCGTAGAAGGAGTTCTCGTCGAACACGAACCAGCGCAGCGACACCCAGTTGTCCTTGTTCGACTCCTGCGTCAGCCCGTTCGCCAAAATGCCGTTCACCTTGAAGCTGGCGTTCGTCCAGTTGAACCCGAGCGAATTGGTCGCATAGTCCCAGGAAGTGTAGCCCGGAGTCAGGCCGCGAATCACATAGGGCGAATACATCGTATTGGTAACGCCCGCGTCCGTGACCCGCCCGATGCCGTTGGAAATCGCCATGTAGATGGACATCTGCCGGTTGGTGAGCGACGCATCGCCCTCGTAGCCGGCATACTCGGGCCGATCCGGAAGCGGCCGCTCGACCGGCGTCGGCGGCAGGGCGAAGCCGGCGATCAGATACTGGTCGTGCGGCAGGGTCGGGCACATGTCGAGCCAATACATGTCGGTCAGCGACATGTCGGTGGCATAGTCGATGCCCCGGCGATACGGCACGAACTTCGCCAGCCGCACCGGGCCTTCCGGCCATTCGACGCCGTAGAGGTTGCGGCCCTTGGAGAACCAGTCGATGATGGCCTCGGAATAGCGGTTCTGCTCGTCAACCCCCAAGTCGCGCAGTTCCTTGCAAACGCGCGCTTCGGCCACGACCGTGACATTGCTCTCGGCATTGAGGCCGATCGTCACCATATAGGAGTTGTCCAGCTCGTTGGTGACCACCGAAGCCACTTCCACGTCATTCGCCCTGACCGACCCGAGCTCATACCACTTGTCGACGCGATAGGTGACGTTCGTGCCGCGCTGCGAGTTCTTCTGGATCACCAGGATCTGCGACGCCGTCGAATCGACCGCCTCGCCGCAAGTCTGGTAGATGTGCGGACCGAGCAGGTTGCAGTAGACGTAAATCGAAGTTCCGAACGGCGAAGGATGGTCTGGGTCGATCTCCTGCGGGGTGCCGTCGGCATAAGTGTTGATCCGGCCCGGGGTGTGCACCATCACCCGGTCCCAGTTGTTCGAGCTCTCGCCGCGCCCGGTCGCCACGCTGAGCGACTTCGTCTCGCCCCCGTCGTCGTCGCCGACATAGACGAAGTCGGCCCCGCTCATGTGCGCATTCAGGAAGTTGACCGTATTCGTCGGGCTGTACTGATCGCGCAGATACTCCGAACCCGCCCAGAAATTGGTGCCGATCACGACGATCTCGTCTTCGACGATGCCGCTCGAACGCACCAGCTGGATGCCAAACGGCGACATCTCCGAAATGCGCCCGTCGGCCTTCAGGATGTTGCCGTCCCAGTTCTTGAAGTTCCAGACGCCGTCCAGCGTGCCGTCATTGAGGCTGAGCCGCCCGGTCTGATAGGTCGGCAGGCTCGCGATCACGCGGAAGACCATGCCCGACGCCTGGCCGAGCAGATCCTTCTTCATGCCCGTCAGCCCGTCCTGGCCGAAGGTGGCGGCCTCGTTGGTAAGCACCGAACCGCTGCCCGTCTGCGCCACCAGCATCCGCACCGACCAGCCGGTGATGTCGGCCTCGCTCGGCACCGCGATTTCCAGATACTGATAGTCCTTGTCGACGCTGGCCCCGCTTTGCGCATAGCCGCCGAAGAGATTGACCTCGTTGATCCACGCCCAGCCCGGAGCCACGGTATCGAGAATGTTGTAGGCCGAGAACGCGCCGTTGCCGTATTGGGCGTTGCAGTCGACCGGCTCGAACCAGGCCGGCTTCTGCCAGTCGGCCGCCGACAGCGCATTGGTGAGCGGCAGATCCTGGCCCTTCATGTAATAGACGACTTCCAGCGAATACTGCACCACCGTGCCCGACTTCTCCGACGGCGCCACGACCGAACCCGCCGCCGACAGGTGGCTCGACCGGTAGACGAGGCTGTCCGTGCCTTCGGCGCGCGCCAGCTCGGCGGACTTGGCGTCGGCATGGTCGCGCCAGTTGTCGTAGCCCCAGGGATAGACGTTCTCGTACCAGTGGAAGAACACCCGCGGCGCGTGTTCGGGCGTGTCCAGGTCGATCTTGTTGGAAAGTTGCGCGGCGTAAAGCTCGGTCTGGATGCCCCACTCCTCGTTGCAAAGCGGCTGCTGGTCCTTGCGCGGCATGTTGGGAAGGTAACGCGCGTCGCCGAGATTCGTGCGGAAGGTGCCGGTGTTGCGGAAGCCGAGGCGCGCCCGAATGGCCTCGAAGACCGCCACTTCGTCCAAAAGCACCCGCTGCACGTTGCCGGCCGCCGGATAGGGCCCGGCCTCGCCGGTCACGCCCGCCACCCCCGTCACCGCGAACCGGAACGCCGTATAGTTCTTGGTCAGCGGCGCCTGGAAGGAGAAGGTCTCGTAACGGTCGCAGCCGATTTCGATTTCGCCCAAATACTCGAAGTCGGAATCTTCCGCCGCCGGATCGGTCGAAGTCGTGCCGTAGATCGTCACCGTCGGATTAGCGTCGCCGGGATTGTACTTGCGCGCCTTGAAGGAAACCTCGCCGACCACGCCCTTCAGGAAGATCGGCGTCTGCAGGAACGGCATGTGCGGCTTGTAGTCCTGATCGGCGCGCACGTCGTCGGTCACCGAATTGTTGAGCGCATAGCTCAGCCCGTGGGTGCGGAGATCGCCCTTGGTGCCGTCGCTCAGCAGCCACATCGACTCGTCGTCGGTCGTGCGCAGGTTCCAGCCCCACCAGCTGCCGCTGTCAAGCGTCGGATTGTCGCGGGCGCCGGCCATGGTGATGAAGACCCGCCCGAATTCCGGATCGTTGTTTTCGTTATAAAGCGGATTGTGCGCCTGCCGAGCCAGTTCTGGATCGACCACCGCCCGCATGACGCCGACGATGCCGTGCTGCCCGATGTAAGTGGAGATAATGCCCTGCTTGCGGTCGTCGGCGCTCAGCGCGGAGAAATCGACCGTCTCGACCGTTTCCCAGCCGAGCTGGCTTTCGGTGATGCTCGCCAGCGTCGTGTAGTCGACGTCATTGGTGGCGATCTGCACCAGGAGGCGCGCCTTGGGATGGGCGTCGCGATAGGCGAAGCTGAAGGATCCGAGGCCGGTGCCGCGGCCGTTGCGGCCGTCCATCAGCGGCGAACGGACGCTGGCCGGCGTCTCGGCGGTCGCCCGCATCGGATTGAGCTCCACTTCGCTCCGGTCGTTGATCCAAGCCGTGGTGTAGATGAAGTTGGACGGCGCTCCGTAGCCGACATCCGGGAAGAGGTAGCGGTCGGGGTTGCTGGCATCGTCATAGTCTTCACCGCGCCACTGCCGCAGCGAGAGCGAATCGATGACCACGTCGGAGCTGCCCGACTCCAGCCCCGTATGCAGCAGCACGTCGACATCCTCGGCGAGATACAGCTTGATCACCTGCTCTTCGAAGCCGAACGAACGCACGTAGTTGGTGCAGACGGGAGTGAAGTTCTCCTCCAGGTGCGGCGAGGTCTCGACAACGACATACTGGTTGGGAACCTGCGCCTTGAAGCCGTAGACTTGCGCCGGCACGTCGTTGGAATAGTCCTTGATGTCCATCCGGTCGCGATAGATGTTCCAGTTCTCGTAATCTTCGTCGAAATTGATCAGCGGCTGCTCGTTGGCGAAGGTGACCGTCTTGGAACTGGTCCAGTGATGGAAGCCCGGGTCGTTGCCCGCCGCCGCCGAAGCCCAGTCGGTCGCCCACGCAACGGCATTCGGCGACAGCACCGGCCGCGCAAAGACCGCCGGACAGTCGCGGGAGCCGACGCCGAAGGTGCCCGAAACGTAGTTGACCGTATTCGAGTCGCAAAAGCAGACCTTGTAGAACGGCGAGCCGGAAAGCCGCGTCGACTTGTCGACCTTGACGCCGCCCGGCGTGTTCAGGACGCCCGCCACCACGCGCACGCCGTCGACCGCGTTGCTGCACGAAATGAAGAGCGCGCCCAGGTGATTCTGATAGCCGTCCAAGCCCATGCCGCTGGAACCGCCGTACTGGTAATAGGAGGAGCGGCCGAGCGCCTGCACCGTGCCGTTCGCCAGCCACTTGTAGAGGCAAAGCTGCACCTGGTCCTCCGAAACCCGCTCCAGCCGCGCCTCGTAGCCGCCCTTGGAATCGCGGAAGTTGGCGACCACCGAAACGCTCCCGACGCCGGTGAACTCCTTGTCGTCCAGCGTCGCCATGCCGCAGTTCACCGCGAAGGTGTAGTTCTTCATCGCGTAGACGTCGTTCGTGGTGCCGGTATAGTAGTTGAACGAATGGATGTTGTAGGACTGCGCGATGCGCGAGGAGAAGGTGAAGGTCTCGACGCCGCGCGGCGTCTGCTTGGCCGGGAACTGGATCGAACCGTAGCCCTCGCCCTTCATCTGGAAGGCAATGGACGGCCAGTTGATCTCGCGATAACGCTCCGACACCCACATGCCGTTCATGGCCGTCCAGCCGTTCGGCGTGAGCTTCTTGCCCGAGAACGGCTTTTCAATCGCCCAGTCGCCTTCCGTCTCCGCGACGACATTGAAAAACTCAGTCCACCACGAGCCGTTGGTCGCCGCCGTTTCGGCAAACATCGTAAAGGTCTCGGCCCAGTTCTGCGCCTTGCGCGAAGCTCCGGAGCGGCGGTCGACGTCGGTGAAGGTGCCGACGAAGTGACCGTTCACGTCGCCGTCGGGCAAGTTCGCATCCGTCCACCGGTTGAAGTTCTGGTAGTCGGCGTGGATGACGGTCAGCGTCCGCGTCTGATCCTCGACCTGGAAAAGCAGATAGCCGGTAACGCCGTCGCAGGGCACCTTCGCCCACTCGTCGGCGCCGCCGTCGACCAGCACGTCATTCACCGGCAGCTCCCGCTGGTCGACGCCATGCAGGTAATTGGTGGACCACTGGTAGTCGCTGCCGCCATTGACCTGCGGATTGAGCGCCACGATGCGGTACTCCAGCCCGGCGGTGAAATTGGTCAGCGTCTGGTAGAAGCCGCGCCAGATGTGGTCGTCGGCCAGCTTCATGGGAATCATGCTCACTTCCGCCGGGCGCTCCGGTCGCCGCACGTAAAGCCGGAACGCCTCATAGGCGCTCGCCCCGTCACGAAGCCGCACGAAATAGTCGGTGCCCATGGCCGGAGATGGCTTCGCCTCGGAATAGACGCCGTCGGCCACGGCTGAAATGCGCACGTTGTCGCGCCGCTCGGTATAGCCGTCGGGCCAACGCCAGCCGCTCAGGCCGGAGTAATCCCAATACTCGTAGAACGGCGCGTTGACCGTCGCCTCGACCGAATACTCGATGTCGCCCGTGCCATCGGCCTCCAGCGGCGCCGTGGTGACGAATTTCGTCGGATCCGACTCGCTGGGATTCATCAGCAGCCGCTTCCACGGATTGACCTTCTGGTTAAGATAGCGCCAGCGGTAGTTCATCGTCATCGCCCCGACAAACGAGGCATCGACCTCGTTCGTGCCGTTGACGATGTACTCCACCTTCGCCAGGCCATGCAGCCGCCCGATGTCGGCCGCGGTCGGGAAGGCGATGTCAAACGGCGCGCGCTGGCCGCAGAAGGCATCGGCGAAACGCTCGGTCGGAATGTCGCGGGTGTCGTCTTCGCCATAGGCCGGCGCCCCGTACTGCCGGAGCCGCGCGCCCATCGCCGGCGCGGATACGATGATGTTGTCGACAATCACCAGCCCTTCGCCGTCGGGGCCGACATCCGCGGCAAAGCCCACGCCCGGCGCATCGACGCGCACAATGCGGATGCGCGCCGGACCCGTATGGTCGATGGCCGCGCGAACGCGGTAGAACCAGTTCGTCGTCCCCTCCAGCTCGCGCATCGCCAGCCGCGCCACGTTCGTGCCGAAGACCGACGAATCCAGCTCCGTCACGCCGTCGCAGATCGCAAACACGTCGAACAGGACGTCCTTCCACTCGCCTTCGGTGACCACCGCCTCGTCGCTCTCGCACAGCTGCACCTTGAGCTCGCCGGCATAATCGCAATAGGCGTTGACCGCATCGAAGTAAACCGTGCCGACGCCATTGGGATAATAGGGCGAATAGGCGGCCGCCGGATCTTCCGCGTCAGTTTCGAGCGACCGGTTCTGCAAGATCAGCGTACCGGCATAGCGCTGGCCGTTCGCCCGCTTTTCGGAATCCTCGAAGCGGCAGGCGTTTCCGCCCCAAGGCAGCATGTTCATGCCCTCCTTGAGCGTCCAGTCGTTCTGGAAGAGGTTGCCGATGCGGGCATGGCGGAAATGCCACAGCGGCCGGCCGGTGTCGGGCTCGTTGTAGACATGCATGTCGCCATCCATCACGAAACGCCCGCTGCCGTCCCAGGCCGAACCCGAATGCTCCCAGACCTCGTTCGTCGTCGAGTCCACGTCATAAAAGCCCTGCAACGCCACCGGGCACTCCGGCGACTCGTCGGAATTGAAGAGCATCACCCGGTCATAGCCCGAAAGCTGCCGATAGGCGCGCTGCTCGAAAATGACGAAATACAGCTCGTAGGTAAGCCCCGAGCGCACGCCCGCCGGCACGTCGGCGACCACCCGATAGGTGCCCGGCACCGTCGGCCGCGCCTTAAGCTCGCGCCCGTCGAGATCGTAATACTTGAGAATCGAAACGCCGTAACGCGGGCGACCGGCGTAAACCACCAGCGAATCCACCTCATCCAGCGACACCGCATTCGGAATCACCTGCGGCTCCTCAACCCAGTAGTTGTCGGAATCCTTCGTCGAGCCGTTGCCGTACTTCAGATAGCCGGCGTCCAGTTCCTGATTGTATTCCGCCTGGATCCAAATCTCGCTCCGCACCGTCTTCGCGATGCGGATTTCATCGCCGCAGAACCCGTTGAGAAACACCTGGAAGCCGCAGTTCGTAGGCGCATAGGCGTAGACGCCGCCGTTGACCAGCCGCCCGTTGGCATAGAAGGCGAACGCATCGTCGGGCGTATGCGAGAAGCCGACATGGAACCAATTCTTGGTAATGTCGGGGAGGCCGGAAAGCGTATACCCCGCCGCCCCTTGCGCCAGATAGTGGATCGAGCCCAGGCCCTTGGTCGCCACGCCCCACCCCGCCAAGGCCGAACTCGCCTGCCCGGCCTTGTAGCCGACGAACGGCACATCGCCAAACGCCGTCAGGTCGCGGGCCAGATACCAGCCGGTCAGGGTGAATTCGCCGTCGACCAGCTGCCGCGACAGGTCGGCGGCCATCAGCGACGCCGAACCCTCCGCCTGCTGGGCCAGATAACCCGCCGGGCCGACCATCGGCTCCGCCGCCACCACCAGGTTGCCGTTCTCCACCCGCGCCGTCCAGCCGTTGCCCGTCGAATCCTTGGCCGAACCGGCCGCCGCGTCGCTGAAGTGCCAGACCGCCACGTAGTCGCTCCAGACCTCGCGCGGATTGTTGGGCGGCAGGGCCGAACCGCTCTGCTGACCCCAGTGCATGCGGATGCGCGCGCCGTTGCGCATGAGCGGCACCTTGACCCAGAAGAGCGACTCGCCGCCCGGATTCCAGGTGTCGATTTCAAACGGCAGCAGCTTGCCGTTCTCGTCGGTGAAGCGAATGTCATTGCCGACATAATCGGCCCGCGAATAGTAGAAGCCCGCGATATTCGCCTCGGAAACCCGCACCAGCAACGGGAAGCCGATCAGCGAGTTGACGCCCTTGGGGAAGCCTTCGACGACGATTTCGGCGCTTTCGCGCAGCATCGTGACGTCGTCCTGGTCATAGCCGGGATTCTCCTGCGGATTCACTCCCGTAAAGTTGATGTTCTCGACGGCGGCCGCACCCGAAACGCCGAACGAATAGAGCCGCTCGGCATATTCCGAAGTCGGCTCGACCATGCTCGGGAAGAGCGTGACCTCGTCGGCCGCGACCAGACGGTCGTCAACCCGCACCTCGAACCCGATCAGGCCCGGCACGCCCGGCACCGCGTTCGCCCGCGCCCGCAAGGTGAGCCGGAACGGCTTGCCGGGAATGACCGAGGCGTCGGTGACGTAGTTGGTCGCGGAAATCACGCCGCCGTCCGACACCAAGCCGGCGGTAACCACGAAATTCGTCACCGTCTTGTCGGGGGAGACGTAAATCCAGCAGTTGATCTTGTCGCGCTCGCTGAACCGCCGCGGCATCACCAGGTTGTCGTGGGCATAGAGCGTCACCGTCGAGTCGATGTAGATGCCGACTTCCGGCACCGCCTGACCGTGAATCGCCGCCGGCCCCGAGGATTCCAGCGCCGTCAGCGGCGAAATCGTACGGTGCACTTCGGAGTCGGCCGAGGTCTTCAGATAGCCCTTGGCCTGGCCCACGTGCTGCACGATCTTGCCGACCCCGTCGTCGATGCCCAGATACCAATGCGTCGCTCCGGTGTAGTTGCCGCTGTCGTCAAACCCGAAGCGAACTTCCTTGTCCCACAGCAGATAAGCCGTAAAATCAATGGAGCCTGGCAACAGGGAAGAGCCGCTGACAGTCCCCGCCGTCAACGAAGCCCAACCGAGCAAAGCCAGCAGTTTCGCTCTCACTGGACCTCCTCGACCGCATGACCGGTCACTTCATAAATCGGACAATATTCGGTGTAGCGCTCAAATTCTTCCGGCGCCCCCGACTTAAGGCAATTGCTGAAGAGCGGATCGTTCTTCCCCGGGCGATACGCCAGCCGCAGGCTCCCCGACGCTTGCGCGCCCGCCGCCGTCGAGAAGAACACCACATTGGTCTTGCCGATCTCCACCTGCAGGTCGGAGAACGCATAGCCGAGACGCGAGCGTCCGTTGGCCAGCACCTGAGCGCCGACCAGATACTCGCCCGAAGTCGCATCATAGAAGTCGGACCGCGGCGCCGAAACCACCGTCTGCCCCGCCGCCGTCGTCACCGCCAGGTAAGCGGCGCTCTTGGGGTAGAGCAGCGGATTGACGAGCCCGAACGCAATCTCGTCGATCGCCACCTTGTCCCCGAGCGCCAACCCCGCCCGCGGCGGAATCGTGAACTGCCAGGTGCCGGAATAAGTGCCGTTGGACTCGGCCACGCCCGAATTGGACCAGGAAATGAGCTCCGCGAGCCACAGCGCCTCCAAATCGAGATTGCCGCTCACCGGGATTTCCGTGCCGACGAAGCAGGCGCCCTTGCCAACCGCCGCCACCATCCGGCCGGTGTTCCGGTCACGCCAGCCGCCGAAGGTGTAATTGTAGCGCGTCACCTGCGGCAGCGCCGTAAGCTCCCGCTCGACGGTATACGACCTCAACGCCGTCACCGGCACCGCATAGTCATAGTCGATGACATAGCTGTCGAGCTTCTGCAGCGCCCGGAGCGTCATGTCGCCGGTCACCTCGTCGCTCGCGAAATTCCAGAACCGGCCCGTGGCCACTTCGCACCAGTTGGTGATCGTCCAGCCGAGCGCCTCGACTTTCGGCTCGACCAGTTTCCTGCCGACATCCAGATTCAGGTTGGTGCTCGCCGGCGAAACCGTGCCGCTATCGGCTTCAAACTTCACCAGCACCCGGCCGTCATAGGTGACCTGCCAGTTGCGGCACATCTTCGAGCCGACCGTCTCCGACTCGCCCGGCACGATCGTAAAACGCGACTGGTCGACATGTTGAGCGAGATAAAACGTATCGCGCGGCTCCAGCGACGGCGGCGTGAGATAAGTGCCGCCGCAGATCGCCAACGTCCCCTTCGACACCCGCACGCGCCCCCGCACCGAGAAATCATTGGCGATGGCCGTCGACCCGAGCGTAAGCGCCGCCGTCTGGTGCTTCACCTCCAGCGCGTCGTTGTCGGCCACGACCTCGACGGCATTGCCCGGCGCCACGATCGCCCCGCCGCCGACGGAATCGACGATCGTCAGCCGCCCCTGATCGTAAATCGCCGCTTCATCCTGGAAATGCTCGCCGGTGATCCGCCGGCCGTGCAGGTCCAGCGTAATCTCATGGGTCGAGCGGATCCAGAGCTGCCCGTTCTCGGTCGTCGGATCCAGCGTGACGTCCTTCTCCATCACCAGCGGCGACTTCGACGCATTGGCCGCTTCGAGCGCATCCTCGAAGAATTCGTAAGTCCCGTCGCCGACCCGGAAATAGGAATCGCCGACATTGACCCGCGCCACCAGCTCGGCATCGTCGGCAAACGCCAGCCCGCCCGTCAGCGCAAACTCATAGCCCGACTGCGACGCGACGGCGGCGGGATTCCCGACCAGCGCCAGCGCCGGCGCCGGCGCAAAGCCATGGCCCGCCAGCGCCGTCACCTTCACCTTGTCGCCCGGACGCACGGTGAAGACCACTTCGGCCTCCGCCACCGAATTCGTCGTGAAGTAAGGCGCCGTCGCCCCGGCCGCCGTGACCGCGCAGACCACGTTCGTGACCTTCGCCGGATCCAGCACCACCCGGACCGAAAGCTCGTTCGCCTCGCGCGCAAAGGGATTGCCGTCATTCACCACCGCAAACTCGTCGTAAGCCGCGATGCCCTGCACGCCAAAGCCGGAAAGCGACGGCTTGACCGTCTCGTAGGCGCAGATCGGCGGGAAGAGCGACCGGCGCTCGTAATGCGGATTGCCGGCAAAGGTATCCGCGATCGCCGCCGGCTCGTCGCCCAGCACATAATCGACGGCGGCGGCGCTGAGCGGCACGCCGTCGAGATACGCCACGAACCCCGGCGCCTCGACCCCGCGCTGCGTCGCGGCGTTGGCAATCGCCCGCACCGTCAGCCGATACCACCGGCCGACCTCGACCTGGTTGGTGACCGGATAGTTGCAGCGGTAAAGCGAGCGCGACGAAGTGTAGCGACCGCCGGTCACCACCAGGTTGGTCACGCCCGAACCCGGCGGCGAGGACAGCCAGACCATGAACTTCGCCTTGCCGTCGATGTCCTGCAACGGCACCGAATAAAGCGAATTGGTCGACGGATGGAAACGCACCAGCTTGTCGATGAAAAGGTCGTTGGCCGCCGGGATCGTCAGCGCCGCGGACGCGCCGCCATCGCTCACCGGATTGAAGGCCCGCACCAGCGGCGACAGCGCCCGCACGGAAACATAGCCGTTGTTGTCCGACCTGCCGTGCATGTAGCTCGGCCGCGGATTGCGAAGCTGGTTGAAGCGATCGTAGCGAGTCTCGCCGTAGTTGTAGTTGGTGATGAACGAAAGGTTCATCTCGGCGCCGCCATAACGCCAGTAGCTGTTGCCCTGCCCGCCCTCGATGCCGCTTTCGTCCAGCCCGTAGCGCGGCACCTTGCCCCAGAGATTGGAGTTCTCAAAATCAATGGAAGTGACGGGCGTAATCGCGTTTGCAACCAACGCGACCATGCCAACGGCATAGCACATTATCAAGGAAAGTGCTCTTCTCATCTTTGGAGAATTGTATCAAAAAGGCGGACGAAAGAGCAAGTGGTTTTCCAGTTGCATGAGGAGCGGAGGCATGCCAAAATAAGCACAGGTCCCCGAAAAACAACGGTGAGGATATTTGCGCCGCAGATACTCCAAATGCCGATAAAGCCGATTGGTCACCGGACTGCCGGAATGGTGGCAGGCGCGAAGCGCGACAATCCGAGTCGGCACTGCGTCCGCCACCCAGGCCTGGGCGCAGAAATCCTCGACGTAAAGATCGAACTCCAGCGTCTCGTCAAACCGCAAGTTGAGCCTCTGCACCAGCGACGAATGCACGATGAGCGCACAGCAGTCCACCGTCTCCACCCGAGTGCCGGTTTTGACCGCCCGCCCGGGCATCCACACGCGCCCGGGATCATTGCGATTGCATTCGGTAATCCCGCCGAGCACCTGCTGCCAGCCAATTCCCCAAAGCCCGAAACGCCGACTGCCCACCGGGCCATAAATCGCGGCCGGCGACAAGGCCTGCAATTTTTCCAGCAACGGCTCCTGAATTTCAAAGTCTTCGTGCAAAAATACGAACCACGCCGCCCGCGAAAAGTCCCAACTGGCTAGAAATTGGTTATATCGAAGCGGAATTGGCAAATTTTCTTCCTTATTAGCAAATACCCGCTTCTCAATGCCAGCCACAAAAGGATTTTTCGCGATCAAGCGCTCATATCGGTCGCTATCGCGCACGACCGTCACCATCACCACATCCTCGGCTCTAACTGCCGTTATTTAAGCATATTTCGCGCTTTCAGCGCATTTAACGCCGAAAAGCCATGGAAGCCGAATGGCAATTCCCTGCCGGTAAAGCCTTCCCCCAGCTCCACATGGGCAAACCGCATCGCCTCGGCCACCCCCGGAAAGCGCATTTGCCGCCGATAATCGGGCTCCCGGCGAACGAGATAGTCAGTATAAAAGCCGTCTTCGCACGCCTCTTCAGGCGAACATAAGTCTTTATACCGACGATTCCAATACCAAGCGGCACGCGCGCAACATTCGCGGGAGCGCAGGGAAAAGCCCCCGTTCATCGGATGCCGACCTAGCATACGCGCTCCCCACCGCGTCCACCAGCGATTGCGGATATGCGAGCCGCCGATGAAATCCCACCGGCCCAAAAACTCCTCAACCCCCGGTCGGAGCGGCCAGCCGTCATTCTGGACAATCAGCACGTAGTCGGTCTCAAACCGCGAATAAAGCCGCGAATTGCAGTCCACGCTCATCGAATGCAGCTGGCCGGGAACCAAAGTCGGCTCCACTTGCAGCTCGAACGGCGGATTCTCCGCGGCAAACCGCTCCAGGTGGGGCCACGCCCGGTTGGTCACCAGGACGCTCGGCCGCCTTCCGCATTGCCGCCATGTCTCCCGATAGGCCGCCGCCAGTTTTTCAAAGGCGAACTCGTTGCCGGAGTCCGCCCAAAAATGATACGCGAGAATGGTCAGCGACTTTGCCATGCTCAGGGCTTGACTACCACCACCCGGTCGCAAAGCACCCGGTTCTCCAGCGTGTCGCCGGGATAGAACTTCGGACCTTCGAACTTAAGCGAAGCATAGATCTTGACCCGATTGAACGAGCCTTCCTCGTAGGCGGCGTTGAGATACGCCCGGAAGTGGTAGCTGTTAAGTTCCACATAGCAATTCGGCGTAATCGTCGCCTCGCCCAGGTAATAGAACTTATACTTGCCCTGCGGCCCGAGGTTGCCTTCGTCAACGCCGCGCCCGATCTTCGGCTGCCAGGTGACCATCGGATTGATCGTCTCGACATTGCCGACGAACGGCAGCGACATCGCCTCGGGCTTCCAGACGCCCTTGAACGCAAACGCCACGCCGTAGGCGGCATCCGGATCGTCGACCTTGCCCCCGTCGCAGCCGCTCGCCACTGCCGTCACCAGCTTGTTTTCGGGAATCTTGCCGAATATCTCCGCCGGCAGCGGCTTGGCGTCCTTGCGGTTCTGCAAGGTCAGGATGAAAAGCTCGTCCTCGATGGCCTTGCTGACCCGCTGGAACTGCCCCTGATTGCGCGCGCTGTAGCAGTCTTCGCCAATCTGCTTCAGCTCCGTCCGGAAGCGCTTCAGGACCGACTCGAAGTCCTTCCCCCAAGCCGGCTGCGCCGCCAGGACCTCGGCATGCTTTTTAACGAGCACAAAGTCCAGATTCGTCCGCAGGCGCTGGACATTGCGCTGCGCGCGCCGATCGTCAGCCGTAATCGCCTCCAGCCGGTCAAAGGCCTCGTCCCACCGGACGAGCCGCTCCGGCGTCAGATACGGGAAGTTGCCCAGATAGCGCGACGCATCCCACGGAATGCGGTTCGTCATCGCCTTGCGCAGCTCCTCCAGCTTGGCGAGATAGGCCTTCACGCCGGGGGCCGCCTTGCCGTATTCAAACGCCAGGAACTCGTCCATCAGCGCCCGCCAGTCACAGTCGAGGTCCTTGAAAAGATGCACCATCAGAAAGGTCTGGAGCTCGGTAAAGCCGGTCATCGTCTCCAAGCCGACGTTGTGCTCGAAGCCGGCAAAGCGCGTGCCCGCCGCGTGCATGAAGCGAATGTCGTTGACGAGCCGCTCGATGTTGCCGAACGGCGGCGTGATCTCCCCGCCATAAGGATTCGGATAATACCACATGAGAATGCCCGCCTTGCACATCTGGCCCCAGGTCTTCAGGTCGGCGGCGGTGTCGGCGTTCTGCGGCGAAAGCCAGTCCTTGGAGAAGTCGTCGTCGATCGGCGCGAAGTCCGGGACGAAATTGTCGGGCATCTTCGTCAGCGACTTCGGCGGATGCTGCGTCTGCGCCTTGCGATAGACGAGCGTCATCAGCCGGTGCTGCGGATAAAGCCTTTCGGCCTCGGGGCAGAACTCCAGGAAGACATCGATGATCGGCCCGGCGTTCGAGCCGTATTTCTTCTCCAGCGCCAGGCAGTCGGGGCAATTGCAGAAGCGCCCGGGCACGTCGGCCGCCGAAATGTCCACCAGCGACGGCTTCGTCTCCCGCGCCAGCTGCTCGAAGACGAGCTTTTTAAGGAGCGCCCGGCAACCGGGATTCGAGAGGCACCGCTGACCGGCGAAATTGCGCGAGCCGTCGGCATTCATCGAGAAATACTCGGGATGCGTGACCTCCAGATCCTGATCGCCCAGAATGTCATTGATCCACTTGATCGTGTGCGGCGCCTTGCGGTTGCGCGGCAGATAGCTCGGCAGCGAGGAATTGTTCGGCCGCGGCTTGTGGATCTCGTCCACCGCCGTGCCGAGCTTTTCGCGCTCCAAGAGCGTGTTGAGCCCGTCGTTATAGGCGTTGCGCAGGCAAAAGAGCGCCCATTCCGGCCCGGTGAAATGCCAGTAAGTCGACATGCCGCGCACCTCGAACGAAAACCGATGCCGCCGCACCATCGGTTTCGGCTCGTACGCCTTCAGGTCCGGCACCTTCATGCCGCCGCGCCAATCGTAAAAGCGATAGCCGAGCGTCGTCTCCAGATAGTCATAGGCCGCGTAGCGCATGCCGTTCGCGCCGCCGCCAAAGAGCCGGATGTCGCCGTTCGGCTCGACCATGGTGACGAATTCCTGCGACGCGAGCTTCTCCAGCTTCGCCCCCGCCGGCGCCATTCCCATGAAAATGCGGTTGGCATTCGGCGCCTCACCCGGCGCCACCACCTTGAGCTCGGAGCCGAGCGACTTCGCCAGGAGCGCATTGAAGTCTCGAATCACCAGCGCTTCCGCTTCCGACGGCGATTCCGGCTGCACGATCACATAATCGCGAAGCGTCGCCGCCAGCGTCGCCGAAGATGCCACGGCCAGCCACATCGCCATCCCCAGTCTCTTCATCTGCCTGTTCCTTTCCATTGTCATTGCGATTATATCAAATCCCCTGCGCCCGGCCAGTTCAGCTTTCCCACGGCTTGGGCTTGGGCGGCTCAAGATAAATCTGGTCCGACGGCCGGAACGCCGTATCCGCCTGCGGCACGATCTTCCCCAGCCCCGACAGGAATTCGATCGACGCCGCCACCCGATATTCCGGCCCCAGATCCACTTCCACCGCCGTGCCGTCCGGATAGTGCAGCTCCAGCTTGACCGGCAGCGCGCCGGGATACTTCCGAATCGTCTCCCGAAGCTTCAGGACCTTGGCCTTGAGCTCCGGATCCTCCTGCCGCAGCGAAATGCGCAGGCCCTGCGACAAGAGCGGCAGCGCCTGCTCCAGCGGATAGGCCTCCCGCACCGTAAAGTTCAGGTCGCCGACCGTCGGCTTCTGCTTCGTCAGCTTGTCGTCCTTCTCGTAATTGACGCGATACGACACCTCGCCGCACAGGAGCACCAGCCGGTCTAGGGCGTTTTCGACCTCGTGATACTGCTCCCAGGCGTTGGCAAAGCAAAACGCATCGAGCGACGCGCCGTCGTCCAGCTGCAGGATCGCCCACTTCTTGCCCGGCGTGCCGTCCGGCCGCGGGCGGCCGAGCTTGACCGTGCAGCCGGAAAGGATGCCGACCATCCGCACGTCCAGATGCTTGAGCGCCCGCTCGTCCTTGAGCTTCGGATTCGACTTCTGCTTCCACTTGTCGACCGGCTGCGACTTCAGGAGCTCGTCCACTTCCGCCGGCGCGGCGAGCTGCGCCGCCCGGAAAGTCGCCACTTCCGAAATCACCCGCCGGCAGCTCTGCAGCGGATGCCCGGAAATGTAGACGCCCAGCAGATCGCGCTCGTTCTTGAGGTCCTCGGCCGGCGCAAACGACGGGAAGTCCACCAGTTCCGCGTCCGACACCCGCTCCTCGCCGCCGTCCATCAGATCGAAGAAGCTGGCCTGGGCGCTCGCCTTTTCCTTCGCCCGCTGCTGCGCCTTCTTGAGCGCGTATTCGATGTTGTTGAAAAGCTTCGCCCGATTCGGCTCCAGCATCGAAAAGGCGCCGGTCCGGGTGAGATTCTCCAGGACGCGCTTGTTGCACGCCTGGGTGCCGGCGAGCCGGATGCAGAAGTCGAGAAAGCCGGTGTAGGGCCCGTGCTGGCGCCGCTCCTCGACAATCACCTCGCCGGCGTTGCCGACCCCCTTGATGCCGGAAAGCCCGTAGCGGATGCCCTTCGCGTCCGGCGTCGGCACGAACCGCGCGCCCGACTCGTTCACGTCCGGGAGCTTCAGCTCCAGCCCCATTTCCTGCGCCTCGGCGACAAAGCCCGGGAGCTTGTCGAAGTTGCCGATTTCCGACGAGATCTGGGCGCACATGAACTCGGCCGGGTAATGGGCCTTCAAATAGCCGGTCTGATAGGCCACCCAGGCGTAGCAGACCGAATGCGACTTGTTGAACGCATAGGACGCGAACGCCCGCCAGTCGTTCCAGATCTTGTCGATGAGCGCCTTGGCCTTCGCCTCGTCCTTCCACTCGCCGACGCGGAACTCCGGGTTCTTGAGACAGCCTTCGTCAAACTTGACCTTCAGCTTCTCCATCACCGCCAGCTGCTTCTTGCCCATCGCCTTGCGAAGCTTGTCGGAGTCGCCGCGGGTGAAGCCGCCGAGATCGCGCGACAGCAGCATCACCTGTTCCTGGTAGACGGTGATGCCGTAGGTGTCCTTGAGCCGGCTCTCCATCAGCGGATGGTCGTATTCGACCGGCTTGCGGCCCTGCTTGCGCTCGATGAACTCGGGAATGTACGCCATCGGCCCCGGCCGGTACAGCGCGTTCATGGCGACGAGGTCGGTCAGCTTCTCCGGCTGCAGCGCCATCAGGTGCTTCTTCATCCCGTCGGATTCGAACTGAAAAAGGCCCGTCGTCTCGCCGCGGCCGAAAAGCGCATAAGTCTCCTGGTCGTCGTCGGGAATCTTGTCGGGGTCAAGGCAACCGTCGGCGCCGCGCAGGAATTCGGGGACCCGCGGATTGTTCGGCCCCAGAATCGCGACGCATTCCTTTTCGACGGTCAGCGTCTTGAGCCCGAGGAAGTCCATCTTCAAAAGCCCGACCGGCTCCACAAAATGCCCGTCATACTGCGTTGTCAAGAGCGACTCGCCCTCGGTCGGCATCACCGGCAGCGTCTCGATGAGCGGATCGCGCGAAATGATGACGCCGCAGGCATGCACGCCCGGCTGGCGCATGCCGCCCTCCAGCCGCCGCGCGCGCTCCATCAGCAGGTGCACAACCGGATTCTCGGAATTGAACGCCTCCACCAGCCCCGCCGAATAATCGCCATTGGGATTGCCGTTCTTGTCGAGGGGACTGGTCGCCTTCTTGAAGGTGATCTTCGGCGTTTCCGGCACCAGCGCCACCAGCTTGTTCGTCTCCGGCAGCGGATAGGACATCGCGCGGGCGACGTCCTTGATCACCGACTTGGCCGCCATCTGCCCGAAGGTGACGATGTGCGCGACATGGTCCTGCCCGTATTTCTGCGTCACGAACTCCAGCACCCGCCCGCGGCCGTTGTCGTCGAAGTCAACGTCGATATCGGGCATGGAGATGCGGTCGGGGATCGGGAACCGTACGAGCAGCAGTTCGTACTTGAGCGGATCGCGGTTGGTGATGCCGAGCGCGTAGGCGACGGCCGCGCCGGCCGCCGAACCGCGCCCCGGCCCGACCCACACGCCCATCCGCCGCGCATTGGCGATGTAGTCGTTGACGATGAGGAAGTAGCCGGGAAAGCCCATCGTCTTGATGACATTGAGCTCGAAGTCGATTCGCTCCTTGATTTCCGGCGCGACCGACAGCTCCGACCCTCCGCCGTCGCCCGCTTTCGCCGCCGCGCTCCGGCCCCAGCGGCGTTCGGCGCCCGCATAGACGAGCGACTGCAGGTAGTCGGCCTCGAACTTGATCCGCAGCACCTTCTCGTAACCGCCCAGCCGCTCGAAGTTCGCCGGCTTGTCCTCGGTGTTGAACTCCTCCCGAAGCTGCGCCTCCGTATAGCGCCGCGCGTATTCCTCCTCGGTGCCGAACTCCGCCGGAATCGGAAACTTCGGCATGATGGGATCGGAATCGAGATTGTATTCCTCGATGCGGCCCGCCACCTCGGCCGTGGCGGCGATCCATTCCGGGTGCTCGGGAAAGAGCGCGAGCATCTCCGCCTCGGTCTTGAAATACTCCTCGCCGGTATAGATCATGCGCTTTTCGCTCGAAAGCTTCTCGCCCGTCGACAGCGCCAGCAGCACGTCGTGCGAATCGTCTTCGTCCTGCTCCAGGAAATGGACGTCGTTGGTGGCGATGATGCGGATGCCGAGCTTCCGGCCGAGCTCGCACATGCCCTTCACCACCCGCTGCTGCCGGGCGTAAAGCTCGCGCATTTCGAGAATGCGCGCCTCGTCGACGCGCTCGATCACCTCGCCGTCGTCATTGCGCACCAGCTTGGGCGACTTGGAGGTGTTGTGCAGCATCACCTCCAGCGAATAGTCGTCGCCGAAAATCGACTGGTACCACTTCGCGACCCGCTCGGCCTCCGCCATGTCGCCGCGGTCGAGCGCCGCCGCCACCTCGCCGGCGATGCAGGCCGACGAACAGTGCAGGCCCTCGTGATATTTCTCCAGCAGCTCGTGGTCGATGCGGGCGTTGCGGTAGAAGCCGTGGATGTGCGCTTCCGACAGGAGCCGCACCAGGTTGTGGTAGCCGACGAGGTTCTTCGCGTGCAGGCAAAGGTGATGGCGGCGCTCGGCCTTGAGCTCCTCCCGCTCCAGCTCGCGGTCGCGGATGCGGCAGGTGGGCCGCGAAGTGACATAGGCCTCGCAGCCGAGGATCGGCTTGATGCCCGCCGCGCGGCATTCGTCGTAAAAGGCCTTCAGCGCAAAGAGATTGCCGTGATCGGTGACCGCCAGGGCCGTCATCCCCTGCGCCTTCGCCTTCGCCACCAGCGGCGCGATCTGGCACTGGCCGTCCAGCAGCGAATAGGTGGTGTGCAGGTGGAGATGGACGAACCCGGACATCTCGCACCTACCTGAGCGACTTCAAAAGCTCGGTCGCGCCGGCGATCAGGTCGTCCGCCACCGACGGCCCGAACGGCGAAGTCGCCGACTCGTAGCCGCCCTCGGCATAGCTGTCGGAAAACGGGAAATAGCCGCGATAGCCGTTGGTGATCGAGGCAAGCATCGTCAGCCGGAACGGCGAGGCCTTGCGCACCGCGACGCCGATGTCGTTGAACGGCTCGCCCGGAAAACCGCCGAACGCCACCTCGCCGAGCGCGAGGCCCCAGATCGGCAGCTGGTGACAGTCGTCGTGCTTCGCCATGTTGAGGATGCGCCCGGCCCGCGCGACCTCGGTCGTAAGCTCCATGCCCGTCCAGCCGTATCGGGCGGACACCGCCGCGTCGCCGGCTTCAAGATGCAGCTTCCACACCGCCGCGGCCCACGCCTCGTTCTTCTCCTCGTCGGGCTTCGCCTTCTGCGCCGGCACCTTGACGACCTTGACCGCAAAGCGCAGGTCGCCCGCCGCCACGCGCTCGCATTTCCGCCACACCGAAAGCGCGCTCGCCGCGAGCACGTTGGCCATGTGCCAGGCGTGGCCGTAGCCGCGGTCAACGTCGTCAAAGTCGCGCTTGAGCCCGTTCATTTCCCCGGGCTTCGGCTGCACGTTGCAGTGATTGACATCGCCTTGGGTGCCGTTCAGCACCAGGCAATGCGCCCCCTGCAGAGTCGCCGCCTCGAAGACCGTGCGGGTAAGCCCCGGCCAGTCGGCCGTAATCGTCTCGCCGCCGACCACGTCGGGGTGCGTCTGGAAGTTGATGATGCAAATCGGCTTGCCGCCCTCGCGGTCGATGCGCAGCACCTGCACCGTGTCGTCCGCCGTCCCGACCGCCCGGACGATGTCGGGATTGTTGGTGCCGGGATTGGTCCGCACCGTGCCGTCCTTCATCAGATAGCGGCGGCCGAAGGAAATGCGCTCGGCCCGGCTGAAGCCGATGGCAAGCTCGGCCGGCCTAAGGTCCGCAATCGCCTGCACCGCCGCATCGGTCACGCGGGTGACGCAATGCTCAAGATAAAGCTTGTCGAGCGGAAAGCACTTGCCCAGGGTGGAGGACAGCGCCTCCGGGCCCTCGGTCGCCGTCATCGCCAGCTGCCCGCCGTCGTGGGTGTGCGACGCATGCAGCAGGATCGCGTCGCGGCTGACGCCCGTGGCCTTGACGATCGCATCGCGCATCATCCCCGCGACCAGATCGGAAAGCGCCATCGTGTCGAGCTGGGCGACGAGTGCCGTCGCCTTGCCGTCCGAAAGCGCGACCATATTGACCTCCAGCGGATCGAGAATCCGCTTGGCGAACCGATCCTGATAGTAGCCCGACATGAATGTGCCGAGCGGCGGGGTGATGTCCGTACGCGCAAAACCTGCCTGCATGACCAACTCTCCTTATGCCTGGGCCGATGGCGGCGGCAACCGGTCGAGAATCGCCAGCACCGCATCGCCCTTTTCGAGCGAAAGGTCCAGCACGAAATTGAGCCGCGGCGTGAACTTGATGCGCACTTCGCGGTTGATGATCGCCTGAAAGCGGCGGGCATTGTGCTTCAAGTGCTGAAGCGCCGTCGCCTTGAGCGCGTCGTCGCCGAAAACCGACACCTTGACCGTCGCGTCGCGAAGATCCTTCCCGCAGGCGACCTCGGTGACCGTGATGAGCCCCGGCGCCACCGTATCGCCCTGCATCACCGAAAACATGCTCTCGGCAATGACCCGCTTCAGCAGCGAATTGATCCTTTCTAGCCTGTCAACTCCCATATAAAGTCATTATACCACAATCTCCGCAAACGCCGCAATCAAAGGGCGCCTCATCCTAGGGCCGACGCATTAAAATCGTCTGATCCCCCTTTGCGGGGTCTCAGCCGATTTTAATGCGTCGGAAGTTTTTCAGCTGCCAGCAGCCAGCGGACAGCGGCCAATCCGAAAGGTCGTGGCGCGTCATTCGCGCTCCTG
>JAZLMR010000036.1:0-30260 GCA_045598785.1 Kiritimatiellia bacterium
AGAAGAAGCGGCGACCAACGAATTTATCCACGGATTTCACGGATTTTCACGGATTGAATCTTATCCGTGTTAATCCGTGTTAATCCGTGGACGACACAAAAATCGACGGACGCGCCCTACAATTACGACTCCAGCGGCACCTTAGCGCGGAGCGGAAAAACCTGCCGCTTGACTGAGGAAGGCGGGGGCGGGCGGCGAGACTCGACGGCCGGCCACAGAACCGACTAGCGACGGTCGACGACCGACGGTCGCGGGCGATTGGGAAGCGAAGCGCTAATCTCGCCTGGCGAATGGCTCAGCGATTTCAAAGCGCGAAGCGCCTGCCAATCGCCGCGGAAGTCGGATGTCGGTCGTCGCTAGTCGGCTCTGCCGGGTCGAGGCTTTCAGCGGCGGCCCGTTATTGGCAGCGAGTCCGGACGCGCCAAATCGGTCGCACGCTGGAAAGCAAGACAATATCAGGCCACCTTACAGCCAATTCCAAGCGCGGAGCCACAAACAAAAAATCGGCTCCGTGGACCGCTAAAAGGGAGTCGCGACAAGCGACGACCGTGAGCGATTGGGGCGCGAAGCGCTGGAATCGCGCAAAGGGGCGCAGAAACCAACTAATCAACTGTCCATCCGAATTCCGCAGACCTCGGGCTCCAGACGGATACCGCAGCGGAACCAGACGCGACGCTGCAGAATCCGCGCCAGCGCCAGGATGTCCGAGGCCGTAGCGCCGTCGCCCGCGACCAGCACGTTCGCGTGCTCGCTCCACACATAGGCGCCGCCGACGCGCAGCTCCTTCGCCCCGACCGACTCCAAAAGCCGCGCCGCCGAATCGCCCGGCGGATTCTTGAAGAAACTGCCCCAGGTATGCGCCGGAAACCGATGCCGCCGCGCCAGATATTCGGCGGCATCCTCCGCCTTCGCCGCCTGCACCGCCGCCTCGTTCAGCCGAAAATCCTGAATCTCGCCCTTTATCTCGCTGTGCCGGTAGGCAAAGCCGCACTCCGCCGCCGACCGCCAGACCCCCTCGACCTTCACTTCCGACAGCACTTCGGAAATCGAATGACCGAAGGCGCCCGCGTTCATCTTGATCCAGCCGCCGACGGTGCCGGGAATGCCGGCCATCCAGGGAATGCCCAAGGTCGCGCCCGCAACTCCGGCCGGACCTTCGGTGCGCACATACTCAACCCCCAGGTCCAAGTCGCTCCTCCAGGTATTCGACCCCGCCCCGATCCAAATCCGCCGCGGCGAAAGCTCCTGCAGCCGGAAAAGCAAGTCGCCCGCGCCCAACACCAAGGTGAAGTCGCCGTCCCGCCGCGTCCGCACCACATGCGTCCACGCCTCCTCGCACGACTGCGCAAGCTTCACCGGCAGTCCGGCCGTCCGGCACGCCAGATAGAGGTCAGCACTGCCGCCGCCCTCCTGCGGCGACTCAAAGGCCGCATAGGTAGGGCAGATGACCAGCTCGTCGGCGCCGCGCAAGGCCCGCGGAAAATCCCCGAGCAGCGCCCGCGTCCGCGAATAGCGGTGCGGCTGGAACAGAACCCGCAGCCGCCCGCAGCCGCGCTCCCGCACCGCCGCCTGCGCCATTTCGATCGCACAGCGAAGCTCGGTCGGATGATGGGCGTAATCCGTGTACACGCCGTCACCGAGCTGCTGGAAGCGCCGATCGGGAAGCGCTGCCGTCACCGCCGGCAGCACCGCGGCAATCCGCGCGAGCGAATGCCCGCGCCGCAAGGCGACCTCCGCCGCCGCGCGCGCGTTGACCCGATTATGCCGCGCCTTCGGCAAGACCGCCGCCAGCTCCGGAAGCTCCGCCAGCTGTTCGCTTTCGATTACCGTCTTCGCCTGCCGCTTCGCCGTCTCGTAGCAGGCGAAATAATCTTCCGCCGTCGGGAAGTGGTCGGGATGGTCGTATTCGCAGCGATTGACGACCAGGGTGCCGGCATGATACAGCGCCAGCGTGCCGTCGCTTTCATCGGCCTCGACGACCAACGGCCCCGTCGCCGCGTGCGCAACCGGAAACTCTCCGGTTTCGCCGCCGATGCACCACGCGACATCCTCGCCCAGGACCTTCAGCAACTTGGCAATCCAAGTCGAAGTGGTGGTTTTGCCGTGACTGCCGCAGACCGCAATGGCATCGGCGGTACCGACCAGCTCCGCCAGCACTTCGCCACGATAGCGCACCGCCCCGCGGCCGGCGGCGCGAAAAGCCGCCAATTCCGGCTCGTCCGCCGGCACCGCCGGCGTGACCACCAGCAGGTCGACATCCTCCAGATGCCGCGGCGAATGACCAATCTGCACCTCAATGCCCTCGCCGCGCAACCAAGCGACTCGCGACGACTCGTAGAGATCGCAGCCGGAAACCTGATAACCGCGGGCTTTCATCAATACCGCGAGCCCGGCCATGCCGACCCCGCCGATACCCATGAAATGAACTCTGGTCGCCATGCCCCGTTCGCCCTCAGATGCGCGGCACGGCCGTCAGGAGACGCTTCGTGTAGTCGCTGGTCGGATGCTCAAAAACCGACTCCGCGTCGCCAAGGTCAACGAAGCGCCCCTTCTCCATCACCGCAATCCGGTCGCAGACATTCTTCACGACGGCCAGATCGTGGGCGATGAGCAGGATGGTCAGGCCCAGCTCCTGTCGGAGTTCGCGCAGCAAGTTGAGGATGCGCGCCTGCACCGAGACATCCAGCGCCGACACCGGCTCGTCGGCGATCAGCACCTCGGGATTGCACGCAAGCGCCCGTGCCACCGAAACCCGCTGACACTGCCCGCCGGACATTTCGCGCGGATACTGGTCGAGCACCGCCTCGCTGAGCCCAACTTGCGCCAGCAACGTCTCCGGCGTCTTCAGCCGTCCGCCGCCGGTCGCCGCCGACTGCCGGCGCCGATACTGGCGAAGGACCTCCGCCAGCGTCTGCCGGACCGTCATCCGCGGATTGAGCGACCCTACCGCGTCCTGGAAGATCATCTGCATCGAACCGGCGGCGATCGACACCTCGCCGGCGCTCTTCCGCTCCAGGCCGATCAGCGTCCGGGCGATCGTCGACTTGCCGGACCCCGACTCGCCGACGATGCCGAAGAACTCGCCCTTAGCCAGCGAGAAGGAAACGCCGCGGACCGCCTCGAACGTTCCGTAGCGGACATGCAGATCCCTTACTTCAACAAGGCTTTGCATTTTGCTTCCAGTTGCGCCAGCCGTTTCGCCGCACTTTCGTTGGCGCCGAAGATGCGCCGGCGGTAGAGTTCATGGTCAATGCCGCCGCAGGTACCCTCATGGTCCTTCGCCTTGACGGCGGCGTCGCAGTCTTCGTTGTCCAGCTGCTCCAGATGATCGCGGACGTCGTGATAGGCATCGCGCCACGGCGTGCCCGCCGCCACTTTCCGCAGCGCCACGTCCGTCGCGAACACGCCCGGCGTGAACGCCGCCCGGCAGGCGTCGGGATTCACCTTCATACCCCGGACGACCTTGGCGAGAATCCGCAGCGTGGTCCGCGCGGTCTCCAACCCCTTCATGTAGAGGAGCTTCGCGTCCTGCAAATCGCGGTTGTAGCCGCCGGGCATCGCGTGCAGCAGCGTCAGCGCGGCCGTCTGCCAGCCCACCACCTGCGCCGTCTTGCCGCGCACCAGCTCCAGCACGTCGGGATTGAACTTCTGCGGCATGATGGACGAACCGGTGCAATACTCCCGCGGCAGCTTGAAATACGCGAACTCCGGCATCGAAAAGAGGATCATGTCCTCGGCCAGACGCGACAGGACGCACATCAGCTGCGCCAGCGCCGACAGAAGCGCCGCCTCGCACTCGCCCCGCGCCATCGACGCGCCGAAGCAGTTATGCAGCGTGCGTGCAAAGCCCAGCAGCTCGGTGGTGCGCCGCCGATCGAGCGGCAGCGGCACGCCGTAGCCCGCCGCGCTGCCCAGCGGATTCAAATCGGCCAGCCGGTAGGCGGCTTCCAGATTCTCGAGCTGGTCAAGGATCATCTCGGCGTGGCCGGTCGCCCACATCTCCACGGTCGAGGGCATCGCCGGCTGCAGATGCGTCCGCCCGACGAGCGGAATCGCCCCCGTGTCGAAGCCGAAGGAACACAGCTCGGCCGCCAGCGCCAGCGCCTCCTGCTCGGTCGCCAGGATCTCCGCCTTCTGATGGAGCCGCACGTCCACCGCCACCTGGTCGTTACGACTGCGCCCGGTATGGATCTTCTTGCCCAAGTCGCCGAGCTTTTCCGTCAGCATCCGCTCGACGGCCATGTGCACGTCCTGATCGTCCTCCCGGATCTCAAACTTGCCGGCCGCCGCCGCCCGCACGATGCGCCCGAGTTCGCGGCGCACCTTCGCCGCCTCCGCCTTGGTTACAATCGGCCGCTTGAGCTTCATCTCCGACAGCATCGTCACATGCGCCGCCGTGCCCATGCAGTCCCACTTGGCCAACGCCAAGTCCAGCATCGGATCCTCGCCGACCGTATAGGTCAGCACGTCCGGATCGATCGTATTGTCGGTAATCGTCTTTTTCATGATTGCCTCTCCCCTTCGTATTTACGCGCCGTTTCAAACGCCACTTCGAGCGCCGTCTCCGCCGATTCCAAAAGCGCGGCCAGATCCTCCGCCGAGCGCTCGTTGCGGGCGAACTCCCGCAGGAACGCCGAATACAGCTGCGCCGCCCGATAGAGCTCCGGGCTCTTGCCGCCGCCGAAGACCACCGTCTCGTCCGCCTTGCTAAGCGCCATCATCCGCACGCCGAGATCGCCCCGGCCGACCGCCAGCGCCTCCCGCAGCGACAGCCGGTCATAGCGGCCGAGGAACCGCAAGTCGTATTGCGGCGGATACAGATACAACCGGGCGGCAAAGGTCAGCACGTCGCGACAACTCGCCTTGCCCGGCTCAATCACCTTCCGCAGGAGCCGCAGCCCCTCCTCGTAATCACCGCGGCCCTCGCGCACGAACTCCTCCAGCGCCAGCCGTTCGTCGGCGGCGCGCAGACTCGGAACGGCCGCCCGAAACGCCCTGATCGCCGCGGCGTCATCCAGCTCTTCCTGCCGCAGACTCCGGTAAAAGGCCCGAATGATGTCCAGCCGCAGCCGGTCCAGGTTCGCATACCCGGGGCTCGGCAGGTAAATCCGCGTCACCACCCGGCTATCATTGGTCGTCACCCGCGTCACCACCTCGGAGACGTTGGTGCGGATGTCGCCGAGATGAATAAGCAGCCCCGGCTGCTCCTGCCGCGGCAGCTTCATGGACAACCCCTGGCACAGCACCTGCACCGTGTCGGCCGCGAACCTGGCGACCGGCGTCTGGTATTCGCGGCGCAGGTCTTCGGCGCACCGGGCATAGACCTTGACGAAACCTTCCGCCTGCGTCACCACCGGCGCCTTCAGGCGCTGGATCAGCTCGGCGCGCGAAAGCGCCAGCAGCAAAACTGTGGCCAGCAGCGACATCAGCGGATCTTGACGAGCAGGACGAGCAGAATCGGCATTATGATCAGCTGTAGTAGCGTAAAGCGCATCAGCACCTGCGCATTGGACCAGCCGAGGTTCTTCTTGCAGTGGTCATGCAGCGGGAAGCGAACCTTCCGCAGGACATTGTCTTCGCCGATGTCGCACCCCAGCCGCTTGGCCACGCGCAGCAGGACCAGCTTGCCGAGCCCGCCGCCGCCGTTCACCAGCACTACCGGCGACAGCGCCAGCACCAGCAGCGGGTTGCCCGTCATCATCGAGGCCGTCGCCACCAGAATGCCGAGGAAACGACTGCCGGCATCGCCCATCAGGATCTTCGAGGGCTCGGCATTAAACCAGAGATAGCCGCCGAAGCCGCCGGCGACGATCATGACGACGATCGCCCAGCGCGCCGCCTCGGCATACACCGGGATGAGCAGGTAGTGGGCGACGGGCCGATAGCCGACGACCACATAGAGGATCACCGCCAGTATCACCAGCGTGATGACCGTCAGCGTGCCTGCAAGCCCGTCCACCCCGTCCGAACAGTTGGTCGCGTTCATCGTAAACCACAGGATGAACGCCGCCACCGGCGTGTAGAGCCAGAACGGAACCAGCCAGACGCCGACCTCGTTGATCACCGCCGTGCCCTTGACGAACGGCAGCCAGACCACCATCACCTGCGAACCATCCACGACTTCGCAGTGGCCGAGGAAGATGAAGCCGGCGATGGCGATGGAAACGACGGCGTCCAAAAGCCCCTTCTTCAATTCGCCCCACGGCACGACCGACTTGTCGTCCAGATACCCGAACAGCATGGCGGCATACAGCATCACGACGCACATCAGATCCCAGAACTTGAGCGGTGCAAAGAGCATCAGCACCGGCAGCAGCAGGAGTGTCACATAATAGCCCGCGCCCGTCGGCTTGCCGGCGGACTTCATGCCGCCGAGGTCCTTGCAGATCGCCTTGCCGCGATCCCGCGGCAGCCGTTCCCATAGCCGCGGCAGGAAAAGCCAAACCAGCAAGGCCGCCGTGAACACGCCGCCCGCCAGCAACAGCGCATGCGACCGAAAGAGACGGAATGGGCCCCAGAATTGAGTCAGATATTGAGAAAGGTAGTAGAGCATGATTTGCTAGTTTTGAATATTTGAAGGTTTGAAGGTTTGAAGGTTTGAATGCCGCGTTCGGCTGATTGTAGCGTCGTAGAACACCTTCCAAAGGAAGAGCCCGCGAGCGGGAGCCGTCTCGACCCGAGCCGTGCGCGGCGGCTTCGCCTGCAGGAGTTCCCGCACGGCGGACGGCCGCTCGTTGCCCTTGCCGACCGAAATGAGAAACCCGACCATCGAGCGCACCTGCTTGTAGAGAAAGCCGTCGCCGCGGACGATAAACGTATATTTCGGCCCCGCCTGCCTCACCTCAAAGGAGAAGATGCGCCGCACCGTCGAATCAAGTTCGCGATTCGGATTCGCCGCGAACGAGACAAAATCGTGCTTGCCGACGAAATGCGCTGCGGCCTTCCGCATCGCCGCAAGGTCAAGAGGCCGGTGACAGAACGTCCAGTATGGCACGAGATGCGGCGGCAGGATCTCGGCCTGATAAAGTTGATAGCGGTATTCCTTGCCCGTCGCCGAGAGCCGCGCGTCAAAGTCCGCCTTCGCATACGCCGCCTTGACGATTCGGATCGCCTCGGGGAGCCGCGAGTTCATCGCCCGCACGAGGTTCTTCGGCGGAATCGGCTTGGTAAGATGAAAATGGCCGACAAAGCCCTTCGCATGCACGCCCGCATCCGTCCGCGACGAACCGAAGATCCGAACCGGCGCCCCTTCCAGATAAGCGAGCGCCTCCTCCACGACCTGCTGGATGCCGACGGCGTTCTCCTGGTATTGCCATCCGGAGTATCCCGTGCCGTCATAGGCGATCGTGACCTTGTACTTGCGTTTCACTGAAACAACTTCTTCATCTCGGTGATCCGCGACTTGTCCGCCACCAGCACCGCATCTGGCGTCGTGACGACGACGAGGTTCTTCACGCCCAGAAGCGAGATGCGCGCCGACCGCGCGACGCAGATGTTGCCGTCCGCCTCCACGACCGTGCACGGCCCCTCGCGAACGTTCCCCCGCGAATCGTGCGGAAAGTACTTGTCAAACGCGCCGTAGCTGCCGACATCGTCCCAGCCGAAGTCGCCCTTCACGACCGCGACGTTCGCCAGTTTTTCCATCACGGCATAGTCAAAGGAAATCTTCGGCAACAGCTCGTAGGCCTTCGACAGGGCGCGACCTCCAAGGGCACCGCCAACGGACATCAGCGGCATAAGGTCAGGCGCATGGGCGGCGAACGCCGCTTTGAAGACCTCCGCGCGGCCGATGAACATGCCGGCGTTCCAGAGGAAGCCCTTCTTCAAGTAGACCTTCGCCTGCTTCTCGTTTGGCTTCTCCACGAATGTCCCCGTCTTCGGATTGACATAGCCGAAGCCCGTCGCCGGATACTCCGGCTTAATGCCGATCGTGACAATCAAATCCTTCCGATTCGCCTGCGCAATCGCCCTGGCGACAGTCTTGCGGAACTTTCCCGGATTCGTCACCATCTGGTCGGACGAGAAAAAGCCCAGGACGCCGCTTCCGGCCACCCCGACGCCCAGCGCGATCGCCGCGCCCGTGTCGCGGCGCATCGGCTCACCGATGATGTTCGCCTGCGGGATTTCGGGAAGCTCCTTGCATGTCGCCGCGACGAGCGCCTTCGAAGTAATGACGAAAATGTCCTTCGGCCTCACCAGCCCCTTCAGCCGCCCGACGCTCTGGCGGATCAGGCTCTCGCCTCCGAAGACCCGAAGAAACTGCTTCGGTTTCTCCGGTGTGGAAAGCGGCCAGAAGCGCTCGCCGGAACCTCCAGCCAAGATAATCGCCTTGAAGTCAAACATGTTCGAATTATACCATATTACCGACGTATCGTGCCCTAGAGTTTCTGTAGCTTCTCATACATCGACATCGAAAGTGACGCGACGCGACCACGATGCGACTGTTCGTCGTCATAAATCCACCAAACTTTATATACCCCATTTACAAGAACCGATTTTAATACTAAAATAAGTGCCGTTTTCAGTTTTAATTTAAGGATCCCAAATATGGTCACGATGCCAGCACAGGAAATCAAGCGGAGAGGGATTGGTGCGATGGACGCCGATCTCGCCGCCGGTCCGGTTTACGTCATTCGCAATAACACGCCGCGTTATGTCGTCATGCTCGCTGATGCTTTCCGGGAAATGGAAGCCAACCTAACCGCCGCTCGCGTCGCAGCCGCAGAAGCCGAATACAACGTCGGCCACTTCACCCGTGGAACAGCGGATGACCTGATGTCCGAACTTGCGGAGGCGTAACCAATGCCGTTCTCGCTCGTCTGGACACCTTCCTTCACCCGGACAGCAAGGAAGTTCCTCTCCAAGCATCGTGATCTCACGGACACATTCTCACTTGTCCTGCACAAGCTTGAGGCGAATCCTTACGACCCCGAGCTCCGACTTCATCCCCTTTCGGGAAGGCTTATGGGCAAACACGCCGTTTCTCTCACCTATTCGTACCGCCTCGTTCTTCGCCTTGTCCTGACCGAATCAGAAATCATCCTTCTCGATGTCGGATCGCATGACGAGGTTTACTCCTGACCATCCACGGATTTCACGGATTAAATCACTTTTGGGCAAAGTCGCCTTTTGACGACTCAACAAGTGGCAAGTCGAAATATACCATATTACAGACGAATCGTGCCTGCCGCAAGTTCCGCACGATAACTCGCGACGGTCAACTCCAGCCCCTTCTTGAGGTTGATCGCCGGCGTCCAGCCTAACGAACGAATAAGCGCCGTATCGCAGAGCTTGCGCGGCGTGCCGTCCGGCTTCGTCGCGTCCCACTCGATCCGCGCCGTCGAGCCAGTTGCGGCCTTGACCGCCTCGGCAAGCTCCTTGATCGTCACCTCCTCACCCGAACCGACGTTCATCAGGTCCGGCGGATCTTCGAGCTCCAGCGCGAACAGGCAGGCGGACGCCAGATCGTCCACGTGCAGAAACTCCCGGATCGCCTTACCTGTCCCCCAGAGCAGCACAACCTGCTTCATCGTCTCGAACTTGCGGATGAGCGTCGGCAGGACATGTCCGTGGACGATGTCGTAGTTGTCACCGGGGCCGTACAGATTCGTCGGCATCAGCGAATGATAGAGAAGTCCGCGCTCGCGGCGCAGGAACTCGCAGAGCTTCAACCCCGAAATCTTTGCAAGCGCGTAGCCCTCGTTCGTCTTCTCAAGCTCACTCGTCAGGAGCGCACTCTCCGAGATCGGCTGCGACGCCATGCGCGGATAAATGCATGTCGAGCCGAGGAAGAGAAGACGGGATACGCCCGCCTCGGCCGCACCCCAGACCGTGTTCATCGCGATCATCTCGTTCTCGTAGAGAAAGCGCGAGTTCGCCGCGCTGTTCGCGCCGATCCCGCCGACGCGCGCCGCCGCGATGACCGCGACATCCGGCTTCTCGGTCGCGTAGAAGTCCCTGACCGCCTTCGGGTCAAGGAGATCAAGCTCCTGGTGCGAACGGACGACGAGGTTCTTGTAGCCGGCCGCCTTAAGCGCACGGCAGATCGCCGAGCCGACCATCCCGCGATGCCCCGCGACAAAGATCCTGTCGGTCTTGTTCATCTTACGCCTCCTTCAGCGCCTTTTCCTTGCGGGCGAGTTCGAGGTCCGCGTCAACCATCATGTCGACGAGTCCCGCGAACTTCACCCTTGGTTCCCAGCCGAGTTCGCGCTTTGCCTTTGTGGCGTCACCAAGGAGCTGGTCGACCTCGGTCGGACGGAGATAGCGCTTGTCGCATTCGACGTACTTCTCCCAGTCGAGCCCGACGCGGTCAAACGCGCGCTGGAGGAATTCCTTCACCGAGTGCATTTCACCCGTCGCAAGGACGAACTCGTCGGGCCGCTCGTGTTGCAGGATCCTCCACATGCCCTCGACATAGTCGCCCGCGAAGCCCCAATCGCGCAAGGAGTTGATGTTGCCCATGTAGAGCTTGTCCTGAAGTCCCATCTTGATGCGTCCGACCGCCCGCGTGATCTTGCGCGTGACGAACGTCTCACCGCGGCGCGGGGACTCATGATTAAAGAGAATGCCGTTCGAGGCGAAGATGCCGTACGCCTCGCGGTAATTCCTGACTGCCCAGTAGCCGTAGAGCTTCGCAACAGCATAGGGGCTGCGCGGATAGAACGGCGTCGTCTCCTTCTGCGGAACTTCTTGGACAAGCCCGAAGAGCTCCGAGGTGGAGGCCTGGTAGAATTTCGTCTGCTTGTCACGTCCCGTCAGGTGGATTGCCTCCAGAAGTCGCATCGTGCCAAGCGCGTCCACGTCGCCAGTGAACTCCGGGGAATCGAATGAAACGCGCACGTGGCTCTGCGCCGCAAGGTTATAGATCTCGTTCGGCTGAATCTCGTAGACAAGCTTGATGAGATTGGAGCTGTCCCCCAGATCGCCGTAGTGAAGGAAGAGCTTCACGCCATTGATGTGCGGATCCTGGTAGAGATGGTCGATCCTCTCGGTGTTGAAGGTCGAGGCGCGGCGGATGATGCCGTGAACCTCATAGCCCTTTGCGAGCAAGAGCTCGGCAAGATAGCTTCCGTCCTGCCCGGTGATACCGGTGATGAGCGCCTTCTTCATTTCGTCCTCCCTGTTTGGGTTGTGGTTGTCGTATGCCTTGAAAACCGTCCGCGCGACAGCGCCGCGCCCGCGATCAGCAGCAGAAGCCCCGGAATCAAGAACACCTGATAACGCTCGGCCGCGCGCTCCGCCTCCTCGTTCTGCTCCTTCGCCGCAACCTGCCGGAGAAAACGACGGTAGATCGCCCCCAGCGTCGTCTCGGCCGTCCCCGCCGTCGCGAGCGGCACATAGCGCGCGCGCGTCGCCTCGGCAATCCGCTTGAGCGTGCGCTCCACCAGCCGCACCTTCACCACCTCGCCCTTATATTTGAAGACCCCCCGCCCGCTGTCATCGGGCATCGTCGCCCCGACCTTCGGATCGCCGATACCGACGGTGAAGACCGGCACCTTGCGCTTGACCGCCAGCTCCAGCGTGGCGGCAAACGCCTTTTCATAAGCCGCGGAATCATCGGGATTCTCCTCGCCGTCGGAGATGAGAATGATCGCATTGTGGTCGTCGGCCGCCGGATCCAGCGCCGTGAGCGCCGCGCGGATGGCGCTCGTGTAGTCGGTCGAACCCCGCGGCGCCGACTCGGGCGAAAGCTGTTCGAGCGCCGAACGCAGATAGCCGCGGTCCGTGGTCAGCGGGCAGATGACGACGCCCGTCCGGCGGAACGCCACCAGTGCGCAACGGTCGCCCGCCAGCGAGTCGATAAGGTCGGCGACATCGGCCTTGACGCGCTCCAGCCGGTTCGGCCGCACGTCCTCCGCCAGCATCGAACGACTCACGTCGACCGCCACCACCACATTGCGCGAACGCTCCACCAGCCGCTCGGTGGCCGTGCCCCATTGCGGACGCGCGGCCGCCAGGAGCGTCAGCGCAAGCCCGGCGACCACCAGCCCCAGCTGCAAGCCACCCGCCGCCGACTTCGGCACCTTGAGCGTGATTTTCGCCAGCGCCTTCTCGCGCCGCGCCCGCAGCAACGCCCAAAAGAGCCCCGCGAACGGAACCAGCGCCGTTAAAACCAGGAATATTGGATTTGCAAATCGCATGACAGACTCGATTCAAATGACTCTTACCCGCTCAATGATCGTGTTTTCCCTCTCCATGCCACGGAATGAACTCGGGGACTTTGTCGAGGCCCTTGCCAATCCGCTGACGGACTGCCTCGTAGACGAGGATCGTCGCCGCCGCCGAGACATTGAGCGAATCCGCGAGCCCCAGCATCGGAATGCGGACGCGCAGTTCCGCGCCGTCCATCCACTTCGCCGTCAGGCCGTACTGCTCCGCGCCGAGCGCAATCGCCACTCTGCCGGTGAGATCGACTTCGAAGTGCAGCTTCTCCGCGTGCGGCGTCGCCGCGAGAATCTTGAAGCCGTGCGCCTTCAGGAACGACAACGCCTCGTCACTCGATGCCTCGACGATCGGCACCGAGAACATCGTCCCCGTCGACGCGCGAACGACATTCGGATTGTGAATGTCGGTCGTCCGGTCGCAGACGATCACCGCCGCGACCTTCGCGGCGTCCGCCGAGCGGAGGATCGTGCCGAGATTGCCCGGCTTTTCGATCGCCTCGGTGACGATGACGAGCGCGTTTTCCGGCAACTTCAAATCGGCAAGTCTGATAGACACGTGCGGGCCGATCATCAACAGTCCGTCCGGGCGCTCCTTGTAGGCGATCTTCTCGAAGCAGACCTTCGAGCAGGTGAAGACCTCCGCCCCCGCCCGCTGCGCGTCCTTTACCAGCGCCGGTTCGTTTTCGCTCTTTAGGTACAAGTCCGGGCAATGGAAAATCGCCCGCGGCCGATAGCCGAGATCCAGCGCCCGCCGGCATTCGCGGTAGCCCTCGACGATCATCTCGCCGGATTCCTCGCGAGTCGCGCAGCCTCTGAGCTTTACGACGTACTTGAGCTTGGGATTGCTAGGGCTTGTTATATCCATCGGTCAAGGTCCCGTGTCCGCCAATCCGATCAGCGCTCGAACGGGCCGAGCGGCAGCGACAGCTGGTTGAAGAGCGTGCCCGCCGTGCCCTTTTCGCCCATATACCGCACATGCATCGGCTTCGCCACCGCCTCGCTCTGCAGCACGATGCGGCTTTCATGGATGTAATCCGACACCTCGCCGCGCTTATTCGCAAACCAATTGAGGATCTTCGCCTCATGCCAGACCCCGTCCGCACCGGCGAGCTGGAACGGCACCGTCTTCGACCGGTCGGCATTGTAGACATACCAGTTCTGAACATGGTCGAAGCTGAGAATCGCCTGATTGCCCGAATACTCCACCTTAGTGCAGACCGGCGAGTCAGCATCCTCAATCGGGAAACCGTAATCGCGCTTCAGCGCATGCACCACCAGCCGCTTGCCGACGACTTCCTTCCAGCACGGATGAATGTCACGGAAATTACCCCAATCGGAAATCACCGAAATCGCCGCGTTGGGCTCCTCGGCCGCAAACTGGTTCTGCGCCGCGGCCAAGCCATTCCAGTTGCTCGTATACGGCGCCAGCTGCACAAAGTAAAGCTTCAAGTTCGGATTTTCGAACTCCTGCCGCCAGCCGTCGTAAAGCGCATGCATCTTCGCGCAATAAAGCTGATGTTCCCAGGCATTGTGGCAACCCTGATACCAGATGAAGCCCTTGCAGGCGAACGGCGCATAATCCTTGACCATGCCGTTCCAGAGCACCGTCGGCTGCTGTTGCGGATGCGGATCCTGGGGGCGGCTGTGAACCGGCGCATACTGCTTCGCATACTCGGCGTAAGCCCCATCGGTCATCGACTTCACGAATTCCGCCTGATGCTCCGCGTCAAACAGCGGCAGCTCGGCGACAATCCGGAGACTCTCCTTGCCTTCCCAGCCGCAGCGCGGCGTCCACGCATCGATATTGGTGCCGCCCCAGGCGCTGTTGATCACCCCGACCGGCACTCCCAGGGCCAGATACAACTCGCGGGCAAAATAATAGCCGACCGCCGAGATTTGGCTGGTCTTGAGCCCCGCCGCCGTCATCGGGAACCATTTCGCCTTCAACTTCAGCGGCGTAAGCGACCATTTCTGCGGCGTCCGGCAAAGCCGCACCAGCGGCTGATTGGCCATCGCCGCCACCAACGCGCCATTGGCATCGCGGAAGCGCGACGATTCGCCCCAAAGCGGACACGACATGTTCGACTGGCCGGACGCGAACCAGACCTCGCCCACCAGCACATCGCCGACCGTAGCCTCCGCGACCGGCGAATCCCACAGCCAGCCTGGCTCAAGTTCCGTCGCCTTCAATTCGCGGCTTTCGGCCGAAGCCGTGAGCGGCGCCAACGCCACTCGCCATTTACCCGCCGCGTCCGCCGTTGCCACCACCGACTGCCCGGCGAATTCGACGACCACCCGATTGCCCGGCGTCGCCGTGCCCCAGATCGGGCACTTGACGCCCCGCTGCAAGACCGCTCCGTCCGTGAACGGCGCGCCCAGCTCGATTTTCGCCGATGCCGAAAACACCACCGCCGCCAAACCCGCAACCAAAACCAGTTTCTTCATCGTTCCCTCTCCTTCCCACTTCCTCTCACTTCATACCTCATACTTCATACTTCTTACTTCTTCCCGTGGTGCCCGCAGCAGCAGTCCTCGCCCTTGCCGTGCAGATGCCGCCCGCAGCATTCACGATATTCGACTTTCGCCGATTCGCGCAACTCGGCGACAAACGCATCCATCGCCCGCCCCCGGGCCTCATGGCGCAAAAGGTCCTTGATTTGGTCGTGCACATCCACCAGCGTCTGCTGGCCACCGCCCTTCTGATCGGCCTTGTAGATGATATGATAGCCGAACTGCGTGGTAACGATGCCCGAGACCTCGCCCTTCTTCATTTCAAACGCGCACTTGTCGAACTCCGGCACCATCATGCCGCGGCCAAACCAGCCGAGCGAGCCTCCCTCCTGCCCCGACGGACAATCGGAATTCGCCTTGGCCTCGGCGGCAAAATCAGCCTGCCCGGAGACAATGCGTTCGCGAATCGCCTTGATCTTGTCGAGCGCCGCATCGTCCGTTCCCTTGACGAGAATGTGCTGGCACAAGACCTGCTCCGACTCGACATACTCGGCCTTATGCGCCTCGTAAAAGGCCGCGACTTCCGCATCCGTCGGTTCCGCCACCGACGCACACGCCTGCTCGACGAGCTTGTTGACCTTGGCGCCCTTCTCCAGCTCCTTGCGGAACTCCAGCTCGGCAATGCCCTGCGCCTTCAGCGCCTTAAGATAGTTCTCTTGCCCGCCCACTTGCGTGACCACCTTCTGGACTTCGGCGTCGATGTCGGCCGCCGACACCGAAAGGTCAAGCTGCATCGCCCGGTCAAAGAGCAGCTTCGCGCCGACGGCCTGCTCCAGCGCCTTCTCCTCCAGCTTCGGCAAGTTCTTCTTCACCTCCTCCATCGACATTCCATGGCTCATATAGAACCTGACCAGCCGATCCAACTCAAACTGCACGGCCTCGCCGCTGATTTCCACCCCGTTCACAATCGCATGCTTCATAACTCTGTGTCTCCGTGTCTCTGTGTTTAAAAAAGATCCCTGACCGCCTGATCGATCTCCCCGATTTCAACGATCTTCTTCTGTGCAATCGGCAGCTTCTCAAGGTCGCGGAAACTCGGCGGCGGATCGGTGAGCACGTCCGCACCAAACGCGCGAGCGCACGTCTCGGGGAACTTGTACGGAGTCGCCGTCGCCGCCACGACGCACGGCACCGCGTCCTGCGGATACCCGAGTTTCTTCGCGACTGCCGTCGCCACCGCCGTGTGCGGGTCGACGAGGTAATTCGCCACCTCGCGCAGCCGCCGCATCTCGGCTTCGGTTTCCTCCGGCGTCGCGACGGCGCCGACGAAATCGGCCATCAGCCGAGCCTTCGCCTTCTCGTTCAGCTCATACCGGCCGCAGGCCTTCAGGTCCTGCATCAGCCGCGCCGTTTCCGCGCCCGCCGCCGCAATCGCCAAAGCTTCGTCCAGCGACTCGTCGTAATTTAGCATCCACAACAGCCGCTCGACATTCGAGGAAATGCGGATGTCCATCGAGGGCGAATTCGTCACCGTAAACTTATCGCCCGGATCATAAACGCCCGTCTTCACGAAACGCGCCAGCACGTCGTTCACATTCGAAGCCACCGCCAGTCGCCGAATCGGCGAGCCGAGACGCTTAGCGTAGTAGGCGGCAAGAATGTTGCCGAAGTTGCCAGAGGGCACGACGACGTCGAATTGTTTGAGTGTTTGAGGGTTTAAGTGTTTGAGTTTCTC
The DNA here is from genome assembly GCA_045598785.1 of Kiritimatiellia bacterium. Lineage (GTDB taxonomy): Bacteria > Verrucomicrobiota > Kiritimatiellia > RFP12 > UBA1067 > UBA1067. The sequence continues at coordinate 16,354 of JAZLMR010000036.1, forward strand.
GCCCGCAAGGACATAATACGCGATCTGGGGCACGAGGCGGCCCGTGTTGATCGAATTCGCACTCGAAAGCGTAATGCCATGCGCCGCAGCTTCCGCGGCAATCGCCTTGTCGGCGAAAATGCGCTTCACCGCCGCCTGCGCGTCATCGAAGTTGCCGCGGATGCCGACGGCATGCACGTTTCGCTCCGCCGGCGTCGTCATCTGCAGGCGCTGAATCTTCGAGGTGCCGGTCGCCGGATAAAAGACGATGATCTCCGTGCCCTCGACCCCGGCAAATCCCTGCATCGCCGCCGACCCCGTGTCCCCGCTCGTCGCGGTCAAGATCAAAACGCGCTTGCCGTTCGCCGCATGCCGCATGAAGACCGGCAGCATCGAAAGCGCCACATCCTTAAACGCGCCCGTCTTGCCATGAAAGAGTTCCAGAATGTGAAGGCCGTCCTTTTCCACCAGCGGAATCGGGTCCGCCGCCGGGAACCGACTGCACAGCCGATCTACCGCCGCCGTTCTCACCGCCGTCGGCAAATCGTCGAAAAGCGCCGCCATCACGGCTTCCTCGGCATCACGGAGCGTGGAGATTGTTCGATTGTTCAGATTGTTCGGATTGTTCGGATTGTTCGATTGCAAGACGGGCACGTAGAGTCCGCCATCCGGGGCCAAGCCCTGGAACACTGTTTCTGCGCTGGTTGCTTCAATCCCTTTTCTCGTACTTACGTATTTCATCTCAATCCTTCAATCGAACAATCCGAACAATCAAACAATTCTCATTTGCTCGCTTCGCTGACCTCATTCTCTCCCAACGTCGTATAGCCCGCCGCCTTAAGCGCACGCTCCGCCTTGGCGTTGTCATCAAAGCGAAAGACGAGCACCGCCTTCTCGCCCTGATTAAACGCAAAGGCATAGCTGTATTCAATATTCGCCCCTGCCTGATCGATGACCTGCATGACTTCGGCCATTCCGCCCGGGCGATCGGGAACGCAAACCGCAATCACCTCGCGCACATTGACCACCTGACCCTTGCCTTCCAGCACCGTCTTCGCCATTTCGTGATCGTCCACGATCATGCGGACAATGCCGAAATCCGCAGTGTCGGCGAGCGACAGGGTGACAATGTTCACCTTCGCATCCGCCAGCGCTTGGCAAATCGCCGAAAGCTGCCCGGGCTTATTCTCCAGAAAAATCGAAATCTGACGTATTCTCATCTTGCCACCTCTTCCACCTCAGTTGAACATGAACTCGACGACATCGCCGTCCTGCATTGCATATTCCTTGCCTTCCGGCCGCAGGACTCCGGCCTCGCGCGCGCCTTTTTCGCCGCCATACTTGACATAATCGTCGTAACTCACGACCTGGGCGCGGATGAAGCCCTTCTCGAAGTCGGTATGGATGACCCCCGCGCACTTCGGCGCCTTCCAGCCCTTGCGGAAGGTCCACGCGCGCGACTCTTTCGGCCCCGCCGTCAAGAACGACGCCAGGCCCAGCGTGTCGTAAGCGAGCTTGATCGTGCGATCGAGCGAACTTTCCTCCAGCCCGTAGCTCTGCAGGAACTCCTGCGCCTCGTCGTCCGAAAGTCCCGCGAGATCCGCTTCCATCTGCGCGCTGATCACGACCATCGCGCAGTTCTGCCGGTCGGCATACGCCTTGAGCGCCGCGACATGCGCATTGCCCTCGCCGGTCACGTTGTCGTCCGCCACGTTCGCGCAGTAGATGACCGGCTTGTCCGTAAGGAAATGAAGCTCCGCCAGCACCGGCAGAATCGCGTCCCCCTCCTGGCGCGGAAACGCGCGGACGGGCTTTCCCTCCTCCAAATGCTTCAAGAGCGCCGCGCAAGCCTCGGCCTCCGGCCGGAGCGGCGGCTTCGCCTGGGCTTCCTTCTTCACCCGGTCATAGCGCTTCTGCAGCTGCTCCATGTCGGCGAGAACGAGCTCCGTCTCGATGACCTCGGCGTCGCCGACGGGATCGATCGGCGCCGACTTGTTGCCGCCTTCCTGCACATGGATGATGTCGTCGTTCTCAAAACAACGCACCACGTGCAGAATCGCATCGCACTCGCGGATGTTCGCCAGGAACTTGTTGCCCAGCCCCTCGCCCTTCGACGCCCCCTTCACCAGCCCCGCGATATCCGTGAACTCGACGGTCGCGTGAATGATCTGCGCGCTCTTCTCCATCTCCGCGAGCTTTTCGAGCCGCGCGTCCGCGACCTCGACGATCGCCGAATTTGGCTCGATCGTGCAGAACGGATAGTTCTCCGCCGCCGCCTGCTGCTTCTTGGTGAGCGCATTGAACAAAGTCGACTTGCCGACATTCGGCAGACCTACGATACCAACTGAAAGTCCCATTTTATCCTCTCAACCTTTAACTTTTACCCTTTTCAAGCCGCCCGCCGTTCGGCAATGGCAATCATCTCTTCGACCGCGCGGTCATTGGAAATCGTATGAAAACCAGGATAGACCGACAGCACGTCGGCCAGCGGAAACCGCGCATGAATCGCACGGCTCGACTCCCCGGTCTTGAAGCTCCAGAAGCGGTAGATGAATCCCGCCCAGAAGAGGGCCTCGCGGTCGAACTTCTGCGCCGCGGAGTCACGAGCGAGCTTCGCCTCGTTGACGACCGCCTCAAGCACGTACGCCTCGCCCGCCCACTGCATGCGGTCATAGTCGGCGTCAAGCCCTTCGGCAACGGACGAATTCATAAACGCTGCGACGAACGCCATCATATCGTAGCCCGCCTTGTCCGCGCGTTCGAAGACCCGAGCCTGAACCCAGCATTGCTGCATTTTAAAGAGGTCAAGCTTCACTGCATACCTCCTTCGCATCCCGTGCCAAGATCTCCTGAAAGAAAAGACCATCGTGCAAATGCCCGAGGCGAATCCGCTCCACCTCGTCAATCGCCCGCTGCCGCTGACGATGGCTTTTTTTCCGCAGCGTCTGACATTCGTCCTCAGACAGGACACGCGAATCCACGACCTTCACCCGCGCACAGGCGGCGTCAGTCAACACGCAATACTGATAGCCGAGATTGAGCGCCTTGAGACAATCGACAAGCGCCGTGTCGGACAGCGTATTCTTAAAGAACATGTCGAGAACAATGAACATCCGGTCATCGGCAATGCGCCCGATCAATATGTCGTTCTCCGCCCGAATCGCTTGAAACCGCGCATCATACACGCCGCGAAACTCTTCGGGGATCATGTCACGATTCCAGGCAACGAAGAGCGCCCAGTCAAGTCCGTCGTCAAACCGATGAACCCGCAGCCCATCCAAGTCGAGTTCGCAAGTGTAAAACGTCGGCCGCGCCCCGCGGCAGATGAGCGTAAGCGGCTGCGACGGCTCATCGCCAAGGTAAAAGCCACGACCAAAGTCGTTCACCGAAGACCCGATCGGCTTGATCGATCCCTCAATGCCCGCCTTCGATCCGTGATACACTCGCAAAGCATCGCCCATTAGGGATATTATACCAAAAAATCAGTCCGCCTCGCCCGTCGGGTGCAAATTTAAGGCGCGAAGCCACCAACAAAAAATCGGCTCCGCGGACCGCTACGATGTCAGAACCGAGAACTTCACCAACTAATTAAAATGGCACCCATCGCTCACGCCCTCGTCCTGATGGCCGGCGCGGGCGGCTGGTTGTAGACGCGCGAGTGCGGCGGCACCGACTCGATGAGCCACACGCTGCCGCCGATCTCACTGTCATGGCCGATCATCGTATCGCCGCCGAGAATCGTCGCCCCGGCGTAGATCACGACATTGTCCTCGACATTCGGATGGCGCTTGATGCCCTTGACGAGCGCCCCCGTCTCGGGATCCTTCTGAAAGCTCTTCGCCCCCAGGGTCACGCCCTGGTAGAGTTTCACATTCTTCCCGATGACGGTCGTCTCGCCGATGACCACGCCCGTGCCGTGATCGATGAAGAACCGCTCGCCAATCGTCGCCCCCGGATGAATGTCGATGCCCGTCTTCGAATGCGCGAGTTCCGACATGACGCGGGGGATGATCGGCACCCTGAGGTTGTAGAGCTCGTGCGCCAGACGATGAATCGTCACCGCATAGAGCCCCGGATAGGCCATCACGACCTCCATCGGACTCGTCGCCGCCGGGTCGCCCTCATAAGCAGCCTGCACATCGGTCTCCACGAGCCGCTTCACTTCGGGAAGGCGGGCCATAAACGCCGCCACAACCGCCTTGGCATCCTTCCCCGGCATCAGCATCGCGACTTCCCGTTCCAGCGCGCTGGCAATCTCAGCGGACGCATTCTGGACCCCGAGCTCCCCGTAAACACACGGATGCAGGAGCTCCAGCCCCCGTTTCACAATCAGCGCAATTCTCTGCGGCAAGGTCATAATCAAGGCATATTATACCAAAATACCCCGTCCGCGTTCGGCCGTATCTCAACCCCGCCGCCGCGGCGCCGCCGCGACGACTAGGTCGCAGAGCGCATCGGTTTCCGGTCCGCCGCCGATTTCCCGCAGGAAGCGCCGCCGGAACTCCAGATGCCCGCGCGCCTGCGCCAGCTGCCGCGACACGGCGAAATGCAGCCCCGAAAGCATCCAGCCGACTTGAATGAGCACGAAATCGGCCAGCGAACGGATATGCTGGTAGTCGACCGGTCGCCGCTCGCGAATCGCGGCCACCACCTGCGGGTTCGGCTTGATGCCGACCTGCAGGTTCCAGAACGCCCGCGTATCCGTGCGCCAGTCCGTCCGCGCCACCCGATCCTCCAGCACCCGGAAGATATCCAGCTTGTCCGCATCGCGCACAGTATGCACCAGCACCGCCGTAAACGCATCCATGTCCGCCGGCAAGTCCCGGCGATTGTGATAAAGGACCGCCTTCAGGATCGCCGCCGCATCCGGCCGACCGTCCAGCCACCCCTCGCCGACCACCAGGTCATGCGAAAAGACCGCATGGTCGACCGACTCCGAGTCCTGAAAGGTGTTGTAGACCCGCAGCTGCTCGTAGCGCCCGGTATCGTGCAGGAGCGCCGCGGCCAGCGCCGCCGTCCGCTCCGCCGTCGCAAAGCCCTCGCCCGCCGCTATCCGCTCCGCATTTTCGACGACCTTCATCGTGTGCTCGTACTTGAGCTGCATCATGCTCGGCAAGATGCCGTCCACCGACCGGTAACGGTCGACGTAACGGTCGTATGCGCGCTTCAGTCCGGCGTTGTCCAAGTTCACCGACTCACTTGAGCGGACTGACGAAATCGGCATTCGCGCCGGTCTTCAGACTGCGCACCGCCAGCACCGTCGAGACCATTTCCGCGTCAAGGTCGCTCACCAGGATCACCAGCCGGTTGCGGCCGGAACGGAGCATAATCGGCCCCTTCGGCTCCCTAAGCTCCTCGCCATTGAGAAAGCGCCGCACATTAGTATCGCGAATATGACCGCCGGCGAAGATGCAGTCCCACTCTGCGCCATCCTTGGCCGTATCGACGACAAGATCAAACGCAAGCGCCAACGCCTGTTCCTCGCCCGGCTTCGCCTTTGTCCAGCCGATGGCGCGGCGGACCTTGCCGCCTTCGCCCTTGCCAAACGCCGAAACCGCCCAAGGCGCATCGCCCTCGTCGGCGCCGTCCGCCGCCTTCCAGCCGTCCGTCAGCCGGACTTCCACTCGCGACCAGTCCGCGACCGACGCCGGCAGCTGCGGCAGCCGCGCCGGCCCCCAGACCGCCGCGCAATCCCGCGGACAGCCGACCGCACCGGCCGCCGCCGACCGCGTCTTTTCAAGCGGCGCCCAGATCCGCCGACCGCGGGCATTGAGCTCCACCGCCGCAAACAGCGCCCCCTCGCGGAAAAGCGGCTCCAGCGGCGGCTCGGCGACAAACTCCACCGAGACTTCCTGCCCGGGTGCCAAGGTGCCCAGCGCGCGGGAAACCGTCCCCGGATTGTAACCCGGCGGCAGCCGCAAGGTCGCCGTCACCGCCTCCAGCGGCTCGGACGACCGGTTGACATAAGCCAGCTGGAACCGCGCTTCGTCTTCGGACACCGTCAGCGCGCCGTCGACCCGTTCAAATCGCGACGGCACGACCTCGGTCGCCGGCGCCGGCACCTGAAGCCAGCGGCCATCCGACAGCCGCAGATTGACCGGCACCGAAGCGCCCAGCGCGAACGGCGACGGCCGACGGATTTCAAACGTCACCCGATTGCCCTCGACCTTGGTCTTGCGCACCGAGCCGTTCACGACCTGCATATATCTGGCGACATACTCGTTTTCGTTCATCAACACCGTGCCCGGAACGGCCACCGCCTCCCGCACCATCTCCGCCAGGCGCGCCATGCCCGCGTCATCCTGCCAGGGATGCACGCCCAAGGTGAGGTGCGGGCCCGACGGGAGCGTCCCCTTCGCCACCAGATTCGTGCCCTGAAGCATGCCGGCGGCAAATTTCGCCCGATCCGGATTCTGGTCATTGGCATTGAAGACCATCGACCCCACCCACTCGAACTTCGACAGCCCGAATTTCTCCGCCACCTGCAAATGCGTCTCGGCGCCGCCCAGCAAGCCCGCATTGTGCGCCGCCTGCCCGACCACCTTGGTGTTGTCGAAGCCCACGGCTCGCGAAGAGGCGGCATTCAGGCCATAGGGCATGGCCAGCGTGACCACCGGGCTTTGCGAGTCGACTTCCAGCTGGATGCGGTTGAGCATAATCTCCCGGAAGCTCTTCCCCGGCAGCATCCGGTACATAAAGCCGTGGTGCAGCGTATGGCAGCCGATGGAGTTGCCGAGCGCCACTTCGGTCTTCAACGCTTCCCGATAATCGGCAGTGTCGGCCCCGCAGACATAAAATGTCGACTTGAAGCCGGTCGGCGCCAGCGCCTTCGCCAGCAGTGGCGCGCGCGGATTGCGGTCGTCCCAGCGCCCGGAAAAGCAAAAACGCTCCCCTTCGCCCAAGAGCTCAAGCCTGGCCGAGGCGGCCGCCGCCGCCGCCGCGTCCGGCCATTCGGTTTCCACGGTTTGCGTAAAGAACGGCAACGCCGCCAGCAGCCACACTCCCGCCGTCATGGTCACTTGTCCTGAATCTTGGTCGAAGAAAGCGCCGGATTCCAACGCCAGTTGCAGCGATCGGTCTTGCCGCCGGCGGCAACCTCGATCAGGTTGACGCCCGCCTTAAGCTGCACGCCGTCGAAAGTGACCGTCCGGGCGGCATCGGGCGTCTGCGTCGCCACCACCTGCCCGTTGACTTTCAGCGTCACTTCGCCGACATTGGAGAACGCCACCACCTGCACCTTGTCGGCGGCGGTATTGACGAGCCGCTTGCCGGAGAGGAAGAGCATCGGCTCCGGATTCCAGTTGGCCTTGTAGAAGTAATAGGTGTCCTTGAGCGTCTTGCGGTCGCGCGTCACCAGCCCCTTGTCGTTAATGCCGCGGCGATCGCCTTCGTCACGGCAGTCGCTCGCGAAGTCGAACATCACCCACACGAACGACCCCCACACCCGCGGATCGGCCTTGATGATGCCGTACTCGATGTGGTGCAGGTCGACTTGATTTTCCTCGGGATGGAACTCGTCGCCCGGCTCGGGACGCACGAACGGATTGGCATGATGCCACATCGAGGCGCCGCCGCCATATTCGCCGATGCCGACAGTCTGCGCCTGGCTCGCGTCCAGGAAGTTCTGAATGCGCTTGTCCATGTCATGCGAAGTCGACCCCGTCTCGCCGCCCTCGTGATACCAGCCGGGATAGGCGTTGAACCCGGGCACGTCGGCGATGCGGTTGAGCTCCACCCGGTCGGCATAGGCCGCCGCGCACGTGGTCGCGTGATAGGTGTCGAGCTCCTTGATCCACGCCTGCACCTGCCGGGCGACGATCTCGCCGTCCTTCGGGCCCATCTCGCCGCGGTGCTTGTCCCACACCGAATAGAGCTCGTTGTAGATCGACCAGACGACCGTCGAAGCGTGATTGCGGCACTGCATCACCGCCTCGCGCACCGTGCCTTTAAGCCGGGCGAGATAGAGCGCGTTGGTCTTGACGTAGGAGCCCGCCGGCATCTCGATGTCGCACATGATGCCCAGCCGGTCGCACTCGGCGTAGAAGAACTGCGAATGCGAATAATGGGCGCCGCGGACCGCATCCGCGCCCATCCGCCGCACGATCTCCAGGTCTTCGGTAATGTCCGCCTCGGTAATCGCCCAGCCCTTGCCTTCGCGCTCCTGATGCACGTTGACGCCGCGCATCTGGCGCTTCTGGCCGTTGAGATAGAAGCCGTCCGGCTTGAAGACGGCGGTCCTAAAGCCGATCTTGCGCGTGACCGAATCGCTCCAGGCGCCCTGCCGCGCCGTGACCGTGAAGTCATAGAGCTTCGGATTCTCCGGGCTCCAGGGCGTCACCCCCGAGACCTTGAACTCGCTTCCCGAGAACGTCTGGCCGTTAACCGTATAGGTCACTTCCGCCGCGTCCGCACCGTTCACGAAAGTCTGCACGCGCACCGTGCCGTCCATCTCCGTCTCGACGATGAAGCCATCGCCCGCGTCCCGGGTCGGATCGATGCAGAGCTGGTCGGTCTCGATCAGCGTCACCGGCCGATACAGGCCGCCGCAGACGGAATAGTCGCCGTAAAGCGGCGGCAGATCCTCGTCGTAATAGTTGTCGACGACGATCTCCAGCGTGTTGCCGTACTGATAGAGATAAGGGGTGATTTCAAAGCAGAAGCCGGTCTGCGCGAATTCGTGCACGCCTACGAGCCGCCCGTTCACCGCCACCTTCGCCGTCACCGCCGCGCCGCCGCACTTGACGAAATAACGCTTCTCGACCTTGGGAAAAGGCAGCTCGGTGCGATAGGTCTTGGAAGTGCGCAAGTAGCCCTTGCCGGCAACGGAATTGTCGCGGTCGGTCGGATACGCGCCCTGGCCGTCGGCGGCGTCCAGCGCGTTCCAGGTGTGCGGAATCGCCACCTTCTCGCCGTCGCAAGTCCAGTCGTTAAGCCGCGTTTCCACGCGCTCGGCAAATGCCGCCGCCGTCGCCAGCGCCAGCGTCAGAGTCATCATTCGCTTCATGGTTTTCTCCTTGTTTCAGTGAAAATTCTCGTCCTCAGAACTCAATTTCGACCCGCTGCACCCGCGGCGTCGACAGCGACAGCTTCGCCCCCAGCTCCAGCCGATACTGGAGTGCGGCGCCCTTCGCCACTTCCGTTCCGACCGGTTCGCGCCACTCGGCCCGCTCCAGCGCCTGGGCGTCGGCCGCCGTGCGCACGAGCACCTTGACCCAGGTCTTGGCCGGCACTTCCGCGTCAACCTTGACCGCCGAAATCACGCCCGCCGCCGGCTGCTGGCGCACCTCGGAATAATAGTATTCCTCGGGCCCGCGCGTCAACACGTTGCCCGGCTCGATCGCGCTCATACCGTGCGGTCCGCAGGTCGGTAGCTTGGTGGTGCGGCTCGGCAGCAGCCCCTCGTCGGAATTCCACCAGACCTCGCTGTCACCCTTGTGGTCGCCGAAGATCTTGTGGTTGGCAATCGCCAGGTCGCAGCGCCCGTCTTCGTTAAAGTCCGCCGCAATGCAGCCCGAAACCGCGTGCGTGACCAGGTCCTGCCGGTCGTAGTTGTCGAACTTGCCGCCGCGGTTCCAGTAGATGAAGGAATTGATGTCGCGGTCGATGTCACCCTGATAGCTCGCCAGGAAGACATCCAGCCAGCCGTCGCCGTTGAGGTCGCCCACGCAGAGGTTGCTCGCGGCATCGGCGCGCAGCATGCATTTGCGCGACTCCTTCATGCCACCCGGGCCGTTCCAGTAGATGTCGGCGTAGGAGTGATGCGGCTGCCGGTAGACTTCGTTGCCCTGCGGCTGCGAGCAATGCCGCCCCCAGATCGGATCCGGCCAGCCGTTGCCATCGAGATCGGCGACGCGCACGCCGCAGCAGAACGGCGCGGCGAACTCGAGCTTGCGGTCGAGCCGGAAGCCGTCCGCGCCGCCCAGCAGGATCACCGAGCGCTCCTGCGCGGTCGCCACCGCGACGTCCAGCCAGCCGTCGCGGTTGAAGTCAGCCGTCGACAGCCACCTGAGCCCGCCGCCCCGCATGCGCTTGAGCGGCTTGATGGCGTCGAGAATACCCTGCGAATTGACGACCTTCTGCTTCTTGAGCTCGCTTTCGTCCGGCGCCGGGAAATAGACCAGGTCCTTGACCCGGTGCAGCTTGCCGTCCGCCGCGCCCTCGTAGACCGACAGCGTGTTCCAGTGGTCGGAAACGCTCATGCAGTCGAGATAGCCGTCGCGGTTGAAGTCGCCGAAGACCGCGCCCCAGCCGATGTCGGTCGGCAGCAGATAGGTCTTTTCCGGCTCGAAGCCGCGCGGGCCGAAATGGTGCACATGGTGACCCGGGTCGCGATCGAGCGAATTCTCGGAATTGTTGCAGACCATCAGCTCCGCCCAGCCGTCGTCGTCGAGGTCGGCCGCAATCGCATCGACCGCGCACCAGCTCGGCACCTCCAGCCGGTCCTGCGCGTCATACCTGCCGCCCTCGCGGCCCCAGTAGACGTAAGTCTTGTCATAGCCGACCGAACGGCGCGAGTAATGGTTGACGAGATAGACCTTGAGCTCGCCGTCGGCGCCGCGGAAGAACTCCGCCCGCCGCATGTCTTCGCCCTCGAACCGCCGCGGCTCGGGATTGAACTTGCCGTCCCGGAACTCGAAGAGCAGGGCGTCGTTGGTGTACAGAATGCCGGCCGAGCACTGCCCGAACAGCAGCCGATTGCCGCAGGCGCGGACGCTGACGGCGCTGCGGGTGTCGAGGCGGATCGGATGCGCGGTGTCAAGCCCGTCGGCGCCGCCGAGAAAAATGAAGCTCTGCTGCTTTTCGCGGTCCGCGGGATTCGCGACCTGACTCGCCACCGCCGCGTCCTCGAAGCCGTCCTCGTTAAAGTCGCCCGTCGCCACCGAATAGCCGAGCGCGACCGGAAACTCGAAATGCCGCGTCACCTGACGGTTGCGATCGGCGACAAAGAAGATGTATTTCTTGCCCGTCGACAGCGTGAAGCATCGGCGCCCCTTCCACGTCACCGTCTCCAATAGCCGCGGCGCGACATACTTCTTTTCCAGTTCGGATTGCATCCCCGCTTCCTCCTGGGCGCTAAGGCAATCGGCCGCCGGCAACTCGGCGAGCTCGGTACGGCGAGCGAGGTCAAGTCCCTTTTCCCCGCCCCAGTAAACGGTCGACGAGGTCTTGGTCGAATCGCGGCAGACGAGATCGTCGTAGCCGTCGCCGTCGAAGTCGCCGGCCGTCAGCAGATCGGCGTTGATTGCCAGGTCAGTGAACCGCTTCCATTCGAACCCAAGCTCGGTCTGCGGATAGACGCGCACGATTTTATGGTTCGGCATCGCGAAGACGAGCGACTTCCTGCCGCTCGCGTCAAAGACCCCGAAAGTGGTATCGACGGCGTGCGGCGACTGGATGCGCACCTTGCAGCGGTCGGAATAGGAGCCGTCGTCCTGCCCGTAGTACACCTCGGCGCAGGCGAACGGCGTCACCATATCAAAGAAGCCGGTGACCACCACGTCGTCGATGCCGTCGCCGTCGAGGTCGGTGACGACGCCGGAGCGCGCGCCCTGCCCCGCCAGCGTCGCCGTGCGCCGCCCCGACTTCACGTCGTAGACATAGCTCGGCGCCGACTCGTGATGGTCCTGGCAGTTCGCGAACCACAAGTCAAAGACGCCGTTCTTATCAAGGTCGAACTGATAGATGCGCTGCAAGACGCCGCGCTTCGAGACATAGAGGTTCTGACCGCCGTTACCCATGGTGCCGCGCGAAAACGCCTCAAAGCCTTCGGTCACCCAACTCTCGGCCGCCGGCGCCGCCATGACCAGACCCGCCGCCAAACAAAAACCTACCATACGCGTTACCATTCGTTATCCTCCCCTTGCCTTACCAGCATGTTTCCATCACCAATTATCCAACATTATACTAAAAAATGACTGCACCAACTAATCAAAATCCCTTCCGAATTGCGGCCCCAAGCCCTGATAGCGCACAAAGACAGTTTGGAGCTTGGCGATGACCGACTGCTTCTTCTCCTCGCGATTGCCACCGCCGAAGCGGGACATGGGCGGGAGTATGAGGTCGATGTCAGTACCGGTGGTCTTGAGGAAGTCGTCGCGCAGCGAGCCTTCGAAAAACACCGCGGTCTCGTCCGGCTTAAGATTCTCCTCGGCAATCAGCGCATCGAGATCGCGGCGCTTCTGCTCCTTCACAAACGCCATCCATTGCTCCTCGACGCTTCCATCGGCGTTGACACTCGCAATGAACGCCTCGATCAACTCGCGCTTCGAACGCAGCTCCAGCGAACTGCCAATGGCCTTGTCAATCGTCCCCTTGATGGACTTGTCCTTGCAGTTCTCCTGGTGATACCGCGCCACCAGCATCAAGATGTAATCAATGTTGACCTCGACCTGACGCACAACCACCATCTCAAAGACGACATCATCCGTGATGGATTCCTTCTCCACCTTCTCGCGGTCACGGTAACGTCCGTACATGTCGATGTAGACGCTCTGGTAATCCTGCATGTCCCGATCCGCAAGAATGCCCTTGTCGGTGAAATCGTCAAACGAGGACAGCAAGTTGCGCATCCTGAGGATCTTGCCCCACAGAGCAATGAAATCCTTCTCCGCCTTTTCCCCGACAATCGGCTGCCCGAGTGAGAAGATTGCAAGCAAATCGGCAATTAGGTCTTTGTAGCCCTTCACATACTTGCCGTTCTCGTCGGTGTAGCCGTTGTAGTATTCGTCAAAGGTGCGGATAAGGACAATCCCGGCGGCATCCTTATCACCGAAAAGCCCGATGGCCTCGTCCGTCTCACTCTGCAAATCGCGGAAACAGACGATGTTGCCGAAGGTCTTGACCGAGTTCAAAATGCGATTTGTGCGCGAGAATGCCTGAATGAGTCCGTGCATCCTCAGGTTCTTGTCGACCCACAGCGTGTTGAGAGTGGTCGCGTCGAATCCCGTCAGGAACATGTTGACGACAATCAGGATGTCAATCTCGCGGTTCTTGACCCGCTCGGAAAGATTTCGATAGTAATTCTGGAATTGCTCCCCGTCCGTCGAGAATTTTGTGCCAAAGGCTTCATTGTAGTCGCCAATCACCGATTCGAGGAAATCACGGCTCACCGGCGGCAACTCGCTCGGATCCCCACCCGCGTCAAGCGAACCGTCCTCCAGATCGTCCTCGTTCGCCGAGTAGGTGAAAATCGTCGCGACCTTGAGCTGACGCCCGCCCTCCGCCATCTGCCGTTTGAACTCGTCGTAATACTTCATCGCGGCGGGAATCGACGCACAGGCGAGGATGGAATTGAAGCCGAACCTCTTGACACCCTTGACCGTGTAGGCCTTCGTGCGGTAGGTCTTCGAATCGAAATTGTCGAGAATGTAGCGGACGACGCTCGCGATGCGCTTCTGATCCAGCATCGCCTCCTCGGTGTCGATGGCCCGCACCCTCTTGTCGGGCTTCTCCTCCTTCTGCTTCACCGTGTTGACGGTCGCAATCCTGAACGGCAGCACATTCCCGTCCCGAATCGCATCAACAATCGTATAGGCGTGAAGCTGATCTCCGAACGCCTGGGCCGTCGTCCGCAAAAGCATGTTGCCGCTCGTCCCCGCGTTGACCGCGAAGATCGGCGTCCCAGTGAACCCGAAGATGTGGTAGTTCTTGAAGGTCTTGGTGATCTTCTGGTGCAGCTCGCCGAACTGACTGCGGTGGCACTCGTCGAAGATGATGACGCACCGCTTGGCATAGACGCCGTGCGACTGATTGCGCGAGACCAACACGCCGAGCTTCTGAATCGTCGTAATGATGATCCGCGCATTCGGATCGTCCAGCTGCGATTCCAGAATCTTCGTCGAGGTGTTCGAATTCGCCGCGCCCTTCTCGAAACGGTCGTACTCCTTGATCGTCTGGTAATCGAGGTCGCTGCGATCCACCACGAAGAG
>JAZLMR010000037.1:0-10923 GCA_045598785.1 Kiritimatiellia bacterium
GCGACCAACGAATTTATCCACGGATTTCACGGATTTTCACGGATTGAATCTTATCCGTGTTAATCCGTGTTAATCCGTGGACGACACAAAAATCGACGGACGCGCCCTACAATTACGACTCCAGCGGCACCCAAGCGCGGAGCGGAAAAACCTGCCGCTTGACTGAGGAAGGCGGGGCCGGGCGGCGATGTCGAGCGAAGCGCTATGATCGCCTGGCGAATGGCGCGACGATTTCAAAGCGCAGAGCGCCAGCTAATCGCAACGGAAGTCGGCCGTCGGTCGTCGCTAGTCGGTCACGCCACGGAAGTGGGCCGTCGGCCGTCGTTAGTCGGCCCTACAGCGGCCGTCGGCCGTCGCTAGTCGCTAGTCGGCCCCACAGCGAGTCCGGACGCGCCAAATCGGTCGCACGCTGGAAAGCAAAACCATGCTAGGCCACTCAAAGCCCCTTCAAGGCGCGAAGCCTCAATCAAAAAAATCGGCGCCGCGGGCCGCTAAAACAATCAGCGCCGTTATTCGTTCACCAGCTTCAGCGTTGCGGCGCGCACGGCAGCAAAGTCGGTCTTGCGCTTAAGCGCCGACCCCCGCTCGTATTTCGCCGCCAGCGCCTTGAGCTCCGCCGTCAGCCGCCCCTCATTGCGCAAAATCCGCACCTTCTCCGCCGCCACGATGCCGTTCTTAAGCTCCAGGAACCGCAACGACGGCGACCCGTCGGGATAGACCAGGAAAGTGTCGCCCGCCTTCCAGCCCGTCAGGATGCCGGTATAGGAAGCGTCGTGAATCGGATCCTGCGGCCAGGAATTCCACGCCCAGCGCAGGAAGCCGTCCACGCCGCCAAACGCCGGATAGGCCCCGAGCCAGAACGCCTCCTCGATTTCGCTGTCGCAGAAGGTGTTCGGGCAATCGGGATTGCAGCAGACGTAATAGGTAGTCAGGAGCCCGGCGGCGCGACGCGCGGCCGCCTCCTTTTCCGCGCCAGGCTTGAGATGATGCAGCGCCACGCAGCAGTTGTCGATGGTGATGCCCTCGTAGCGCGACGGCATGTCCGCGCCGGCGAAGGCGACCTTGAGCCCCGGCGCCTTCGCGTTGATGAAGCGGACGATATTGAAGACATCCTCGGGCGAGCGCTCATCGAGCGCGATATAGGTGTCCGCAAACCAGCCCTTCGCCTTGAGATGAGCGGCGAAGTCCGTCAGGAAGTCGCCCCAGTATTCCTTGAACGCCTCCGAACCGGGAACCGCCTTCGCCGCATGCCAGTCGCCCGCTTCGTCCTCCCAGCGCACCTCGTAATCCCACGGGCACATCGTGTAGCAGGAAATGTGCTGCCCGAGCCCGCAGCTCCGGCCGAACTCCACGTATTCGTCAAAGATCCGATAGTCGAAGCGCCACTTGCCGTCCGCCCCACGGACATGCCGGATCATCGAATGATAGGCGTCATAGCACTGCTGGTTCCAAGGACGATCCAAAAGCGTCACCGTCAGCGTCTTGTTGCCCGCCGCCGCCAGCATTTCCCAGAGCGGACGCATCGCCGCATAATGCGCCGGACTGAACGGCTCCACCTGGTGCCAGCGCGCGACCGCCCACGGGTGCTGCCAGAGGTCGAGAAAATACCGCCATTCCTTCGCCGGCGGCAGCACCCGGTCCAGCACCTTGACGCACAGGTCGCCGCACCGGTATTCGCCGGCCGGCAAATCCGCCGCGGCCGTCACCGACAGCACCTTGACGCCGACGGCCTGCGACCCCCAGACCACCCGATCGGCAAAGCTCTGGTAATGCGTACCGAACTGACGGTCGAGATAGCGGACTTCCTGCGCCACCCCCGCCTTGACCTCCAAGCCCGCCGGCGCCGGCCCCAGCCGCACGTGGTCGTGCAAAATCCGCGTATGCGTCTCGCCGCGCCAGACCGGCACCTCGACTATCCGCGCCGCCGAAGCCGTGAAGGCCAGCGCCACCGCCGCCAGCAGCCCCAGGTTTCCCCGCCAGTTTCTAACCTTGTCCTGTCCGTTCATCTTTGGTTGCCTTTCGTAGGTTCGAGTAACGTAAAAAGCGCCCGATGGTCCGAGAGCGAATCGTTGGGAATAATCTGCGGCAACGCCGCCGAATCAAAATTGCGCGCCATCACGTAATCGAGCGCACTGTCGCCGTAAGTGCGCGACGGATGCGTGCCGCGGCCCTTGGGCGGCAGCAGCAACAGCAGGTTGATGAACCCCGCGCGCTCCATCATCCCGAACATCTGCTCTTCGGCGAACTCGGCCCGCCACCGGTCGGCGTTTAAGTCGCCGACAATCAGCGCGCAGGGCAAGCGCGGACTGCGCTCGGCCTCGTCGGCGAGGATCTCGGCAATCGCCCGCGTCCGCTTGCGGCGGTTGAGCGCCGCCGCCGCGGGCGAACGTCCGCCGTAATTGGACTTGAGATGCACCGCATACACCGCAGCGGTAAGGGCGGGCTCGACCTCAATCGCCGCGAAAGCATAACCGCGCGGCGGCGTCTCCTCGCCCGCCGGCCGGAACTTGCGCCACCCCGTCGCCGTGGCCGGCAGCGTCGTCGCGATGACATCCTGCTGCATATCAAAGCGGTCGCGGCGCCGATAGCCGGAAATCGCCACGACCCGCAGGCCCGGGCGGCCGATTTGCGCCACCAGGTTAGAAGCCACCTTAGGCCCGCGCATCTCGTTCAGGCAGAGAATGACGTCGTGACGGCCGTCGGGATCGATGGCCTGCAAGCCGGCCGCCAGCATCCTGGCCGACGCCGCGATGGTCGCCGCCTCGACTTCCGGGTGCGCCCGGTGCTCCGCCCGCCCGGACGGAAACCAGTTGCCGTTCCAGGTGCCGACCACCAGCGACGCGAATATCAGCAGCCAGTTCATAAGCCGAGGCGCTCCATAAGCGGGGCGATATAAGTTTCGTCGACTTCCATCCCGAGCGGAATCGTCGGTTTGTTCGCCCCGTGAAAGTCACTGCCGGCCGAAGCCAGAAGCCCCAGCCGGGCCGTCATCCGGACAAACTCCACGTTCTCCTCGGGCGTATTCGCCTGATAGCGCGCCTCCACGCCATCCAGGCCGCGCTCCTTCAAGGCCGCCAGCTCGCGCGCCGCCGCCGCATAGTCGCAGCCGACCGTCTTCCATTCGCGACGCCAGTATTTCGGATGAGCCATCACCGCCAGGCCACCCGCCGCGTGAATCACCTGAATCGCCTCGGCTTGCGGCGGATGCCAGCGCGACTCGTAGCAGCGGGTGGCCGCCGGCGCGTCGGGCGCCAGATAGCGCGCAAAGGCGTCGGCCGGATCGGCCACCAGCTGCCGCGCCATCAGCCACCGGGCGAAATGCGGCCGCGCCAGCACCTCGCCGTGGGCATAATCATAGATGGTGCGCCCGTCGGCCGCCGGCTCCCGCATGTCGATTCCCAGCCGGCGGAAATTGTCGATGATCCGCTCGTTGCGCGCATTGCGACCCGCCAGCACCCGCTGCAGGAAATCCTTCAATTCCGACGACTCGGGATCCACCCCCAGCCCCAGCAGATGAAACTGGTCGAACCCCGCGCCAGGATCGATGCTCAGCTCGATGCCGGCGAGCAACCGGGCGCCCGACGGTGCCGCCTTAAGCTCCGCTACCCCGTCGACATTGTCATGATCCGTCAGCGCCAGCACCGCAAACCGGTCGGCGCGAGCCGCCAGTTCTGCCGGCGAACAAGTGCCGTCGCTGGCCGTCGAATGGACGTGAAAGTCAACAATCATCTGAGCTCCCGCTGCAGCCGCTCGGTCCACGCCCGCAACCGTTCGGGCGTATCGCATTCGACAATCAGCCGCAAATACGGTTCCGTATTCGACGGCCGCACGTTAATCCACCCCTCCGGACACTCCAGCCGCACGCCGTCGAGGGTGATTTTTTCCGGGCCGGGTCCCGCCCCCTTCGGCATCAGCTCCGACTCCGCTACCTTGAGGACTCGCACGATTGCCGCCGCCTTGTCGGCCACTTTAAAGTTCAATTCCCCGGAATTGGCGTACTTTGTTGAAATCGGCGCCATCAGCTGCGAGAAGGTCCGCCCTTCACGCTTGGCCTGCGCAATCACATTCAAAATCCGCCGCGCCGCCAAGACGCCCGAATCGCAGCCGAAGAAATCTCGGAAATAATAATGCCCGGCCAGTTCACCGCCGCCGACCGCCTGATACTGCCGCAGCAGCGGCTTGGCAAAGGCGTGCCCCACGGGGACCATCACCGGTCGCATGCCCATCGCCTCAATGGCCTCGATGGCTCCCCGACTCGTACGTACATCATGAATCACAACCGGAGCTTCGCGGGGACTGTCCCCACCGACTTCGCGGGGACTGTCCCCACCGGTCAAAGGGCGGTCGCCACTAACCACGATGGGGATCAGGTAGTCGGGCTGGACAAACTCGCCGCGCTCGTCAATAAACATGCAACGGTCAGCATCGCCGTCGAAAATAACGCCGCAGTCGAGTTTTTCGGCGATGACCACTTCCGCCAGCTGCCGCCGCGCCTCCGCATTCAGCGGATTCGGCGAATGCGCCGGGAAATTGCCATCGACCGCATTATTTAAGATTTTCGCGCCAGAAAACAGCTTTTCCGCCAAAATAGCCGCAGACCCATTAGAGCAGTCCACTGCATACCGCAGCCCTTTTACTTCCGGGGTCTGTCCCCGTTGCCATTCAACATAACGCGCCAAATATTCGGGGACTGTCCCCATCAAATCCAAAATCGTGGGGACTGTCCCCGTCAAACCCTCGGGGACTGTCCCCGCGAGTTGAACTAGCCGCTCGACCTCGTTGAGGCCATTCGCATAGCCGACGGGCAACGCCGTGCGCATGGAGACCTTGAGCCCGTTGTCGCCCGGCGGATTGTGCGAGGCGGTAATCATCACACTGCCGTCGAAGTCGTCCTGCGCCGTAAAGAAATAGACCATCGGCGTCGTGCAAAGGCCCAAATCCGTCACTTCGGCCCCCGACGCTTCCAACCCGCGCCACAGCGCCTCGCGAATTGCCACGGAGGTGTTGCGCCCGTCGCGACCGATCAGCCAGCGCCGCCCCTTGACCACCTGCGGCAGCGCCAGCCCGACCCGATAGACGGTATCGAGATCGAAATCCGTCCCGAAAGTGCCGCGCATGTCATAAGCCTTGAAAAAACTCATAACGCTATTTTAGCACAATCCTCGGCAATTTGAGCCTTCAATTCGTCAACCGAAGCGAACTTTCTTTCCGACCGCAGAAATTGAAGCAGCCGAACACGCAACCCGGGCTCCGGCCGCGGCGGCGAAGCGAGAAAGTGAATCTCCATGACCGGTTCCGGCCATGCCCGCTCGCCCATCGTCGGCGCCACGCCGAAATTGGCAATGCCCTTCACGCCCGCCGCTTCAACCGCATAGACGCCCGGCCGCAGCTTCAGCGCCAGATTTTCCGGCTGCAGATTCACCGTTGGAAACCCGAGCGCCGCGCCCAGCCCCTTGCCCGCAAACCCCCTGCCCGTCAGTTCAAAGGGCCGGCCCAGCATCGCCGCCGCCGCCTCAAGTTCGCCGCCCTCGATGGCCGCGCGAATCCGCGAAGAGGAAACCCGCTCGCCCTGCCACTCGGCATACGGCACCACTTCGACGGGAACGCCCTGCCGGCGCGCGAACTCCGCGTCGCCCGCGCCCGCGCGCCCGAACCGCCAGTTCTCGCCGCAGCGAATCGCATGGCCTTGCAGATATTGCCGGCAAAACTCGGCCGGCGACAGCTGCGCGAGCGCCGGCGTGAACTCCAGCGCCCGGACTTGCCGAACGCCGGCCGCACGCAGGGCGGCCAGCCGCTCGTCGGCCGTCATGATGAGCCGCGGCGCCCGCGCAGGGCACAGGACCGTCAGCGGATGGTTGCGGAAAGTCAGAACTGCGTCCACCCCGTCGAGAATCGCCCGGTGACCGCAATGGACGCCGTCGAAAAAACCTACCGCAAGGCCTGGGAGAGCGGAGTCACGCATGCGGCGAAATCCTTCAGATCCGTTTCCAGCAGCCGGTCGAACGCAATGGCGTTCGCGACCTCGAACTTGCCGATCCGCGTGCGCCGCAGCGAAGCGAGGCACACGCCCAGCTCGTCCATCAGCGCCCGGACGATCAGGCTCTTGGAAGCAACCAGGCGAAAACGCTCCGCCTCGAAATCCAGCCGATAGACATGCGTCAGGAACTGCGCGTGCTCGCCGGTGTCGACGACTTCGTATTCGGCCGCGCCCTCCCTGCGGATGGCGGCGAACCGCGGCTCGACCTGAAAGAGATCGCCGCGGAAGGCGGCCAGGTCCGGCAGCTCCCGGGCCCCTTCGCCGGTCTTCGCGCCATAGATGTCGCCGGTGTTGGTCCGCAGCCCGAAGCGCACGGTGCCTTCATAGGCGCGGTCCGCGCCCATCACCTCGCCGACGAACTTGTTGGCGTCGTTGATCAGCAGGATCAGGAGCCCCGAAGCCATCGTGTCCAGCGAGCCGCCGTGCCCCACCTTCACCAGGTTGAATTTGCGCTTGACGGTCTTCACGACCGTCGAAAAGGCGATCCCGGCCGGCTTGTCCACCAGCAGAAATCCGTTCAGCTCCTCCAGCATCCGGAGTTGGGTCAGATTGGCCATGGCGATCAGTCCCGGATGGAGTCGAGGAACCGCTGCGGCGGCGGACAGGGGCGAAACCCGGGAATCGACACGAACGCATGGCGCGTAAAGCCCTTCGCCAGCAGCGCGCTCTCGCCCTTCCGCCGGATCTCGCACGCCAGCTCCAGGCGCACGCCCTTCTGGAGCTGCACCCAGGTAGTGAGTTCAAGCAGGTCGTCGTAGAGCGCGGGGCGGATGTAGTCCACTTCGGCATGCACTACCGGCAGCATGAAGCCGTCGGCCTCGCAGTCCTTGTAGGTGTAGCCGCACGCGCGCATCAGCTCGTTGCGCGCCCGCTCGAAAAGCGTCAGGTAATTGCCGTTGTAGACTACGCCCATCTTGTCGGTATCCGCGTAGGCGACGCGATATTCCACCGTTACCTTCTTCATTCTCAGACCTTCTTAAGCAAATTGCGAATGGACCGTTCGCGCGCCTCGATCGACTCGCAGAGCCGGAACTGCACCCGCGCCCGATTGAGATTCTGTTCCGGCCGCGAAGTCTTGAAGTAGACATTGCCCGCGAGATAATCCTGAAAGAACCGCAGCCCCAGCTCGAACGGCAGCAGCCGGATCGAGTCGTAGAAATAGGCGCGGTCGGCCGCGGTCAGGAACGGCCCCGCCTCCTTCATGTAGCCCTTGCAGAACGCCGTGCACAAGTCTTCGTCGAAGACCACCTTCGAAAGATTGGTCTCCTCCTCGCCGGCCGGATTGCAGATCGAGCGCAGCGCGTCGCCGAAATCAAAATGGATGAGCCCGGGGCTGACCGTGTCCAGGTCGATCATCGCCGTGCCCTTGCCGGTCACGTCGTCGATCATGATGTTGTTGACCTTGGGGTCGCCGTGAAACATCCGCTTCTTAAGCTCGCCGCGTCGCTGGGCCTTTTCCAGACACAGCGCCAGCCCGCGCCGCTCCTCGACGAACCTGGCCAGCCGCTTCGCCTCCATCGAGCTTTTCAGAAGCTGCTTCGCGCTCGCCGACTTCAGCGTCCGGTCATAGGCCTTCAGATACCCGGAGGTGATGTGGAAGCCGGGCAGCGGATCGGCAATGTCCTTCGGGCTCATGTCGGAGATGAGATAATGGAAGTGACCGAGCGCCGCGCCGCATTCCAGGGCGTGTTCCGGACCCTGCGCGACGTCAAAGGCATGGGCGGACATGATCCGCGTCAGCACCCGCCAGACCTCGCCCTCGTCGTCCGTGACATAATCCCGGGAATCCTTGGCCTTGATGATCCGCGGCATCTGCCAGACCCGGTCGTCGTTGCCCGCCGCCGCATCGGCTTCCAGCTTCTCGTGGCAGTGCTTGGTGATCTCGTGCATGTTCGACATGATCACCTCGGGCTTGGGAAAGACATTGCGGTTGACGCGCTGGAGCACGACCTGCGTCTCGGTAAAGGTGTTGCGGTAGATGGCCAGAAAAGTGTCATTGATGTTGCCGTTGCCAAAAGGCTGAAGCGCCACCAGCCGCCCCTTGATGTTGAACTTGTTGATCAGAATCGACAATTCCATTTGCCTGCTCCCTGAAATGACTGCAGCCGAAGCCGTTGCCGGATATGATACCAAATATCCGCTATTCCGTCGCTTCCCGAAGCCCCTCAAAGCGATGGCCGTGCGGCGGCAGCACGTAACCGTCCTTCATCGTAAACGGCCGCTCGCCGAAGTTGACGGTCGAGGCGACGCCGTTTTCGAATTCAACCCGCTGGACGCTCCGGTCGGGGGTGAGCAGCCGATAGGCTTTCATCGGCGTCGAATAAGTCGCCTTGGCGACGGGCGTCGCGACCGCATAGCTGGCCTTCAGCTGGTCGCGGAAACGCATCCAGGTCTCCTCGTTGAAGAAATAAAGCGGCGGCGTGCCGCAAAGCGCATTAAAAAGGTCGCGCTTCCACCAGATTTTCGGAAACTTGAAATTGTAGTCGCACCAGTCCCAATAGGCAACCTGACAGCCGTGATAGACCATTTCGAAAATCGGCATCCGCGTCCGCTCGTCGGTGCCGCGACGAATTTCGTCCGGCGGCTCGCCGTCGTAGATCTTCCACATCCACCGGCCGCCGTCCACGCGATAGTCGTTCGCCGCCGAAAACCCGCAGGTGAAATAGTCGCAGACGGACGCGAGAAAGTCCTGGCCGTCTTCCGTCGACGACAAGAGACCGTACTCGTTGCCGGGAATCGCCATCATCTGCCGACGATATTCAACGCACTCGCGCCGCGACATCGGATGCTTCGGATTGTAGCACTCGAACGGCTCGAAGCACCCGGTCGCGTCGAGATAGCGCCCCGTATACCCGGGATACCTGGCCAGTTCGGCCGTCAGGCGCTTGCGCACGTAGGCGCAGATCGTCTGCTCGCAGACGGTCGCGCAGCCGAGCCCATCGCCGAAGCCGTCGTAGTCGCCCTTGAGCGCCACCTTCCAGCCGCGAATCGCCTTCCCCTTCGAATCGTAGACGATGTCGTCGTTGTCCGCCGCCTCCAGCGACCAGTATGGCCGCACGTATTCGATCATCGGCAGATACTTCTTCTCCATCGTGTCCTTGTAGATGTCGTATTCCGTCAGGAGCACTCCCGGCGCCGCCTCCGCGCACGCCTGCACTTCCTCGGGCGTCACCCACACGCCCAGGTCCTTGCGCTTCGCAAACTGGAAGAGAAAATCGGTGAATCCGCACCGCTCGCGCAAATACCGGCAGACGCCCGCCTTGTCGCCGTCAATCGCCCAATACCACACGCTCGGCGCGCCCGCCAGCTTCCGCAGCTTTTCCGCCAACTGCGGCCGCGCCTTCGCCTTTTCGGCAAAAGTCTGGTAATAGCCCTTGCGGCGCATTTCCTCGCGATACCGAAGCGCCACCGCCATCGGCGAACATTCGGGCATAAACTCGAAGCGGATGCTCCGCGCGTGCCCCCAGGTGCCGAGGTCGTGCTCCCACAGGCAGGAGAAGCCCATCCGCCCGTTCGCCCGCTGCAAATAGAAGCCGACGGAATTGCACGGCGTCTCGACGACCGCCAGATAGCCGCCCGCGCCCAGGATCTCGCCGTCCGCCGCCAGCCGCTCGGCATACTGCGCCCACATGCCCATACGCCACTCGCGCGAATAGCCGTGCATGCGCGCGTCAAAGCGCTCGCCGAGGTCCGTTTCCTCGGCAGCGAACGAAAACCCGGAACCGTGCGGCAGCAGGAACCGGTCGCCCTTTTCGGCCTCGAAGCCGCACGGCCACCCGACCAGGTTCGCATCCCCTTCCGCAAACGCGGCCTTCGGCATCGCGTCCAGCCGGCAATGCAGCCGCTCGCCCGCCAGCGTCACCTGCCCGGTCAGCGCTTCGGCAACCCCGCCGACCCGCGCCTTGAAGGCGATCGCCGCGCCGGCGACGGTGCAACTTTCCACCGCAACGGGATGATCGTCCGCAAGCGAACGCCAGACCCGCGCCGTACGCCGGTCGGTCACGATCAGCCGCCCGGACGCTTCGTCAAGCTCGACCCGCAGGCAGTCGTTTTCGACAACCGCGCCCGGCAGCGCCACCGCCATCAGCGCCACCGCCGCACCTACCAACCGCTTCTGTATAAGTTTCATATTCCCACTCCTTTGCTCCGACCATTTTATCATTTCTCCCTAGAATTTCGCATTTTCAGACCATGTCACCATTCCGGTACGTAAGTGAAGCGCTTGACTTGCGCTCTGCTTGCCGCGCAGCCGAATTATCGCTTCTCGGTTTTACCGCGCAATGTCGCTGCTGGCCTACGGCTGGTGCGGCGGCCCGACGACCAGGGGTGAGTGAGACGCGAAACGCCTGTAAATCGTACGATTGAAATTTTCGCTTGGCGGAGGGCTACGGGGTTAAAGCTTGGTTGAGTTAGAGCTGACGACAGCAATCATTGAAATAGCTAAGCGGCAGTGGCCGGGAGGTTAGGTTGACTTAAGCCAGCTAAGTTCTAAGTGGTGGGTGATTGCGGGTGTGACGAGAGCTAGAGCGCAAAAAATCAGCTCCGCGGGCCGCTAAGAAGAAGCGGCGACCAACGAATTTATCCACGGATTTCACGGATTTTCACGGATTGAATCTTATCCGTGTTAATCCGTGTTAATCCGTGGACGACACAAAAATCGACGGACGCGCCAAATCTTCTCGCACGCTGGAAAGCAAAACCATGCCAAGCCCCATCAAAGCCCCTACCAAGCGCAACGCCACAAACAAAAATCAGCGCCGTAGTTTTAACACAGAGGCACAGAGACACAGAGAAAACCAAATGGGGGAAAATCAAATTCGTAGATTTGCCATTATATCTACACCAACCTCTGTGCCTCTGTGTCTCTGTGTTAAAATATCAGCGAG
>JAZLMR010000038.1:0-50206 GCA_045598785.1 Kiritimatiellia bacterium
GCCTTCGGCACGTGATGGAGGAGTGGATGTGTATTCTGTCTGGTGAGGCGCCTTGTTGACGACGGAATCCCGAGCGAGCGTCTAGGTTCGTTTGTCGCCTTGGCGACAGACGGACGCGAGCGGTGACGAAGGCGAGCTTCCCGACGCAGCCGACATTGCGCCATAAAACCGAGCAGGAAGAATTCGGCCGCGCGGTTGGCAAGCGCAAGCGAAGCGCCTTGAAGGCCGCTGGCGACGCATCCGCTATCGGGGTGCGGACATGGGCGGGAGATTCAATAAGCAAGCGATTGCACTCGTTTGAACCCTCGCCTCGTGAAACTCCATTACGCCCGCCCTTCAAAAATTATACCAAAAGGTAATATCCATTTGGTATAATACTCACATCAAGCTAAGGAGGCGTCGGTATGGTGAATCCTTTCAGATATGGGTGCGCGGTCAGTGGTGAGCATTTCTGTGCACGTAAGAAGGCGGAGCGGGACATTCGCGGCTTCGTCAAGTCCGGGCAACATGTCTTCGTGCAGGGTGAACGGCGAATGGGCAAGACATCGCTTGTCCGCGAGGCCATCGGACACATCCGCGGCGAACGGCTCATCTACATCGACCTTTATTACATCGGATCTCGGTCGGATCTGTGCCGGCGGATCGTCGAGGGCGTCGGTCGCGCGAACTCGTCGATGCCGTTTTTGAAGAAAGTCATGTCCTTGGTGTCGCGCCTCCGGCCTTCGCTCGTGATAGACCCGGCCGACGGGTCGACGAAAATCACGGTGGACGCTTTGGCGGCCGATGCGCCGGATTCGCTTGATGCGGTCCTGACATTGCTGGAGAAGGTGTCCGGCGACGGCAAGACCTGCGTTGTACTTGACGAGTTTCAGGATGTCCTCCGCCTTCCGGATGCCGATAAGGTTCTCGCTGAAATGAGAGGCAGGATCCAGTTTCAGGAAAACGTGCCGTATTTCTTTCTTGGCAGCGTTCGACATGAAATGTGGCGCATATTCAACGATTCGAAAAGCCCGTTTTTCAAGAGTGCCGCGGCCTATGACGTCGGGGTAATCGAGACGGATGATCTAGCGCGCTTCCTCGTCGGACGATTCAGGCAAGGGCGACGGATCGCTACTGTTGAGACGGCCCGCCGAATCATTGAAACGGTGTGTGGCGTGTCTGGCGACGTTCAGGAGTTTTGCGCTGCGCTATGGGATGTGACGGAGCTTGGGGCGACGGTTTCAGAGTCTGATTTCGAGTCGGCGCTGGGCGTGGTTTTCATGCGTGAACGCAAGGGGTTTGAGCGGGCAGTTTCCGTTTTGACACCGACACAATACCGGGTTTTGTCTGGCTTGGCGCGATATGGACGAGTCCGGGTTTACGGCTCCGAATTCCTTCGAAACATCGGAATTCCGAACGCAGGGGCCGTTCGCAAGGCCTTGAAACGACTCGAAGACAACGATTTGGTCTATGCCGTCGACGGTGAATATCGGTTTACGGATTCCTTTTTCAAGGAATGGGTCATCAGAAATGGTTGAGACGCCCGCGCCGGGCGGGTGGCGGTTCTTCAAGGTCGGGGTGGAGATGCGGTAATTCGCCAATTCACCGAACGAAAACGAACCAACTGCCCGAACGAAAATGAACCAACTGCCCGAGTGGATTGCGGTTGCTTGTTATATATGGTATAATTCTTACCGTTATGGCAGATTATAGAAAAAGAATTGTAGATGAACTTTTGGCTCTCAAGTTAGAGTCCTCGGCTGCGGTTTTGGTAGAGGGCGTCAAGTGGTGTGGGAAGACGACGACTTGCCATCAGGTTGCCAAAAGCACAATCTTCATGGATGATCCTGAGCATCGCGATCAAAATATCTCTCGCGCCCAGATTGCGCCATCTGCGATTCTTGACGGGGCTCGTCCGCGGCTCATTGACGAGTGGCAGATTGCGCCACAGCTGTGGGATGCCATCCGTCATCGTGCGGATCGCGAGGGCGTCATCGGCGGTTACATGATCACGGGTTCTGCGGTTCCAGTCGATATCGATGAACTCAAGCATTCCGGGACGGGACGTTTTTCCTGGCTCAAGATGCGTCCAATGTCGTTGTGGGAATCGGGGGAGTCTTCGGGAACGGTCAGTTTGGGGAACCTGTTTTCGCAGGGCTGGGTGGAGAATGTCCCTGCCGCGCATGAACTTCAATTGGAGGAGATTGCCGATTTGGCTTGCCGCGGAGGTTGGCCGCAAGCGATGCAGATGAGCAAGCGTGCGTCTTTGATGGTGGCGAGGAATGTTGTCGACGCGGTGGTTAATCGTGACATTTCGCGTGTGGACGGAGTCTCTCGCGATGCGGATCGCGCGCGACGGATCATGCGCTCGTACGCGCGGCTACAAGGGACACAGGCGACCGCGAAGGTTATCAAGGCGGACCTTTCCGCGCACGAGATGACTACACTTGACGATGACACGGTCTATTCTTATCTGAATGCCTTGCGGAAAATCTTCATTGTCGAGGATATGCCAGCGTGGTGTCCGAATCTTCGGACAAAGGATGCCGTGCGCACGTCGGACACGCGATATTTCGTCGATCCTTCAATTGCGGCGGCAGCGATGGCGATCGGACCCGGCGAACTGATGAACGACCTGACAACGTTAGGATCCTTTTTTGAGACGATGGCTGTGCGCGATCTGCGCGTGTACGCAGAATTTCTTGATGGCGAGGTGCGGCATTATCATGATCGTTCCGGGCTGGAGTGCGATGCGGTCGTTCATCTTAGAAATGGCGCATATGCATTGGTTGAGGTCAAATTGGGCGGGCGGCTTCTGATTGAAGAGGGCGTGAAGACTCTGACGCGGCTGGATGCGCTGATCAGAGCCAAGAAGGGCCCCCCGCCAGCTTTCAAAATGGTACTTACGGCAGTCGGACAGTTTGCCTATCGTCGACCGGATGACGGGATTTTGGTCTGCCCGATTGGATGCCTTAAGATGTAATGCCGATTGTGCTCGTCTGCACCTTTCAGGCCGACAACATCGACTTGCCGCCCATGGGCGATCTCGTGGCGACGGTGATGTCGCTCTTTAATTTCGACGGCGATTTCGACCTGGTTTTCACGCACGCCAGGGGTGATGAGTCGTATTCAATCTCACGCCTGGAACTGAAGGACGCCGTCGGCGGCTTTGATTCGGTCGAAGGCCTCGCCCTCGCCAGGGAATTTCTGCAAGGGCAGGAAGAGTCGCTCTGACGGCTTGGATTTGACCGGTATGGACGGCATTTTCAAGCTTAAGTCGAAGTTCAAGCCGGCCGTCGACCGTCGGGTCTCTCGCCCGTCGGTCGTCGAATGTCACTAGTCGATTTTCGCTAAGGCGCTATTCTCCAGGCCGACAGGGCACGCCGCGTTGATCGAACTTTTTGGTATAATCACCGGAAATTGATGAAGGGCGGATCATAAAGGTTTTCATGGGCGTTGGCACCGACGACACCCAAGGTGACCTGGCCGTAGCTAACATGTAAGGAGCGACAAGATGAAGAACAATGCGTTGCTGCCGATTCTGGCAGGATTTTTCGTGATGGGCTTCGGCGACATCATCGGCACGGTGATGATCCAGGTGAAGAGCGAATGCGCGGCGAATGCGGAGGCGATCGCCTATTTGATGCCGATTTTCGCGTATTGCTGGTTTCTGCTCATCTCGATTCCGACCGGCATCTTGTGCGGGCGGCTCGGGCGCAAGGCGGCGGTGCTGGTGTCGCTGGGGGTGACGACGGTGGCGATGCTGGTGCCGCTGGCGGCGAATGCCGAGCGCTGGTGGCTGTATGTCGTCGCCTTTGCGCTGATCGGCATCGGCAACACGATCATCCAGGCGGCGCTGCCGGCGCTGATGTCGAATGTCGTCGACAAGGCGCAGCTCACCTCGCGCATCTCGCTCGGGCAGTTCGTGAAGGCGCTTTGCGCGGCGCTGACGCCGGTGTTCGTCTATCTGACGGCGACGGCGCTCGGCAACTGGAAGCTCCTGTTCCCGCTTTACGGGCTCTTGACGGTCGTCGGCGCCCTGTGGCTGCTCGTTACCAAGATTCCCGACGAGCGCCGGCAGGGCGGCGAACGGAGCCAGCCGACTTCGTTCGGCTCGTGCTTCAAGATGCTGCGGCATCCGTATGTGCTGGCGATGACGGTCGGCATCCTCTTTTCGGTCGGCGCGGACGTGGGCTTCTCGGTGGCGATTCCCGAATACCTCAAGAATGTCTACAATGTCGAGCTCAACCGCGCGGGCATGGGGCCGACCGTCTATTTCGTCGCCAAGACGATCGCGGCGTTTCTCGGGGCGATCGTGTTTGCGCGGATTTCCGCCGCCAAATGCTTCCCCTGGTGCATGGCCGTCGGGCTGCTGGCGACGGCGGCGATTCCGCTCGTCGCTTCGCCGCTGGTGTTCCTCATCTGCGTGTTCGTGGTGGCGCTGATGACGGCCAACAGCTTCGGCATGTGCATGGGGCTGGCGATTGACAAGGTACCGGAGAAGACCAATGAGATTACGGCGCTGATGGTGATGGCCATTGTCGGCGGCGGCATCGTCTCGGCGCTGTTGGGCGTCGCTCAGCAGGCTATGGGGCCGGTCGGCATCGTGGCGGTGTTGCTCGGGTGCCTGGCGTATCTGCTGGCCTTGGGAGTGTTTGCCAATAAACGGAGCTGAAAAATCGGGAGTGCCAATGGAGATTTTGGAAGAACTGACAGTTCGCTATCCGCAGTTGCAGGAGGGCGCGGCGGAAATCGAAAAGGCCTATCGGCTGTTGCGGGACTGCTATCGCGGCGGCGGCAAGGTGCTGACTTGCGGCAATGGCGGCAGCGCGGCGGACGCCGAGCATATCGTCGGTGAACTGCTCAAGCAGTTCCGCCGGCATCGGGAGGTGGAGCCGGCGGTGGCGGCCCAGCTGCCGCCGGAACTGGTCGCGAAGCTGGAGGGGGCGCTGCCGGCGGTGTCGCTCGTGTCGATGAGCGGCATTCTGACGGCCTTTGCCAACGATGTCGCTTGGGAGACGGCGTTTGCGCAGCAGGTGCTGGGGCTTGGGCGGGCCGGGGACGTGCTGATTGCGCTCTCGACGAGCGGCAACAGCCGCAATTGCGTCAACGCGGCGTTGGTGGCGAAGGCCAAGGGGCTGAAGGTGATTGCGCTGACGGGGGCGGGCGGCGGTCGCCTGGCGGAACTTGCCGATGCCGCCATTCGCGTGCCGGAGCGTGAAACCTACAAGATCCAGGAGTTGCATCTGCCGGTCTACCATGCGCTGTGCGCGGCATTGGAAGCGGAGCTTTGGCCATGACGAATCTCGTTTATCTGGCGTCCTTGGGCGCCCAGCTGGGCTTTTCGCTGACGGTCGGCGACATCGCGACCACGAATGTGATCCGGGCGGAGGAAATGCGTTCGCTCACCGTGGTCACGAACGGCAGTCAGGTGACGGCGACATGGAAGGGTCATCCGCTCGCGGGCGAGGATTTCGTGGCGGTGGCGCGCCTGGAACGGCAGGCGGACGCGCTGACCTGGGACTTTGAATATTCGGGCCAGTCCTCGGCGCTGGCGGTCGAGGCGGTGCGGTTTCCTGAAGTCACGCTGCCGCGCACGGATCAGACGCGTATCCTCTATCCGCCGGCCTTGGGACCGGGGCGGATCTATCGTCCGGATTGGGCGCAGTGCGCGCCGGGCGAACGGGTGCAGGAGTCGCGGCTGGGCGTGCCGTCCTTTCAGTTTACGGCGATATTGGCCGAGGAGGCTCCTTCGTTTTATCTTGATGCGCGCGATCAGACGGCGACTTTTGCCCGGCAGTTCGTCTATGAGAACGGTCTCGCGCCGCAGACCCTGCGCTTGGCGATCTTGCATCCGGTCGCGCCGAATGCCGTGACGCAACGCGCCTGGCGGGTCCCGTTCGGGGGCACGATGCGGACCTTCCGCGGCGATTGGTTCGCGGCGACGGCAATCTACCGGCCGTGGGCGCGTCAGCAGCGGTGGTACCGGCAGGCGTGCGGTCGCGATCATGCACAGCTGGAAAAGCTCGGCATGTGGTTCTGGAATCGCGGCGAGGCGGACAAGGTGACGGAGGTGGTGGAGCGCTTTCAGCGGCTGGCCGGCGTGCCGGTCGCGCTGGACTGGTACTGGTGGCATCACAACCCCTATGATATGGAATATCCGAACTACTGGCCGCCGCGTGACGGCGTTGACAAGTTCGCCGCCGCCTGCCGGCAGCTGGCCGACGCCGGCATCTTCGCCCAGGTCTACATGAACGGGCAGAGCTGGGACATCGACGACCCGAGCTTTGCCGCGGAAGGGGGCAGGGCGGAGCTGAAGCTGAACCGCGACGGCTCCTATCGCGCCATCGCCTTCAACATCTACTCGATGCATCATCTCTCGTATGTCTGCGGCGAGGCGCCGAAGTTCCAGGCCAAGATCCGCGAGCAATGCCGACAGCTTCGGGCGGCGGGGCTCAAGTCGGTCTATCTGGATGAGATCAGCTGCACCGCGCAGGGCGTCTGCTTTAATCCGGCGCATCATCACGAGCTGGGCGACCCTGCCGACATGGTCAAGGGCTATCGCCGGTATCTGCAGACGGTCAAGGCCGAGAACCCGGGAATGCTCCTGTCGAGCGAGGAGTTTTCGGAGGCGTACATGGACATCTTCGATTCGCTGATTACGCTCTTCGGCTGCTACGAACGCTTCGCCGGCAGCGGCGCGCCGACGATTGAGGAGGTGCCGGTGGTGAGTGCGCTTTATCACGGTGCCTTTGCCGCGTTCGGCTCGTTCGCGATGGTAGACGGCATTCCGGCCTGGGATCCCAAGTGGCCGGCGGCGGGGAAGTGGGATCGCGAGGAGTTCTGGCCGGGCAAGTTTCCCGATCAGTTCGCCGTCGAGTTCGGGCGTTCGGTGGTCTGGGGCATGCAGCCGACCGTGCATCATTTCCGGCTCAATTGCTACGAGGATCCGCGTTATGCGCCCAGCGTCCGGCTGATGGTCGACACGGCTCGCTTCTATCATGCCCACCGCGACTTCCTCTATCACGGCGAAATGCTTTCGCCGGGTAAACTGAAATGCGCGACGCGGCCGGTGGAGTTCATGTGCCGCAAGACTTACGCGAAGAAGGGCGAGTATTCGGTGGTGCGCGAGCCGGCGCTGCCGACGGTGTTGCATTCGGTGTGGCGGGCGACGGACGGGTCCGTCGGGGCCGTCTTTTACAACTGGTCGCGCGAGGCGCAGGCGTATGAGCTTGACGCCCCCGATTGCCGGGCAAGCGGCACCCTGCCGCCGCGTTCCTGGAGAGTCGTGCGCAAATGACGGTGGTGCTCCATGCCTGCTGCGGGCCTTGCGCGAGCGCCTGCATTCCGCGACTCAAGGAGCTCGGGCACGAGGTGACGCTGCTGTTCGCGAACTCCAACATCGACACCCGCGAAGAGTTCGAGCGGCGCCGGGAGTCGGCCGCGCGGCTGGCCGAGCACGACGGCGTCGCCTTTGCCGCGCTGGAATACGATCATGCCGACTGGCTTCGCGAGGTTGCCGCCGGCTATGAGTCGGAACCGGAGCGCGGGCGGCGTTGCGAGCGCTGTTTCCGCTACAACCTTGCCCAGACTGAGGCCTATGCGCGGGCGCAGGGGCTGGAGGCGTTTACGACTTCGCTGACGGTTTCGCCGCACAAGCCGAGCGAAGTCGTGTTCGCCGCTTCGGACGCGCCGAATTTTCTCAAGGAGAATTTCAAGAAGCGCGAGGGCTTCAAGCTTTCGGTGCGCCGGGCGGCCGAGCTTGGGCTCTATCGGCAGAATTATTGCGGCTGTGAATTCTCAAGGCAAAGGAAGGTAAAAGATGAATCGTAAGGAATTTCTGGGCGCGATGTTGGCGACCGGGGCGGCGGGTGCGCTGAAGGCGACGGCGTCGGTGGAAAAATCCCCGGCGCGGTTGGTTGCGTCGTCGACGGCGCCGCGCAATCCGCGGCCGTATGCGAATGTCGACTGGAGTTCGGTGCGGCGGATCAACACCACCAGCCACGGGCATTGCGAGTCGCAGGAGATGCTGGACGCCTATCTGCGGCACCAGTTTGAGTTCATTACAATCTCCAATTATTATCCGAGCGCGCCGCGGATGCCGGGGAAGACCATTACCAAGGATTTCTTCCGCTTTCACCAGACGCACCAGGTCAATTTCAAGGGCCAGTGGGTCGACCCGCCGAAGGATTGGAACGAAATCATCGGCCGCCATCCGGAGTATGTCGACGACCAGCTCAAGGCGCAGCTGCCGTTGCGGGAAAAGGGCGAACTGATGTTTCCGAATTGGCCGGACGGGCTTCTGGAGGCGCCGAACGCTGAGCACCATCATTTCCTGCTGCCGGGGGAAACCGACTACGACGTGATGATCCACCTGTGCGCCCCCGGCAGCGCGTTCGCGTCCGGCACTTTTGACAAGTGGGGGAGGTTCGGCACCATGAAGCAGGGCTGGTGCACCGGTGTCGGCGAATTTTGGGGCACGGCCATCGACCGGATGATTGCCGGGCTCATAGTGCCGGACGGCGGCGGCGTCACCATTAACCATCCCACCTGGTCGCAGCTCGACCGCGGCCTACTGTTGCAGCTGTTGGATTGGGACTCACGGGTGCTGGGCATCGAGGTGCTGGAGGCGGGGCACAACAGCGAGCATTACTGGGACTGGGTGCTCGCCACGGGGCGGCAGTGCTTTGGCTTTTTCGTGCCGGACTGGTCGGTTGGCAAGGACGTGTTCGGGGTCAATGTGCTGCTCGTCAAGGCCAAGACCGTCGAGGACTGTCTGCGGGCTTACCGGCAGGGCAATTTCTATGGCGCGGCGCACGGGCTCGGGGAGCTTAATTTCACTTATCTCGGCTTTGACGGCGAGGTCGTGAGGGCGACGGTGGATCGGCCGGCGCGGCTGGAGGTCAAGACCGCCCGCGGGGTGATGAAGCGCGTGCTCGGGACGGAGATCGAGTGGCGGGTGCCGGAGCACCGGGAGTGGCAGGGGGCGATTACCGAGGTCTTTGCGCGAATCAAGGCCTATGCGACCGACGGCAGCGGCGAGGAACTCTTTTCGCAGCCGTTTATGCTGGGCGGCCGGCAGGCGATCTGGTAAGGAGGGGTTATGCGCATTGATGCTTATGCGGATTTTGAGGCGAAGATCGCGCGGGGCGAACTGCCGCTCGGGGCGGTGGTGACCCTGGGCGATGCGGCGGTCACGGAAATCGTGGCGGCGGCGGGCCTGGACTTCGTGTGGATTGACGGCGAGCACGGTATTCTCGACCGCAAGACCGCGCAGGATCATATCATCGCGGCGGCGGCGAACGGGCTGGCGTCGTTTTATCGCGTGCCGGCCTGCGACCATACGGAAATCAAGAAGATCATCGACTTGGGGCCGGACGCGATCATCATTCCGATGGTGATGGACGAGCGTGACGCGGCGCTGGCGGTGGCGGCGTGCCGTTATCCGGTGCACGGCGGCAATCGCGGCTGCGGTTATCGTCGGCGTTTTCGGTATGGTGCCGAGTCGGTGGAGTCGTACTTGCAGGAGGCGGAGCGGAACCCGCGGGTTGTCGTTCAGCTGGAGCATATTGAGGCCGTGCGGCGGCTGGATGCGATTCTGGCGGTGCCGGGACTGGACGGGGTGATGATCGGGCCTTATGACCTGT
This sequence comes from Kiritimatiellia bacterium, assembly GCA_045598785.1. GTDB lineage: Bacteria > Verrucomicrobiota > Kiritimatiellia > RFP12 > UBA1067 > UBA1067. Next base: position 9,627 of record JAZLMR010000038.1, read on the forward strand.
CGATGTCGATGAACAGGCCGGGGCAATGGAACGACCCGGAAGTGGCGGCGGTGTTTGACGAATGCTGCCGCAAGATCAAGGCGGCGGGCAAGATGCTGGGAGTTTACACGGAATGTGGTTTTGAGGTCTGGAAGCGGCGCGGCGTGGATTGTCTGGCGATCAAGAATGACACCAACGCCATGCTGCTGGGCTTGCAGCAGCTTCGGCAAGTGGCGGCTGGGCAAGTTTAATTAGTTCGGCCGATTTCCGCGAAGATGCGGCTAGCGACTTTCTGTTGCTAGCCGCATTTTCATAAAAAATTTTTTTAATTTTTTCAAAAACCCTATTGCATTGCGGTGGGTCAAAGTGTATAATGGTGTCAAGAAATGTCAAAGAAGGGTGCAGAGAGTGTCGCGGTGTCGACAGAGTGCGAATCGGGGGCCTTTTTAGGTCGTCACGATTTTGCGCTCGATCCCAAGAAGCGTTTCACCATTCCCAGCGAATGGCGGGGCGCGATGGGAAATGTCGTCTACGTGATTCCTGACCGCAAGGAAAAATGCCTCAATCTCTACTCTAAGGCGGAGATGGATGTGTTTCTTGGCCAGCTGCGCGAAAAGGCGCTTCTTGATCCGGCGCTGAACAAGGTGTGTGCGGCCATCGGCGCGGTTTCTCAGCAACTTACCCTTGACGTTCAAGGCAGAATCCGCATCTGCGACCGGCTCCTTCAGTTTGCGAACTTGACGACGACCGTCGCGATGGTGGGTTCTGTGCGCATGGTTAAGCTCTACAATCCGTCGGTGCTGCCGCCTGAAGACGAAGTCGACGTGGCGGCCTTCGACGAAATTCTTACGGCGGCAGGAATGTGATCGGCGAACTTCATATCCCCGTGTTGCTTCAGGCGACCGTCAAGGCGTTGGCGGTCAAAGGCGGCGGGCGGTATGTGGACGGCACGCTGGGCCGGGCCGGGCATACGCGGGAGATTCTCGCGCGCGGGGGATTGGTGCTGGGCATTGACCGTGACGAACAGGCTTTGCAGGCGGTTGCCGCGCTAAAGCTCCAGGGGCTGAAGCCGGTGCACGGCAATCACGGTGAACTTAGGGAAATCTGCGAACGGGAAGGTTGGAATGAAGTCGATGGAATCTTGTTGGATCTGGGTGTGTCAAGTCCTCAGCTGGATGAGGCCGGACGTGGGTTCAGTTTTCTCCGCGAGGGACCCCTTGACATGCGGATGGATCGGTCGCGCGGCCTGACGGCTGCCGACTTGGTCAACGGCGAAAGCGCCGAGCGGCTGGCGGAGCTGTTCCGCGATCTGGGCGAGGAGCCGCAGGCGCGGCGGATTGCCAGGGCGATTGTCGAGGCGCGCGGCACGCGACGGCTGGAGACGACGCGGCAGCTGGCGGAACTGGTGGAGGCGTTGCTCGGCCGACGCGGCGCCCGACATCCGGCGACGCGGGTCTTTCAGGCGCTGCGAATGGCCGTCAATGACGAGCTCGGTGAATTGGAGCGGGCGCTGGCGGGGGCCTGGTCGGTGCTCAAGCCGGGCGGGCGGCTGGCGGTCATCACCTTTGAGAGTCTGAGCGACCGAGTCGTCAAGCGCAGCTTCGCCGCGCATGTCGGCAAGATGGTTTCGCTGCAGCAGGGCGGCGAACGCTGGGAGGGCGAGTTGCCGCGGGCGCGGGCCGTGACCCGCAGGGCCGTAACGGCCGATGAGGATGAAGTGAATTTAAATCCCCGATCCCGCAGCGCCAAGCTGAGGGTGGTGGAAAAGGAGTAAACGGATATGAGAAAAAATCGCAAGATGCCGAAAAAGATGTCGGTGGTGGCGGCGAACACCATGCGCTTTGGCGCGATTCTGTTCGTTTTCTTCGTGATGGTGATTCTTAATCGGCTGGCATCCTCCAATTGCTCCGAGCTGAAAAGGGCCAAGGGAGTTCTGGAGGCCAAACTGGTCAAGCTGGAGGATTCGCGTCAGCGGGAGTCTATCCGGTGGGAGCAGATGACGACGCCGGACAAGCTGCAGTTGGCCTTGACGCGCAATGGGCTCAAGATGGTGATGCCTCATCCGGAACAGTCGGTGCGGATGCGTCCGAATGGAACTCCGGTTCCCGGTCAGTTGGCGCTCAATCGGGCCGCCCGTCGTCGGCAGGATCGCACGGCCAGTTATTCCGGCCGCGCGACCAAGCGCAAGGTGCGCTGACTATGATTTCGATGCGCGGCGAGAACTGGCGCTTCTGGATTCCGGCGATTCTGCTGGCAGGCTTCGCCGTCTATTCGTCGCAGCATCTCATCCGCGTGCATCTGGACCCGCAGGTTCCGAAGCAGAATTACGAAATCTCCTATCCGGTGCTGGCTCGGCGCGGATCGATTTATTCCGCCAAGGGCGAAAACTATCCGTTCGCCAAGTCGGTGCCGTTCTGGGAATATTTCATGGATCCGGTGTCGCTGACCAATCGGGTCGTCCGGCGCAACCGCAAGGAACGTCCGCGCACCCGGGAGGAAATCGTCGGCACGATCGCCAAGGCGCTTAAGCTGGATGCCGGCAAGGTCATGGCGATGGCCACGACGAAGCCCCGGCCCGGGTATCGTCATCAGACGCTGGGGATTTCGTCGGACCCGGAAGTGTATCGAACCCTGACGGACTCGGGATTGGTGTCGGGAATCGGGATTTCCGATCGCCAGGTGCGCCAATATCTGCACGGGCGCTATCTGGCGCATGTGCTGGGGGGCGTGAATGCCGGTTATGTCGGTTCGTCCGGTCTTGAGCAGCGATACAACCGTGATCTTACCGGAACTCCGGGCATGGTCAAGGGCCTGCGCGACGCCTTCGGCAACGAGCTTTACGACAAGCGCAAGGAAACCGTCAACCCGATTCCCGGCGCCGATCTCTTTCTGACGATTGACCATAACATTCAGTTCGAGACCGAAGATGCGCTGCACTGGGGCGTGAAGGAGTTCGGCGCGAGCTATGGCTGGAGCATCGTCATGGATGTCAAGACCGGGGCGGTGCTGGCTATGGCGTCTTTGCCGGATTTCGATCCGGCGGTCTTCGGCCGCGCTTCCGGGGAGGAGCAGCTCAATCGCGCGGTGGCCATGGTCTATGAACCCGGGTCGGTGATGAAGGTGATTACCCTGGCTTCGGCAATCGAAGCCGGTTTTGCGAGCCCGAACACGCGGTACGGCACGGCGCGCAACGATCCCCGCTATTACAAGTTGCCCGGCGACGGCTCGCACGTGTGGGAGCCGACGATGACGCTCAAGGAGGCGATTGTCCATTCCTCCAACATCGTCATCGGCAAGTTGGGTTATGACTTTGGCCCGCAACGCCTTTACGAGTACATGCGTCGCTTTGGCTTCGGCGAGAAGACCGGCATCGATCTGCCCGGTGAGGAAATCGGCATTCTCAAAGACCCTAATCGCAGGATGTGGGACAAGGCCTCGTGGTCGCGGGCGGCAATCGGCCAGTTTGTCGCGGTGACGGCGATACAGCTGGCAAGCGCCTATCAGGCCATCGCCAATGACGGCTTGCGCATGAAGCCCTATGTGGTGGATCGGATTGTCGCGAGCGACGGCACGGAACTGTATCGTCATTCGCCGGAGGCGCTGGGGCGGCCGATTTCCGCCAAGACGGCGCGGACGATGCGTGAAATCATGCTGGATGTGGCTTCGGCGAAGGGAACGGCCCGGCGGGCGGCGATTCGCGGCTATTCGGTTGCGGGCAAGACGGGCACGGCGCAGAAGCGCATGCCGGGCATCAAGGGCTATGCGCCGGGGCTTTACCGGGCGACGTTCTGCGGCATCGTGCCTGCCACCGAGCCGCAGTTTCTGGTGCTTACGACTTTGGATTTCAACGCCCGGACGAAGTATCACCAGGGTGGCAATGCGGCCGGGCCGGTATTCAAGCGCATTGCCACGGCCACGCTCCGTTATCTGATGGTCGAGCCGGATCGGCCTGACGAATTGGTCGAATTCTACGATGATGACGAGTTTGACAAGATTGTTGAAGAGCGGGCAAAAAAATATGGTATAATATACGATGATTAAGCGCGACTGTAGCTCAATTGGATAGAGCGTTGGCCTCCGAAGCCGAAGGTTGCTGGTTCGATCCCAGTCAGTCGCACCAATCGAAAACGTGCATTTTGGCGAGCAGACGGAATTGGTAATCAGCAATCCTGAGGCCACGCCGACCGGAAGGAGCTGGACGCTGGCGCTGTCGGATACGGATATCGTCGGCTAAGGTAGAGTAAGGAGTAGGCGAAATGGAGATCAACAAGACGGTAGACGGGGCCAAACTTACGCTGGCGCCGATCGGAAGAATCGACACGCTGACGGCGCCGGAGCTGGAAGCGGCGGTGGTGCTGGACGGAGTGGAGGAGTTGGTGTTTGATCTCGCCGAGGTCAACTACATCTCTTCGGCGGGTCTGCGGGTGCTCTTGTCGTCGATGAAGAGGATGACCGGCAAGCGGATGGTGATTGCCAATGCCTGCCCGGCGGTCAAGGAAGTCTTTGATATTACCGGTTTTTCCGATATCTTCACCTTTGTCTGAGTTTCCGACATGGAAAAGCGGTTCTCGGCGGATTTGAAGGGGTTTGGCGAATGCCAGGCGTTCATTGCCTCGCAGTGTGACAGCCCGCGGCCGCAAATCATCATGGATGAAATCGTCTCGAACATCGTGAGGTGTTCGGGGGCTACGGGCTTTACGGTGAGTTTCACGCAGGCGGACGGGCTGGCGACCATTGTGTTCACCGACGACGGGGTTGAGTTCGATCCCACGGCCGCCGCGACTCCGGACGTTACGGCGGCGGCGGCGGACCGGGAGATCGGCGGCCTGGGAATCTTTATGGTTCGCAAGATGTCAAAGTCGGTTGCCTATGAGCGCCGCGATCGTCTGAATGTGCTGACGGTGGTGATGCCGGTCTAAATGCGTCGCGTCTTTGCAGTTGAGAAATTCAAGTCGCTGTTGCTGGCGGGCTCGTTTACCGTGCTCGCCAGTTATGTCGTGCGACTTACCGATTCGCTGATCGCCGGCAATCTGCTGGGGGCGGATGCGCTCGCGGGCGTTAATTTGGCCAGTCCTTTCCTGTCGGCAGTCTCGTTTTGCGCGGGGTTGGTCGCGACGGGCATGGCGACGAACTATTCGCTGGCAATGGGGCGCTGCGACCGGGATCGGGCGCGCCGGTACTTCATGCAGGGCGTGTGGTCGGTATTGGCTTTGGGCGGCGGGCTGATGGTGGCGGCGATTTTCGGCCGCGAGTTCTATCTGGGCTTTTTCGGCGCTTCGGAACCGGTTACGGCGTTTGCCCGCGAATATTTCGCCTGGACGGCGCCGGTTGCGGTGCTGGAGGGAGTGCTGATGCTGCTGGTGTCGCTCGGTTATGCCGACGGCGATTCCATACTGTGCATGCTCGGTTATCTGGTGGTGTTCGCGGGGAATCTGGTGTTTTCGCTCTTGGCGGTGCATTGGGGGTTCGGGCTGGCGGGCTGCGCGTTCGGGTCGGTGCTGGCCGAAGGCCTGGGCTGTCTGGTGCTGGCGCTGCATTTTCTGCGCCGCACCAACACCTTTGCGCCGGTGGCGCATTTTTCGTTTGGCGACAGCTGGCGGATCGTTTCGGCCTCGTTTGGCGATGCGGCGGCGTTTCTGTGTGATGGCCTGCTTTTCCTGTTTCTCAACAAGTTTGTGATCATGGTGTTCGGTAGCCAGTGGCTGCCGGTGCTGGGGCTACTGGCGGTGCTGTGGGGCTTTTTGGAGGTGCTTAACGGCGTGGGCGTAGCCCTGCAGCCGATTGTCACGGTGTATTACGGCGAGGGTAACGTGCGCACCGTGCGTCAGGTGCTGGCTTCGGCCGTTCGGTGGTCGCTGTTGGAAGGCGCGGTGTTGGCGCTGGCGTTGGAGGCTTTTCCCGGCTTGCCGGTGGCGATGGTCGGGCTTGAGGATCCGGGACTGGTGGCGGCGGCGAAGACGGCGGTGCGCTGGCTGGGTGCGGGCGCGCTGGCCTTGGCGCTGGCGGGGCTTTTCAATTCCTACTATATGTTCGTCGAGCGGTCGCTGCTGGCGGGATTGGTGACTTTCGTGGGGTATTTGATTCTGCCGGTGGCGGCAGTGGCGGTGCTGTCGGTCTTTGGCATTGGCGGAGTCTGGGCGGGGGTCGGGCTGGGGCCGGTGCTGGGCATCTTGATTTCGGCGGCGGTCATTGTTGCGGTGGCGGGCAGAGAGCGGTTTCCGCATTTGCTGGCGCGGGAGCGTGAGGCCGGAATCCATGTCTTTGATTTGCGAATTGACGAGCGGGAGATCGTGGAAGTGTCGCGGGCGATCAGCGGCCTGCCCGGCGTGCCGATGCGTGCGGCGCTGGTGACCGAAGAGGTGCTGATGGCGGTCAAGGATCGGGCCCGGGGACGGCATTTGCTGGGTGAGGTCACGCTGGACCTGAACGATGGCGTGCAGCTGACGATTCGCGATGACGGGGAGATTTTTGACATTACCGACGTCGACCAGAGCGTTTCTTCGCTGCGCACTTATCTGGTGGCGTCGATGATGCAGTGCCAGCGCGGGCGCATGAATCTCGTTACCACCGGTTTTAACCGCAATGTGTTCAAGTTCTAACCTTATTGGGGAGTAATGCTCATGGAAGTCAAAAAGAACTACTTGACCGCCAACCGTTATCTGCAGGATATCTGGCGGATGGCGGCGCAGATTCGCAAGAGCGGGTGGAAACCGGATTTTCTAGTCGGACTCTGGCGCGGCGGCGCCCCGGTGGCGGTTTCGGTGCACGAGTATTTCAAGGCTTCGGGCTGGGAGATCCAGCACGTGCCGCTCAAGTGCGCGAGTTATACCGGCATCGGGCAGAACGAGGGGTCGGTGGTGTTTACCCACGGCGACATCGTCTTCAGTATGTTCCGCAAGGGCGACAAGGTGCTTTTTATCGACGATGTCTTCGACACCGGCAAGACGGCTGCGGCGGTGAAGGCGAAGATGGACGAGTTGGGCGTGGAGATGAAGCTGGCCTGCGTCTACCGGAAGCCCGGCAAGAATCTTACGGAGTTGAAGCCGGACTATTACGAGCGGGACATCGGCAACGACTGGATTGTCTTTCCGCACGAGATCGAAGGCCTGACGCCGGAGGAAATCAAGGAGAAAGATCCGTTGCTTGCCGAGCTGCTGAGCTGAGGGAAGGAGCCTGGCAATGACTGGAAGTTGGATGGGGCTTGCATTGGCGCTGACGGCGGCGCCGGTCGGGGCGGCGGAACTGACGATCGCCCGTAGCGGCGATGCTGGTTTCGCCATCGGGCTGCCGGCCGAGCCGACGACGGTGCAGCGGACGGCGGCGGGCGAACTCAGCTATTATTTTCAGCGCATTGTCGGCGTCGAGGTGCCGGTTGTCGAAGGTGAGGTGCCGACCAAGGGCGTGGTGCTGGCGCACGGCGACGGCACGCTGGGTACGGACGGATACCGGCTGGTGGCCCGCGACGGTCGGCTGGAAATCTGCGCCGACGGCATTCACGGCCACCTCTTCGGCGCGTACGGGCTGTTGGAGGACTATGCCGGGGTGGAGTGGCTGGCGAGCTACCTGACTAACGTTCCCGTGCGGGCGGAGATTGCGGTTCCGGCCGGGCTTGACCGGACGGAGAAGCCGGCGTTCGAATTGCGGGACCTTGGCGAATATGACGTTACTCGCCATGTGGAGTTTGCGGCGCATCTGCGGCTGCACGGCCGGCATTTCCATTTCGGGCCCAAGTACGGCAACGACGCGTTCCGCATGGACAGCGTCCTCGGAAATTCCCACACCTTCGGACGCATGTTCCCGGTCGAGAAGTATTTCAAGGAGCATCCCGAGTGGTTCTCGCAGGTGAAAGGCAAGCGGATTGACCTCCAGCCGCAGCTTTGTCTCACCAACGAGGAGCTTGCGCAGCGGGCGATCGAGTTCGTGCTGGCGCGGATGCGGGCGAATCCGGGCGTCAAGTATTTCGGCGTTTCGCAAAATGACTGGCCCAACTGCTGCGAGTGCGCTCGGTGTCAGGCGCTGGCGGAGCGCGAGGGGTCGCAGGCGGCGCCGGTGATTGCCTTTGTCAACCGCATTGCCGAGGCGGTCGAGCAGGCGGACCCGACGGTCACCATCACTACGCTGGCCTACCAGTGGAGCCGCAAGCCGCCGCGCACGCTGCGGCCTCGGGCCAATGTGGTCGTGGTGCTGTGCGACATCGAGTGCGACATGTCGCGGCCGCTGGCCACCAGCCGGTCCGATCGCAACCAGAAGTTTCTTGACGATTTGGAAGGGTGGGGGCGGCTCACGCGGCGGATCTACCTTTGGGATTATTTCGTCAACTACGTCGCCTATCCGCATCCGTTTCCCGACTTGGATTCGCTCGCGCCCAACTTGCGCACTTTTCGCGACAACGGGGTGACGCAGGTCTACGAGGAGGGCGACAACCAGGGTCCGCATTCGGATTCGGCACCGCTCAAGGCGTGGCTGCTGGCGCATCTGATGTGGAATCCCGATCAGGACGTCGACCGGTTGATCGAGCGCTTTATCACGGGATATTATGGCGCGGCGGCGCCGTGGGTTCGCAAATACTACAAGGGCTATCGGCGGATCAACAAGTTTCGCGACGAAGGGGCGTTGCCCATGTATTGCTTCGAGCCGATTCAGCTGGCGCCGACGCCCGTCGGCTTCTATGACCGCGGTTCGGAGCTGTGGGCGCAGGCGCAGGCGGCGGTGGCGGGCGATGCGGTGCGCGAACGCGCCTGCAGGTGGGGCCGCTTCTCCTGCGATTATTCGCGGGCGTTGCTGTTCGCCCAAAGTCCGGAAGGCGCCGTGGTCGCGTTGACCCGCGATCCGTCGCGGTTCGGCGGTGCTGACGCGGAAACGGCCCGGGCGGCGGCTTCGCGCGTCCTGCGGCTGCTGGCGGAGGAGCCGGACACGGTGGTGGAGATTTCGTGCTCGGGGCGGCCGCAGAGCATCTTGCGTACGCTGGTGGGGCGGGAGTGGCCGCCGAAAGACGCCACTCGCGCGGTGTTGGACGCGAAGCATGTCAAGGTTTCGTTTTCTCCAGAGCGGTACACGATGGTTGAGACCGCCGGTTCGCTTTCGGGGTCGGCGGTTTCCATCAATCCCCGGCGCGACTGTTCCGGCATTCAATACCTTTTTTCGGAAGCGTATGTGGAGCCGGGGGCCAAAATCGGCGTGCGGGTGCGGCTCAAGGTTCGGCCGCTGGCGAACGGTCGGCCCGATCAGGAGGTGTTTGCGGCGGCGATTGACGCGCCGAATACCGGGCGGCCGACCTCGCGGTTCTCCTTGCGGGCCCAGGACATTCTGCCAGATGAGTGGCATTGGTACGACTTGGGAACCGTGAGCGTGGTGGATGCGAAGAGCCGGTTTTGGTGCGGGCTGAACGGCGAAGCCGAACATCCGGTGGCGGAAAGCGTCCTTTTTGATGCCGTGGAGTTCTCCCTTAAGTGAATTTTGGCGGGGCTACACTTGCTAATAGGCGAGGGTTTTTGATATAATACTCATAATATTTCCAATTCTAAGGAGAGATAACTGATATGTCGATGACGAAGGGCTTTTCCAACGTGTTCCGCATTCCGGAGCTTCGGAAGAAAATTTTGATTACCTTGGGCTTGGTTTTCGTGTGCCGTCTGATTTCGCAGATCCCGACACCGGGCGTGGACTGGCGCGCGCTGCAGCAGGTCATCGAGACGGCCAAGCAGACTTCGGCCGGCGGCGGCTTGCTGGACTGGTTCGATGTCTTCACCGGCGGTGCGCTCGGTCAGTGCGCGATCGGCTTCCTCTCGATCTGGCCCTACATTTCGGCGCAAATCGTGATTCAGCTGCTCGGGTCGGTCATTCCGTCGCTGGAGAAACTGAAGAAGGAAGGCGAGTCCGGTCGTCAGCAGCTCGCGCAGATTACCCGCTATCTTACGATCGTGCTTTGCGTCGTGCAGTCGTGGGGCATTGCGACAATGCTCAGCCACCCGGGCGCGCTCGGTCAGGCTTTCGCCGGCGTTGAGATCGTGGTCAATCCCGGGCTCGGGTTCCAGCTCATGACGGTCATCGGCATGACTTCGGCGGCGTTGTTCGTGATGTGGCTCGCCGATCAGATCACCACTTTCGGCATTGGCAACGGCGCGTCGCTGATCATCATGATCAACATCACTTCGCGCCTGCCGCAGGCGCTGATCAGCGCCTGGGAGCGGTATTTCGGCCTGGCCGGCGTTCAGGCTTCGGCGCCGATCGCCGAGTTGCCGATTCTGGTCATCTTCTTCCTGCTGGTGGTCATGGGCACGGTGTTGCTTACGCAGGGCGTGCGCAAGGTCTCGATTCACTCGACGAGCCGCAGCGCCGTCGGCAGCAGCGTCTACGGCGGCATGCATCAGACCTTTATGCCGCTTCGCGTCAACTATACCGGCGTCATGCCGATCATCTTCGCCCAGCCGCTGATTCAGATTCCTTCGGCGCTCCTGATGAAGGTCACGGATCCGACTTCGGCCGGTTTCTCGGGCACGCTCAACCGCTTTGCCCAGGATCTTTCGAATCCGACGGTGCTGCATCTGGTGGCCTATGCGATTTTGATCATGTTCTTCGCGTTCTTCTGGGTGGCGACGCAGTTCAATGCGGTCGACATTTCCGAGAACCTCAAGAAGGGCGGTAGCTATGTCCCCGGCATTCGTCCCGGGCGCGCGACCGCTGAGTATCTCGACGACCTGATGACCAAGATCACCTTGATCGGCGGTTCGGGGCTGCTCGTCGTGGCTTTGATCCCGATGGTGCTGATGGGGTGGATGTCGATTCCGTGGGCGATCGCCTCGTTCTTCGGCGGCACTTCGTTGCTCATCATCGTGGGCGTCGCCTTGGATACGCTACGCATCATGGAGTCGCATTTGCTGGTGCGCAAGTATGACGGTTTCTTGAGCCATGGCACGCTCCGCGGCCGCGGTGGCGTGTAAGGCTGGCAGAAGCTGTTGAAAAGTGGGCCGCGGCGGTTGAGCCGCGGCTGCTTTTTTGTTATAATTTCTCAAAATGTTTGAGACTTGTCCTTGGCTTGCGCCGATAGTGGCGCTGTTGCCCTTTGCAGCTTGCGTAGGGCTGTTGGTCGTGGTGGTTTGGTGTGAGCGTTCGCCCGGGTTTGCGCAGTTTGTCAAATACGGCACTAACGGGGTGATTGCCACCTATGTGCAGACCGGGGTGTTCTATGCGCTGGCCGTCACTTGGCTAGGGTGTTTGGGCGCCGATGATTTCGCCGTTCGCTATTTGGGCTTTTCGTCGGTGGAGGTTTCGGATGGAGTTCGTGCCTGGCGGTTTTCGCTGGCGACGGCGGTCGGCTTTACCGTTGCCAATGTCGTCTGCTGGCTGATGAATCGGCGCTGGGTGTTCCGCCCCGGCAAGTTCAAATGGTATGTGGAGCTTGGGATGTTTTTCTGCACTTCGCTGGTGGCAACGCTGATTGCCTTGGCGCTCAGTGCGCTCTTGATCCGCTGTGTCGGCTTGATGACTACGCTGGCGGTGGCGGTAGAGGTCGTGGTTTCGTTTTTCGTGAATTTTTTCGTGCGTAAGTTTTTTATCTTCAAGGGGTAATGGCGATGAGGTGGCAATGGCTGGTGACGGTGTTTCTGGCGGTGACGGTCGTGGCGCTTTCGCGTTCGGCGGCGGCGCAGGTTGGTGATTATCGCGAGCTTGCCGAGCAGGCGATTCGCGACGCGGCCGAACGGGCGGCGCGGGAAAATGCGGGCTGGGAGGCGTCGGCCCGCGCCGCAGCCGAGAAAACGGCGAAGGAAACGACCGAAGCGGCGGTGAAGGCGGCGGCGGCCGAGGCGGCCAAGGAAGCGGCCGAGGCGGCGGCCAAGGCGGCGGCTGAGCAGGCGGCCAAGCTTTACCAAGACGAAAAGGCGGCCAAGGAGGAGCGGCGCGAGGAGCTCAAGCGCATCAATACTCGAATCTTCCGATTGGCCAATGCGGATGCGGTGGAAGTCGCTGAAAAACTCAACCAGATGTGGAGCGGCGACTTTGGTGTCAATTGGAAGCTTACCAAGATGGCCGTTGCCTTCGAGGAGTCCAATTCGGTAATCATCACCGCGCCGAGGATGATTCTTGACGCCTGCGAGCAGGCGATCGTCGCGCTGGATACCGAGGCCAAGCAGGTCTACATCGAGGCGCGGTTTGTGGAGCTCGGCAATACCGCCTCGCATAAGATCGGCATTGACTGGTCGATGTTGGACGGCATGACCGGAACGGCGACGCTGGGCGGCGGCCTTCAGGCCTATCATATTGGCGAAGGCGTGACGGGCTACACCAAGACGCTGGAGTCCAAAGGCGAGAAAACCGTTTATTCGCTGCAAGGGTCGCAAACGGTTGTCAAGGACGAGGGCACGACTTCTGGCGGCAGCGATGCGACGATCTCCTATTTCAACGGTACTTTGAATTTCTCCCAGATGTCGCTGACGCTGAAGGCGCTTGATTCGACGCGCGATGCGAAGACCTTCTCCAATCCGAAGATCATCGTGTCGTCGGGCAAGAAGGCCACGGTCGACATGACTACCAAGTATCCGAATGTGAAGGTGTCGGCCAAGCGTACGGATTCGAGCGGCTCGCAGTCGCTGGACATTGCCTCCAATATGGAGGCGATTCCCGGCGAAGACAAGTTCATGTTTGCGAAAGAGGCGTTTTTCTCCTGGGGAATTTCGCTGGACGTCACGCCGCGCATCGGCACCAACGGGCTCATCAACGTGCAGATCGTGCCGACCATTTCCTCCCGCGAAGACTGGGTCACCACCGGTACCGCCGATGGGAACGACGACAGCGGCACGGTCTCGACGAAATATCCGGTCATCAAGGTGCAACGGCTGATTACGGAGTTTAATCTGGCCAGCGGCACTACGGCGGTCATCGGCGGGCTCTCGGTCACGGAAGAGAATCAAGTCGACAGCGGCATTCCGCTGCTAAGGGACATTCCGTGGATCGGGCCGCGGCTTTTCGGTTCGATGGAGCGCGTAAAGGTGCAGAAGGAGATTATCGTCTTCGTGACCGTGGGGCTGGTGAATCCGCGCGACATTCCGGCTGACGCGGGCTTGCCAAAAAATGCAATCTTGGGTCGTCAGTACACCAAGGGGCAGAAGCTGGAGCCGGGGGATCGGCCGGAGAAGAACATGGAGGGCTTTGATTCGCTCGATTTGCGGCCGCTGGAAGAGCAGGCCAAGGATCCGCTCCAGAAGCAAACGTCCGATTTCAGCCTGAGCAATTTCAATCCGTTCCGTAAGGATGCGGAACACCAGAAAGGAAAATAAACATGATGAAAGCAACAGTCGCATTGTCGTTGGCGTTCGGAGTGACGCTGGCGTTTGCGGACACCGTCCAGTTGAAGTCGGGGTCCACGCTCAAGGGAACGGTGGCGGAGGCTACTAAAGACGCAATCGTCTTCGATGCCGAGGACTTCGGCAAGGTGACGATCAAGGTGGCGAACATCGTCAAACTGGAATCGGTGGGCGAGCATGTGATTCAATATGCCGACAACACCGAGCAGAAGCAGGCGTTGTCGATTGTCGACGGCGCGTATCAGACGGGGGCGACGAAGTTGGACATTGCCGCAGTCAAGGCGATTGACCCGGTGGCGGAAACCTGGCACGGCAGCGTCAATCTGGCGTTCAATGCCGCACGCGGCAACACCTACGCGAATTCGGCGGCGGTGATTGCTAATGCGAACCGGCGCTGGGAGAAGGATCGGCTTAATCTTGATTTCGGCTATTACTTCAGCGAGAACGGTCAGGTCGGGAATGATTCGCAGAAGACCGAGGACCGCTGGGAGATTGAGGCCAAGCACGACCACTTCTGGCTGCCGAAGGTTTATCATTATGAGAACCTGAAGTGGGAGCGCGACATGATCCAGGACCTGCGGGCGCGTTATCGCGTCGGTCTGGGCGGTGGCTACCAGTGGCTGGAGAACACGGTGTTCGAGTCGACGGGCAAGTGGAACTTCAACCAGGAATTGGGCCTCAACTACATCAAAGAAGAGTTTGACCAGAATGACGATGTCAAGGACAACGGCTTCTGTGCGCTGCGCTACGGGCATCACCTTGATTTCGTTCCGAAGTGCGCCGAATCCATCGAGTTCTTCCACAACCTGGAAGTCCTGCCCGAAGTTGACGAGTGGGAGAAGTTCCTGGCGAAGGCGGATGTGGGCTTCAGTACGAAGCTGATCTACGACTTCGACCTTCTGGCCAAGATCGAGTGGGATTACAATTCCAAGCCGGCCGGCGATCGCAAACGTGACGATCTCCGTTATCTCGTCGGCCTGGGCTACAAGTGGTAAGGCCGCGTAGAAGCCTTGCGGTCTAGTGACGGTTCGGGATGCGAATAGCCATTGCCTATCCGCCGTTGAAGAGTGAGAAGGGCGTTGCCCTGCTTACTCAGAATCGGCAGTTCCAGTGGTTTTCGCGTCCGACCTACATCTTCCCCGTCGTGCCGGCGACGGCGGCGACGATGCTGAAGGCCGCGGGCTGTGAGGTGCTGTTTCTGGACGGCATCGCCGCGGAGCTTTCCGAAGCGGAATTCGAGCGGCGGCTCGCGGCATTCGCGCCCGAGCTGATCGTGTTGGAGACCAAGACGCCGGTCGTCAAGCGCCATTGGCGCTGGATCGACCAGCAGCGGGCGAACCCGGCGTTCGCCCGTACCCGTATGGCGCTCGTGGGCGATCATGTCACGGCGCTCCCCGAGGAGTCGATGGCGAATTCCTCGGTCGACTTCATCTTGACCGGCGGCGACTGGGATTTCCTGCTCAAGAACCTGGTCGCGGTCGGTTTTGACGCTTCCCGTTTCGAGCCGGGCATCTGGTATCGGGAAAACGGCGAGGTGCGCAATACCGGGCGCTTCCGCCTGGATCACGGCCTCAACGCCGCGCCCTGGATCGACCGGGAGCTGGTGCACTGGGAACTTTATGCCGCGAAGAACGGCAATTTCCGGCGGACGCCCGGCACCTACATCATGTCCGGGCGCGACTGCTGGCACGCGAAGTGCACTTTCTGCAGCTGGACGACGCTTTATCCGACTTATCGGACCCGCGACCCGATCGATGTCGTCAATGAGATCGAGATGCTGGTCGGGAAATACGGCATTCGGGAACTGATGGACGACTCGGGTTCGCTGCCGGTCGGCCAGTGGCTGGAGACTTTTTGTAATGAGCTTATCCGGCGCGGGTTGCCGCGGAAGCTGCGCATCGACTGCAACATGCGTTTCGGGCGGTTGACCTTTGACGATTACCGGCTGATGCGCCGGGCTGGGTTTCGGCTGGTGCTCTTCGGGGTGGAGAGTGCCAATCAGGCGACGCTCGACCGCTTCCAGAAGGCACTGAAGGTCGAAGAGGTGGCGGAAGGGTGCAGGTGGGCGCATGACGCGGGGCTGGATGTCCACCTGACCTTTATGTTCGGGCACGCCTGGGAAGGCCCGGCGGAAATCGCGAATACGGTGTGCTTCGCCCGGCGGTTGCTGGCTCGGGGCTGGGCTTCGACCTTGCAGTGCACTTTGACGATTCCCTATCCGGGCACGCCGCTTTTCAAGGAGCTGGAAGCCGCCGACGCCCTGCATACCCTGGATTGGGACGAGTATGACATGCGGCGGGCGATTACCAAGACTCCGCTGGTTTCGGAAGCGGAAATCAAGGCGGCGATCCAGGCGGTCTACCGCGGCTTTCTGCAGCCCGGCGCGCTCTGGCATCGGCTTACTTCCACGCGCACGCTTTTTGATTTTGGCTTTTATTATCGCGGTATCCGGTCGCTGATCGGACACTTGCTGGATTTTCGCAAATAGGACTGATTATGAATGCAATGACAATTCTGCTGGCGGCCGCACTGGAGTTGCCGCTCGTACCGTATCCGACTGAGGTAAAGGTGATCGACGGCGACCCGGTTGCGGTCAAGTCGGAAGCCGCGGTGACTCGGGATTCGACTTTGGCGAAGGAAGGGTATCGCCTGCAGGTCGGCCACGGCGGCATCGCCATCGCGGCGGCCGATGACGCCGGCGAGTTTTATGCGCGGCAGACGCTCAGGCAATTGCGCCGGGCGGACGGCACCTATCCGCAAGTGGAAATCGCCGATGCGCCGAAGTTCTCCTGGCGCGGGCTGCACCTTGATTCTTCGCGGCACTTCTTCGAGGTGGCGGCCGTCAAGAAGTTCATTGACACCATGGCGACTTACAAATTCAACACCCTGCACTGGCATCTGACCGACAACGAGGGCTGGCGGCTGCCGGTGCCCGGCTACATGGAACTGACGCGCGCGGGGCGGGCGGTGCAGAACCGCACCAATTTCCGCGATGTGGCGACGGGCATCCTGCCCGTCCGGTTCTATACGCGCGACGAGCTCAAGGAGATTGTCGAGTATGCGCGCTCGCGGCAGGTGCAGATCGTGCCGGAAGTGGACATGCCAGGGCACTGCGAGGCGGTGCTGTCGATCGAACATGAACTCGGGTGCTTCCCGCCGAACGAGGTGCGGGGCGGCGGGCCGATTGACAAGGTGCGCAATGCGCTGTGCCCGGGCCGCGACCGGACGCTTGAGTTCTGCGAGCGCGTCCTGGAGACGGTGACGGAGATCTTTCCTTGCGAGGTCGTTCATATCGGCGGCGACGAATGCGACCGCACCAACTGGAAGACTTGCGAAAAGTGCCAGGCGCGGATGCGGGCCAAGGGGCTGAAGGACGTGGCCGAGCTGCAGGCCTGGTTTACCGGCTATCTCGTGGATTTTCTGGCCAAGAAGGGCCGTCGGGCGCTCGGCTGGGACGAGATCATGGAAGGCGGCTTGCCGGATTCGGCAATGGTGATGAGCTGGCGCGGGGCGAAGGGCGGGGTGACTGCCGCGCAGGCCGGGCATGACGTGGTCATGACGCCTTGCGAATACTGCTATTTCGACTACGAGCAGCTTATCGAGAATGACCCGGTGAGCTATAATTTCGACTGGACGGTGCCGTTGCCGCTGGCGAAGGTGTATTCGTTCGATCCGCTCAAGGGCATTCCCGCGGAGTTTCATTGGCATGTGCTGGGGGCGCAAGGCAACAACTGGTCGGAGATGACCTGCGCCATTGACGAGTTGGAGTGGAAGGTCTGGCCGCGGGCGGCGGCGCTCGCGGAAGTGCTTTGGTCCTATCCGGCTGAGCGCGACATCGAGCGGCTGTCGGCGCGGCTGGAGCCGCAGCTGGCGACGCTGCGCCAGGCGGGCGTCAATGCGGCGCCAGTCCGGCGGCGACCGGTGCCCGGAGTCCGCGGCGAATTGAAGCGCGACGGCACGAGGCTTGACTATCGCTGCGGCGCGACGGTGGCTTCGGCGGAAATCGTCAACGGCGAACTGGTGCTGACGGTCAACGGCAAGCGCCCGCGCGAGTTTACGGTCGAAAAGAACAAGCCATTTGTCAGCGTTGAGGTCATCGAGCTCGGACCAGACGCCTATTACGCCACCTTCTATCGTCAGGGCAGCCTGATTACGGCCAACGTGCTCTTTGACGGCGAGACGGTGCGCGGGCGCGAGCGGTGGGACAATATTCCCGAATCCGAGGTCGACCGGCCGCTCGACCTGCAGGCGCTGGTCGACGCGGCGGCGGCGAAGGGTGGCGGCGAGGTCAAGGTGCCGGCCGGGCGCTGGATCGTGAAGCCGTTCGTACTGAAGTCCAACATCACCTTGCGTCTCGACGACC
The DNA here is from genome assembly GCA_045598785.1 of Kiritimatiellia bacterium. Classification (GTDB taxonomy): domain Bacteria; phylum Verrucomicrobiota; class Kiritimatiellia; order RFP12; family UBA1067; genus UBA1067. Next base: position 27,270 of record JAZLMR010000038.1, read on the forward strand.
GCACCGAAATCTTCGCGAGCGACGACCTTCGCGACTATTCGCCGGTCGAGGGGCAGCGGTGCTTCATCTTTGCGGAAGCGGCGACTAATGTCGCTATCGTCGGCAAGGGTCTGATCAACGGGCGGGGCTGGCGGTTCCGGCAGCTGAAGGGGCTGCCGGGCGAAAGCCAGCCGCAGGCATTGCCGGTGATGATGCGCTTTTCGCGCTGCCGCCAGCTGAAGCTGGAGGACTTCACCTATTGCGACTGCGGGGCCTGGGGCTGTCATTTGCGCAACTGCGATGGTGTCGAGGTGCGGCGGGTCCAGTGCTTCAGCCATGTCAACAACACCAATGACGGCATTGACATCGAGTCGTCTAACGTGCTCATCGAGGACTGCGACATCGATTCCGACGACGACGCCATCGTGTTCAAGACCGAGAGCGACGTGAATTTCCCCGTCACCAACGTGGTGGTGCGCAACTGTCGGCTCGGCACCTGCTGCAACGCCATCAAGTTCGGCACCGGCAGTTACTGCGATTTCCGCGACATCCGCATCGAGAACATCGTGGCGGAAAAGGCGCGCGGCAACCATCATTTCCGCTGGTACGCGAAGAATCCCGGGGTCAAGGAGAATTGCACGGGCATCTCGGCGATTGCAGTCGAAGTCTGCGACGGCGGGCGAATGGAGAACGTTACGATTCGCAATGTTGAGTTCGACGGCTATTGTGTGCCGCTTTTCGTTCGCCATCAGCGTCGGCGCGAACCGCAGCCGGGACGGGAGACTTATCTTCGGAAGGTGCTGATCGAGAACGTCAAGGGGCGGGCGGCGAGTCAGATCGCTTCGTCGATCACCGGGGTCGACGGTTTGCGTCCCCACGACATCACCTTGCGCAATTTCGACATCACCGTGCCTGGCGGCGGTTCGGCGGCGGAGATGACGCGGCCGGTGCCGGAGGCGGGCGACCGTTATCCGGACGCGCACATGTTTGATCGGCTGCCGTTGCCGGCCTATGGGTTCTATGTGCGTCATGCCGACCGGATCCGCTTTGAGAACATCAAGGTCACGGCGGCGACGAGCGACGCGCGGCCGCTCTTCCGGTTTGAGGATGCGACGGAAATTTCGGGGCCGGCGGCCGATGCCACGATCTTTCGGGCGAGCGAAGAGCTGTCGCTCCGGGGCGGCATCGGGAACTTTATCGGCAAGCTGCGCCAGGGGCGGCCGGTGACGGTGGTCTATTTCGGCGGTTCGATTACGCAGGGGACTTCCTATCGGCCGGCGTTCACCGAGTGGTTGCGCAGTCAATATCCGACCTCGACGATTACTGAAGTCAATGCGGCGATTGGGGGCACTGGCTCTAATTTGGGCGTCTATCGGCTGGAACGTGACGTGCTCAAGCATCGTCCGGACCTGGTGTTCGTCGAATTTGCGCTTAATGACGGCGACCGCTCGTCGGTCGAGCCGGAACGGGTGGCGGCGAACGTCGAGGCGATCGTGCGCGGCATCCGCGACCGGGACCTCAATACGGACATCGTGTTCCTTTATACGATCAAGCGGAATATGGCCGAAGATTTTGGCGCCGGCCGCCTGCCGCGGGAGGCGGCGATTTACGAAACCGTCGCCGAGCATTACGGCATTCCTTCGGTCAATTTCGGTCCGCGGGTGATGGCGCTTGCCGAGGCGGGCAAGTTGGTGTGGACGCTCGGCACCGCGCCGACGGCAGTGCCCAAGGAAGATCCGGATTACGACCGCAAGGTTGGCTCGGAGATGACGGCGAAGGGCATGCTGGTCTTTTCCAACGACGGGGTGCATCCGCGTTCGGAAGGCGGTGCGCTTTATGTGACTGCGCTCACTAATTTCTTTGCCGCGGTCTCGGCTTTGACGCCGGCCGGCGCCGACCGCACGGTGGCGCTGGCGGGGCGTCCGTTTGTGGCTGATCCGATTGTGAAGCCCCAGTCGTTGGAGTTGCAGCCGACTTTGCTCAAGGGTGACTGGCGGTCGGTCGGGGCGGACGATGCGCGCTTCGGGGAATTCCTCGCCTACACCGATTCCATGTGGGTTTCCGAACGCCCTGGCGATCGGCTGGAGTTTGAGTTCGACGGCAATGAACTGGCGATTTATGCGCTCTACGGTCCGGCGGGGGCGCGGTTGGAATGCGAGGTGGATGGCGTCAAGTTGCCGTCGCGCGACCTGTGTGACCGATATTGCACCTACTGGCGGTTGATGCGAGTGCCGATTTTCAAGGGGGCCGAAGGTCGGCATCGGGTGACGCTGACGATCAGCGGCGAACAGCCCGATCGGGAATGCATCTATCGGTATCGTCAGGTTCCGTCGGCCCGGATCGCCAGCGGCGAGTTCAACGGGCAGGTGGCGGCCATCGGCCGGCTGTTCGTCTGCGGAGGTCGGTGATGTGGGGAAGTCTGCTGAACGCTTCATTGTTGGCGTTGACGATGGCGCCGGACGATTTGACGGTGCGGGAGTTCGTCCAGGCGGCGCGGGCGGCCTATCCGACTGCGGCCTATCAGACCTATACCAATACGCTGGTCCGGGATTCGCGCTGGCAGCGCGAGTGGCGGTATGCGCGGAAGCATGACGTGCCGCAGGGCGGTGACGTTTCGCGTTGCGAGACGACGAATGACGTTCGCTGGGTCAATGTCCCCGGGTTGCGCAATGTGCGCGATCTCGGCGGCTGGAACGGACTTAAGACCGGCCAAGTTTATCGCGGCAGCCAGCTTTGGAACGAGTTCGAGCCGACCGGTGCCGAGAACGAGGCCTCGTCGCCGGTGGCGCGCCGGCGCGACTGGCGCGGCGAGGTCTACGAGCATCCGACGGCGAAGACGGCGGCGGTGATTCGCGAGCTCGGGTGGAAGACCGACTTGGAGCTGCGCGGGGCGAAGGAGTGCGCGAAGCCCAATACCGTCGCGTTGCGGACGGCGGTGCCGGAGCTGCAGGAAAAGCGGGCGGAAATGCTGACCTACATCGGTTCGCTGTTTGGTCGTTGGGAGGCGATGCGCGAGGCGCTGCTCGTCTTTTGCGACGAGCGCAACTATCCCATCTATTTCCACTGCAAGGCCGGGGCCGACCGCACGGGCACGCTGGCGTTTTTCGTCGAAGGCATCTGCGGGTGCTCGCAGGCCGACATCGACATCGACTACGAGCTGACTTCGGTCTGCGGCGACACGCGCACCCGCAATTGCGAGCGTTACGGTCATCGCGACCGCGAGTGCATCCTCAGGATGTGGGAGTGCGTCAAGTCCTATCGCGGCAATACGCTGGCGGAGAAGTTCGCCAACTGCGCCAAGCACCTCTGGCGGCTGACCGATGCGGACATCGCGGTCATGCGCAGGATGCTGTGCCGGTGATCGGGGGACTGATTGTGTTATAATATCCGGGTATGAAAGTTGCAGTAGTCGGAGTCGTCGGGAGGACCAACGCGGGCAAGTCCACGCTGGTCAATCAGCTGGTCGGCGAGAAGGTCTCGATCGTCTCGCCGGTTGAGCAGACTACGCGCAATACGATCCGGGGAATCGTGGCCGATCCGCGCGGCCAGCTGGTGCTCTTGGATACGCCGGGTCTGCATAAGGCGGTCGGCACGCTGGGAAAGCTCCTGAACCGCATGGCGCGGCGCAGCGCGGCGGGCACGGACATTACCTGCGTGGTCTTCGACGCCGCTCAGGAGCCGCAGCTTGAAGACATCGGCTGGATGCAGCGGATGGCGAAAGAGCGGCCGGAGCGGGTCGTGTTCGTGCTGAACAAGGCTGACCGTTCGCCGTTCTACGAGACGATGTTCCGTGACGCCTGGCAGGAGGCGCGGTCGACGACCGAGCCGGAGAATGCCGAGCTGCCGATCGAACCGGTCTGGGTGAAGGCGATAGCCTCCACGCCGGGCGGGGCGAAATCGGTGCTGGAGGCGCTCTTTGACCTGGCGGAGGAAGGCGAAGCGCTTTTTGACGACGACATCGTCACAGATTATCCGCGCAAGCTGGCGATCGCCGACAGCATTCGCGAGAAATATCTGGCCAAGCTGCATCAGGAGCTGCCGCACGAGTTGGGCGTTCTGGTCAAGGATATCCGGGAACGCAACGACCGCTGGGAGGTGAAGGTCGAGGTGCTGGTCAACCGGGCGTCGCAGAAGCCGATTGTCATCGGGCGCGGTGCCGAGACGGTCAAGTATGTTCGCAAATGTGCCGAACGCGAATTAAGCGAGATCTTCGGGGTGAAGGTGGCGTTGGAAATCTGGGTGCAGGTCGAGCCGAATTGGATGAAGAACGAGCGGCGGCTGGCCGAAATGGGGTGTTTGGGCGATCTGGTATGAAGCGGGCGTTGGTCATTCTGGCAGCAAGCGTGGCGGCGCTGGCGTGGGCTGGCGAGCTGGATGTTGCCAGACAGGCGCTGCGCGACGGGCTTTGGGATATGGCGCGGTCGCATGTTGATGCCGCTGCCGATGACGAAGCGAAGCTGATCGTGCTGGAAAGTCTGGCCGGCGAAGGCCGGTGGGACGAGATTCGTGAAAACCTGCAGCGCTGGGGCGCGGTCAAGGGCCCGGCGTTTGACTATTATCGCGCCGTTGCCGCCGGTCGGCATAAGGAGGCGGCGGAGCTTTTGAAGCGCGGAGGTTCGGCAGAAGGTTATGTCGAAGCGCGGCTTTACGAGGCGGAGCTGCTGTCGCAGTCTGGTCAGTCGGCGGTGGCGAAGGCGATCTGGAGCGAATTGGCGGCGGCGACCAACGTCAGCGATCGGGTGCTGGCGATCGTCGGCATAAATTTGTGGGATGAGCAGCTGTTGCGGCAGGTGGCGAAGGCGGAGAACTTGCCGGTGCCTTTGCGGCGACTGGTGGGGCTGCGACTCGGAATGGTAATGCTGAAGGAACGCGGCACTCAAGCCGAGGGCATGAAGCTCATCCGGGCAGTCGTGCGGGATTCGCCCGACACGGAAAGTGCGCTCGACGCTTTTCTGGCGATGGCGGATGCGGAAATTGCGGCGGAGCATTGGCCGGAGGCGGATTCGATCCTTCGCGAGACGCTGGAAATCTGGCCCGATTCCGCCAAGCGGCCGCAGCTGCAGGAGAGTCGCGGCTGGGTGCTCATCAAGCTGGCCCGTCATGAAGAGGCGCTGGCGGCCTTTCGGCGTGCCCGGGAACTGGCGGTAGATGACACCTCGCGGGCCATTGCGTTGATGAAGGAAGGCGATGTGCTCGCCGAGATGGGGCGGGGCGACGAATCGATGGCAAAGTACCGTGAGGTTATTGCCAGCTATCCAAACACCGTGGCGGCGACTAAGTTGCGCAAGGTGGTGGCGATCCGCGAGCTGGAAGAGCGCGGTCGGCAGGCCTATCGGGAATTCCGCTTTGACGAGGCCCGGGAGGCGTTTCTGAAGGTGGCGGCGGCCGAGTCGGTCCGCGCCGACCGCATGGCGTTTTATGCGCTGTTGTGCCAGTACGGGCAGGGGTATGACGACGAGGCCGCCAAGGAGGCGAAAAAGCTGCTCGAAGCGGGGTCGGACATGTCGGTGCGGGCGGAGACCACGCTGTGGCTGGCGAAGTACAGTTACAACCGGCAGGATTGGCGGGAGGCGGAACGGCTGTTTTCGGAATACGCCGAGGGTTGCCGGGAGCCGGTCGCCGCGAGCGATGCCATGCTGTGGGCGGCGCGGGCGACGCTGGCGGAAGGCGAGTTCGCCCGGGCGGTTCGGCTGACGACGACGCTCTGCGAGCGGTTCCCGGAATCGGCGGCCAAGGCGTCGGCGCTGCTGGTGCAGGGCGAGGCGCTGATGGAACTTGCGCGCTTTCAGGAGGCGCTGCTGGTGCTGGAGCGGGCGGTGGCGCTGCCGGGAGCGCCGGTAGCGGACCGGGTCCGCGCCCAGCGGCTGCTGGCCGACGTGCTTTACGCCAGCGGCGCCGACAATCCGAAGAGCTACGAGGCGGCGCTGGAGGCGTATCGGGCGTTGCGTTTCGGCGGTTCGCTGTCTCCGAGCGGCGAAATCGCGGTGGCGTTCAAGATCGCGCGTTCGCTGGAGAAGCTGAAGCGGGTCGACGAGGCCATGGATCAGTATTATTCGCAGGTCGTGCTGGCTTATCGCAGCCAGCGGCTTCGGCAGGTGCGACTGGACGACGATGCGCAGGCGGCGTTTTCCAAGGCGGCGTTTCGCCTGGCGGACGAATACGAACGCCGCGGTCAGGAGCGGTCGGCGGCGGCGGTGCTGAGGTTGCTCGCCACCAGCGATGTGCCGGCGGCCGAGGAGGCGACCAAGCGATTGGAGCGCATGTCCAACAAGGGGAGGTTCATGTAATGTTTACCGCAAGTCCGGTGGTCTGGCTGCTGTTGGTGCTGGCCGTGGTGGCGATCTTCACTTTCATCGAGCGCTTTGTCAGCCTGCGGCGGGCGCAGGTCGACTACCGGGATTTCCTGGAGGGCGTCGTCAACGTGCTGGACCGCGGCAATCCCGATGAGGCGCTGGCGATTTGCGACGATACGCCTTCGCCGGTGTCGGAGATCGTGTCGACGGCGATTCGGCATCGCGGCGATTCGGCGCGATTGCTGCGGGAGGCGGTTGATGCGCAGGGGCGCGCCGTCGTCGGTCGGCTGGACCGGCGGCTGGCGGTGCTGGCGATCATCGGCCAGGTGGCGCCGCTGCTGGGGCTGCTGGGCACGGTCATCGGCTTTGTGCGGACGGTAATGCAGATTGAATCGGTGGAAATCGTCACGCGGGTCGAGCTGGTCAACGGGGCGATGGACGCGCTGGTGTCGGCGGCGATGGGGCTCGCGGTCGCAGTGCCGGTGGTGGTGATGTACGGGTCGCTGCGGGTTCGGCTGGATCGCATTGTGGTGGAGCTGGAGGCGGCGGCCAGCCGGATCATCGGCTATATCTCCACCCAGCGTGAAAAGGAGAAGGTGAAGTGAGTCCCTGGGGCTGGCAACCGGAGCGGACGCTCGGCATCTGGCGCTACGGCGCGCCTTGGATTCGGCCGCTGGTGGCGGCGGCGCCGTATCTGACCGTCATTCTGCTGCTGGGCATGCTGTATCTGATCAACGGCACCTACGCGATGAAGAGCGGAATGTCGTTCGAGCTGCCCGCCTCGTCGACGGGCGAGGAACTCAATGCCGAACTGGTGGCGCTGGTGATGCGGATGCCGAAGGAGACGCTGGTGTTTTTCGATGACTCGCGCTATCTGGTTGACGATGCGTCGTCGCGGCGGGCGTTTCAGTCGCATCTGGCCGGCCGGGTGTCGCAGGTCGAGAACAAGACGCTGCTGGTGCTGGCCGATCGCACGGTTTCGTCCGGCGAACTGATGGAGCTGATGTCGGAGGCGAAGCAGAGCGGCGTCGCCAAGGTGCTGGTGGCCGAACGTCGGAGCGGGCAGGGCGAATGAAGAGCCGGCGGAGCGATGCGGTTGCCCTGCTGACGGTGCTGGCGGTGCCGCTGAGCGTCGCCTGGGTGTTCCCGTATTCGGCTATCGGCTACCGTTTGCCGCAGGCGAAACCGGCGCGGCCGGCGTTCGCGGCTTTGGTCTCGCTGTCGGCGGTCGCCGAGCAGGCGGCCGTGAAGGCGGCCAAGACCTCCTGGCGGAATGGTGATGACGGGGTGGTTCATTTGCGACCGGACCTGGAGTTGGGCGAATTGCCAGAATCGCAGCCAGTGCCGGTGATGCCGATTTCCTCGCGGGTGTCCGCGCCGTTGCCGCCGCCGCTCAAGCCGGGGCGCTCCGCCTATCTGCCGAGTCTGGCGGCACCGCCGCCGGCGATTATCCGGCCCGATGCGGCCAGTTCGCCGGAGCCGGCTTTCTCCCGACAGGAAATGCTTGAAATCAACTAAAGAAGGAACGAAGACATGTTAACTGAAAAACAGGTGCTGAAGGCGTTTAAGGATACGGGGGCGTTGCTGGAAGGGCATTTTGAATTGCGTTCCAAGTTGCACTCGAACCGCTATTTTCAGTGCGCGAACGTGCTCCGCTATCCGCGCGTCGCCGAGAAGCTCTGCCGCGAAGTGACGCGCCGGGCCGTCCGGAGCGGTAAGCTCGGTCAGCGGATCGACGGGGTCATCTCGCCGGCGGTCGGCGGGATCCTCGTCGGTCACGAGGTCGCGCGCGAGCTGAATGCCAAGTGCGTCTTTGCCGAAAAGGTGCAGGGCCAGGGCGTCGACGCGACGGGGAAGCCCAACACGGTCCTCGCGATGCGCCGCTTTCAGCTTAAGAAGGGCGAGCGCTACGTGGTCGCCGAGGATGTCGTCACCAAGGGCGGTCGCGTCCAGGAGACGATTGACCTCGTGAAGGCCGCGGGCGCGAAGGTCGCGGGCGTCATTCTCCTCGTCGACCGTAGCGGCGGCAAGGTCAAGTTCGGCCGCATTCCGATGTTCTCGCTCATGCAGATGACGCCCGAGACCTGGACGGCGGCAGAGTGCCCGATGTGCAAGCAGGGGTCGAAGCCGGTGCATCCCGGGTCGTGATTCTGGAATTGCTAGGACATTTAGAAAGTAATGTTTGACTCTGTAGAGACTTGTCTCGAAGCCCTTCGCCGCGGCGAAATCGTGCTCGTCACCGACGACGCCGACCGCGAGAACGAGGGCGATTGCATCTGCGCCGCCGAGTTCGCGACTTGCGACAACGTCAATTTCATGGCGACTTACGCCAAGGGCCTCATCTGCATGCCGATGAGCGCCGCCTGGTGCCGGAAGCTTGAGCTTCCGCAGATGGTCGGGCAGAATACCGACAATCATCAGACGGCGTTCACCGTCTCGATCGACCATGTCGCGACCACGACCGGCATTTCCGCCGCGGAGCGGTCGATGACGGCACTGGCGTGCGTGAAGGACGGCGTGAAGCCGGCTGACTTCCGCCGCCCGGGGCACATGTTTCCGCTGGAGGCGCGCGGGGGCGGCGTCCTCAAGCGCGCCGGGCATACCGAGGCGACGGTCGACCTCTGCCGGCTGGCGGGGTTGAAGGAAGTGGGGCTCTGCTGCGAAATCATGAAGGACGACGGGACGATGGCCCGGATGGACGATGTCGTCGCCTTTGCGAAGCAGCACGATCTCAAGCTGATGACGATTGCCGACCTGATTGCCTATCGTCTGGCGAAAGACGATCAGAAGTCGAAGTCGGAAGCCGAACAGCGGAATGACAATGTTCTGGTTGAGAAGATTGAGACGGTGGATCTGCCGACGGAGCACGGGGACTTCAAGCTGACGATGTACCGTTCGCGGATTACTGGGCTTGAGCACCTCGCGCTTGTGAAAGGCGATGTCAACCAGGTCGCTTCACCTAACTCTCAACTCTCAACTCTCAACTCTCAACCTGTTCTCGTGCGCGTTCATTCCGAGTGCTTTACGGGCGACGTCCTCGGCTCGGAGCGTTGCGATTGCGGTCCCCAGCTGCACACCGCCATGGCGATGATTGAGAAGGAAGGGCGCGGTGCGGTCATCTACATGCGGCAGGAGGGTCGCGGCATCGGGCTTGCGCAAAAGCTTCACGCCTACCGGCTGCAGGAGAAGGGGCTGGACACGGTCGAGGCGAATGTCGCCCTGGGCTTTGCGCCCGATCTGCGCGATTACGGCGAAGGTGCGCAGATTCTCGTCGATCTCGGCATCCGGAAATTGCGGCTGATGACCAACAACCCCTGCAAGATCGCGGGGCTGGAGGGTTATGGCCTGGAAATTGTCGAAAGGGTGCCGGTGGTGATTCCGCCGAACGTTCACGATCGCCGCTATCTCAACACCAAGAAGGAGAAGATGGGGCATCTCATCTGAGGCGGGATGAATCGGGCCTTTGACGAGTATTTCATGCGCATGGCGCTGCGGGAGGCCGAAAAGGCGGCGGCGGACGGCGAAGTGCCGACCGGGTGCGTGATTGTCGAGGAGCCGGCGGATCCCGAAGCCCCGCCGACGGCGGCGCGCATTCTCGGCCGGACGCACAATCAGACGGAGATGCTGGTGGACGCATCGGCCCATGCGGAGATGCTGGCGCTGACGGCGGCCTTTCAGGTGAAGGGCAACTGGCGGCTCGTCGGCACGCGGCTGTATGTGACTAAGGAGCCTTGTCCGATGTGCGCGGGGGCGATAGTCCTTGCACGCGTCAAGACCGTGATCTGGGGGCTTTCCGATCCCAAGCGCGGCGGCGGCTCGGTCTTCGGGATTTTCGGCCATCCGGGCATCAACCATCATCCTGAGGTGATTGCCGGGGTGCTGGAGGATGAGTCGCGCGAGGTGCTGCAGTCGTTTTTCCGGCGGCGGCGCGCCGAAGGGGGAGGTTTGGCATAATGGCGAAGCTGAATGGAAAGTCATTGGCGCTGGTGTCGCTGGGGTGCGCCAAGAATGCGGTGGACCTTCAGGTCATGGCCGGCAATTTGCTTAAGCGCGGGTGGACGCTTTCGCCCGATCCCGACCATGCCGATACGGCGATCGTCAACACTTGCGCCTTCATCGCCGACGCGCGGGAAGAGGCGGAGGGCGAAATTCGCCGGGCGCTGGAGTTGAAACGGCGCGGCCGGTATCGGCGCGTCGTCGTGACCGGGTGCTATCCCCAGCGCTATCCGCAGGGCGCCGCGGCGTTTCCCGGCGTCGACGAATGGATCGGGGTTCCCCGCGTCTGGGTGGAGCCGAAAATGCCGGCGCTGCGCTTTACCGGCAAGGCTTTCGCCTATCTGAAGATCGCCGAGGGCTGTGCGCACCGCTGCGCCTATTGCGCCATTCCGGCGATCCGCGGCAAATACCGTTCGCGGCCGCTGAAGTCGATTGTTCGCGAGGCGAAGGCGCTGTTGGCCAGCGGTTGTCGCGAACTGAATGTGGTTGCCCAGGATCCGATGCGGTGGCGCGAAGAGCGCGAAGTCCGGGGCGGCGGGCGGCAGACGCTGACCCTCACCGATCTCCTGTGGGCGCTTGACCGGCTGAAGGGTGACTTCTGGGTGCGGGTCCTTTACAGCTATCCCGACGAAATCACCGAGGAGTTTCTGGTCTGGATGCTGACTTCGAAGCATGCCGTGCGTTATCTGGACGTGCCGTTGCAGCATACCGTGCCGGCGGTGCTGGAGAAAATGAACCGCAAGCGGGCGATTGCCGCTTCGCTGGTCGCGGCCGAAGTCTTGCGCGAAGTGGTGCCGGACGTTACGCTGCGCACCACGATCATGACCGGCTTTCCGGGCGAGACCGAGGCGCGCTTCAAACAGCTGATGGCGGACTTGAAGCGCATGCAGTTCGATCACCTGGGCGCGTTTTCTTATTCGCCGGAGGCGGGGACCAAGGGCGCGAAGCTGAGGGGGCGCCCGGCTCACGCGGTGGCGGTGCGGCGCGAACAGGCGGTGATGGCGCAGCAGGCGGAAATCTGGAAGCTGAAGGCGAAGCGAATGCTGGGGTCGGAGTTCAAGGCGCTGGTGGTGGCACCCGGGGTGGCGCGACTGGCGTCGCAGGCGCCTGACGTGGATGGCGTCGTCTATCTCGACCGGGAATGCGAAGTCGGCGCTTTCGTGACGGTCACGCTGACGAAGGTCAGGGGGTTTGATTTTCTGGGGCAGGTTACGGAGCGCGAATGATGATTGCAACTTCGTTCATTCTGGCGAACAACCGGTTGATCGTTATCCGATAATCATGGACTTCAAATTGAAGGATTCGGGCAAATGAAGTTGAATCGACGGAACTTTCTGGCGGCGGGCGCGGCGACGGCGCTGGGCGGCTGTGTAACCGGGGGCGCGGCGGTGAAAGGCGATCCCTTCAAGGGCACTCGCGGGGAGCCGCTCGCCGTGGGGGCGCCGTGCCTGCAGGCGCCGGGGGAGACGACCATGGGCATTTCCTGGGCGATTTCGGGTCTGGCCAAGGGCGTCGTCGAGTATTCGGAGCGGCCGGATCTCGCCGGGGCGAAGGTCGTGAAGTCCGGCGGCTACGGGCTCGTGCCCATTGACATTTCGGCGATTCAGGTGCGGCTGGAGAATCTCAAGCCGGCGACGCGCTATTACTATCGCACCATCACGACGCCGTTCACCGACTATGACAGCATCTACAGCGCCCAGCTCGGTGAGCCGATCGTTTCGGCAGTGCATTCGTTCGTCACGATGGGGGCGGCGGCGCCGGCGCATTTTTGCGTGATCAACGATACCCATGCGCAGTGGAAGCCGTTCGAACTGTGCGTCAAGAAGGTCAAGGAGCTGAAGCCCGCCGTGCTGATCTGGAACGGCGACGCCACCAATACCACGCAGGACAAGCAGACGGCGGTGGAGGTGTTTCTCAATCCGCCGATTCCGAGCCGCGACTACGGCGCCGACATTCCGGTCTGCTTCGAGAGCGGCAACCACGATTTCCGCGGCAGCTGGATTTCCAAGAAGGAAGAGGTGATGCTGCCGCGGCATCCGGCCGAGCGCCGCGGCGACCAGTGGGACCTCAAGTGGAATTTCGCCTATCGGCTCGGAGATCTGGCGCTGATCGGCATGGATACTGGCGAGGACAAGCCCGACGGGCATCCCAAGTGGTTCGGGCTCGCCAACTTCGAGCCGTATCGCCGGGCGCAGGCGGAGTGGCTTAAGGAGGCGTTGGCGCGGCCCGAGATCGCGGCGGCCAGGTTTAAGGTGCTCTGCTGTCATATTCCGCTCTTTGCCGATCCGAAGCATCACGATTATCCACATGACGGGGTGAAGATCGACCCTGAAGACTATGCCTACTGGTCGCGCGAATGCCATGACCTCTGGGTGCCGATCCTGGAACGGGCCGGCGTGCAGTTGGTCGTCACGGCGCACCGGCACCGGTTTCGCATCGACCGGCCGACGGCCGACCGCCGGTGGCTGCAGGTGGTGGGCGGCGGTCCCGAACTTGGCGAGACCCGGCGGTATGTGAACGAGTTCGAATATGTTTCCACGCCCGACTCCGGTCGTTTCCCCACGGTCATCGAAGGGATGGTCGAGGGCGGCCGGCTGCGGCTTAAGGTGCATGACGTCTACAATGGGCGCGTGGTCTTTGACGAGACGGTCGCATGAAGAAGCCGGTGCCATTCGTGAATGACGAGGTCGCGAACCGCGACTTCAAGTATTACATTTTCGATTGGGACGACAATATTCTGCACATGCCGACCAAGATCAAGCTTGAACATCTTGACGATGACGGCGTGTGGCGGCCGGTCGAGGTCTCGACCTCGACCTTTGCGCTCGTGCGGGCCGACGCGCAGCACTATCGGCCGCCGTCCGACGGTGGCTGGGCTGCGGCGTTCGCCAACTTCGAGGACCGTCCTGACGAGACGGACGACGACCGCAACAACACTTTCATCCTCGATACGCTTGACGCGCTCGAAAAGGTCGAGCACGGCGAGAAGCCGGGGCCGAGCTACAATGCGCTCAAGAAGACGCTCCGCGAGGGACGGCTCTTCGCCATCGTGACGGCGCGAGGGCATTCGCCGAAGACGATCGAGCGGGCGGTGCGGATTTTCATCAAGTATGCGCTCAGCGAAGAGGAGCGCGCGGAGATGATGTCCAATCTGCGCGGCTATCGCCGGCATATCGACGGCGTCGGCGACGGCGAGTTCGGTACCGATGCCGAAGAGCTGGACTATTATCTGTCGATGTGCCGTTATTCGGCGGTCACTTATTCTGGCTTCAAGGAGCGGATGATCCGCGACCCGATCTATCAGGAGAAGCTGCGCTCGGCGACGACGGCGGCCAAGCCCGAGCTGGCGAAGGAGTTCGCCATTCGCGATTTCGTGGAGCACATTTTCCACATGCTGCGGCGGAACGGGACTAGCGGCAGGGCGGTGTCCATTGGCTTTTCTGACGATGACCAGGGCAATGTGAAGTGCGTTTCCAGCTACATTCAGGCGGAGCTGTCCAAGCGCTTCGAGGGCATCAAGTTCGTCGTCTACGACACTTCCGACCGCACGCTTTCGAAGGGTCGCAAGGTCTGCGTCTCCGGCCAGCTGAACCTGCCGGGCTTTTGAGCGGAAGGTTCAAGCGTTTGTCATCGCCCCGACTGTCGGTTGCCGACCATCGCTAGTCGGCTCTCCCTCGTAGTGGCCCGCGGCGTCGATTTTTTGTTTGTGGCGTCGCGCTTGGAAGGGGCTTTTAGGCGGCTTCGAGTGGCTTTGCTTTCCAGCGTGCGACCGATTTGGCGCGGCCGGCTCCCTGTAGTTGAGTTTTGTCCACGGATTGACACGGATTAACACAGATTTCAATCCGTGAAAATTCGTGAAATCCGTGGATAAATTCGTTAGTTGCTGCTTCTTCTTAGCGGCGTTCTTGGACGTGTAGACGGGATCGGGTTTTGAAAAGCGGCCGATTGCGTTCCAGCACCCAAACGGTAATCGCACCCGTCGGTTGTTGATTGTCGTTAGAACAGCAGAATATGCTATAATATTCGATTAATGACCGATTCAACCGAAAAGCCGCGGACGAGCTTTACTTTTGAGCTGACCAACGATCAGCAGGAATTGCTTTTGGGGCTGATGGTCAATGGCAACTACCGCAAGCGCGAAGTGCCGTATTCGGTCTATTCCATCGAGGGCGATCACTTCAACGCCACCTTGTATTCCAAGGAAAAGCACGGCAAGCGCAAGTTGTGCGTGCAGGGATCGAAGGCGGAGGAGTTCGTGCTCTTTCAGCTGGAGCCGATCGTGCTCGGCGCCGCTTCGCTCGGCTATGAGCACGAGCTCGATCCGGAAGCCTTCAGCGCCCATGCCGGCAGCGACGAATCCGGGAAGGGCGATTACTTCGGGCCGCTGGTGGTATGCTGCGCCTATACCGACGAACGGCTTTCGGACGCCATGCGGGAGCTGGGCATCAAGGACTGCAAGCAGATGACGGACAAGGCCGTGCTGACGGCGGGCGCGGCGCTGCGGAAGCTGCTGGGCGAGTCAGGCTATGCGGTCGTCAAGCTCAACCCGGCCGCTTACAATCGGCTTTATGCGAAGATGCGCAACATCAACCGCATGCTCGCCTGGGCGCACGGGACGGCGATCGAGGAGCTGCTGGAAAAGCGCGCGGCCGTCGGCGGCGAGGCCTGCGAGCGGGTGGTGGTGGACCAGTTCGCGCCGACCGAGGCGACGATCTTGCGCGCACTCAAGGCGCGGGGCAAGTCGGCGAAGGTCGAGCAGCGGCATAAGGCCGAGTCGGACCTTGCGGTTGCGGCGGCTTCGGTGATTGCGCGCGAGTTGTTCCTGCGGGAGGTCCGGCGGATGAGCGAGGAGGTATTCGGTTCGCCGGGGGCGGAGGAGCCGCCGCCGAGCCTGCCGCTCGGTTCCAGCGATCCGCGGGTGCGCTCGACCGCCGAGGCGATGGTGGCCCAACATGGGCCGGTGTGGCTGATGAACCATTGCAAGGTGCATTTCCAGACTACGGACAAGGTGCTGGCGGCCGTCGGCAAAAGCCGGGCGGACCTGCCGCCGGAAGGTCAGGTGGTTTCGGCAAGTTTGGTTTCCAAGGACAAGGAGTGAACGAAAAATGACATTAGCGTTGGCGTTGCTGTTGGCGGCAGACATCGTGGTGCCGGTGGCCGAGGTCACGGAGCAGCCGGATTACCGGTCTTCGACCTATCCGGCGCGGGTGGTGCCGATTTCGCAGGTCGAGGTGCGGCCGCAGGTTTCGGGCGAGATCCTGGAAGTCTGCTTTGAGAACGGCGCCAAGGTCAACGAGGGCGACGTCCTCTACCGGCTGGATCGCGTCAAGTACGAGGCGGCGGTCAAGAACGCCGAAGCCAAGCTGGCGGAGACGAAGGCCAACGCCCAGTATGCCGAGCTTTCCTACGAGCGGCACAAGAAGCTGCTGGAAACGCGCGCGGTGTCGCTCGACGCGGTGGACAATGCGCTTTCGCAGCGCGACAGTTCGCGCGCGGCGCTGGCGGCAGCGCAGGCGGACCTCGTTTCGGCGAAGGACGATCTCAAGCATTGCACGATCACGGCGCCCATCTCCGGCAAGCTCGGCACGACGACGAAGACCAAGGGCAACTACGTTACCGCCGGTTCGCTGACGCTGGTCACGATCGTGCAGCTCGATCCGATTCGCGTGCGCTTCTCCATTTCCAACCGCGAGGTGCTGGACATCTTCGAGTCGGAAGGCCGGCGGCGGCCGAATGACGTCAAGTTGTCGCTGCGGCTGGCGAATGGCGGCGAATATGCGACGGGCGGGAGCATCGAATATGTGGACAATGTGGCCGACGAGCTGACGGATACGGTGACCATCTACGCGCGGTTCGCCAATCCCAAGTGGCAGCTGGTGCCGGGCGGCACGGTGGCGATGACGCTCGCTTCGGTTCGCGGCGTGCGGCGGCCCGCGATTCCGCCGACGGCGATTCTGCAGGATACGCAGGGGCCGTACGTCTGGGTGCTGAACGGCGAGAGCCGCGCCGAGCGCCGGACGATCGCGCGAGGCGAAACGACGGGCAAGTGGCTGTTCGTCGAAAAGGGGCTTGAGGTCGGGGAACGGATCGTGGCGGACGGGGCGCATCGCGTCCGGCGCGGGATGACGGTCGAGGCGGCGAAATGAAACTCTCGCAATTCTTCATCGACCATCCGCGGGCGGCCTGGTCGGTTTCGATCCTGATGACGCTTTGCGGCGCGATCTGCCTGGCGCGCATGGCGGTGGCGGAGTATCCGCGGGTGACGCCGGTCACGATCACCGTCTCCTGCACCTATACCGGCGCCTCGACTTCCGACCTGTCGGATTCGGTGGCGACGATCATCGAGGACCAGGTCAACGGCGTCGAGGATCTCTGGTACTACAAGTCGAACTGCAACAACAAGGGCACCTATAACTGCTACTGCGTGTTTCGGCCGGGCATCGACTCCAACGTGGCGCTGATGAACGTGCAGAACGCCATCAAGCGCGCCGAGCCGAAGCTGCCGACGGAGGTCACGCAAAACGGCATTACGATCAAGAAGCGCCCCGAAGACCGCATGGTCATGTACTGCTTCCTGACCGACGGCCGCGAGATGGACCTGATGGAGCTGTCGAACTTCGTCGAGAAGCAGCTGGCGGACTCGGTGTCGCGGGTGGACGGCGTCGGGCAGGTCGATACTTCCGGCCGCAGTTACGCGATGCGCGTTTGGCTGGATCCGATCAAGCTTTCCGGACTCAACATCCAGATTTCCGAAATCAAGGCGGCGATCGAGTCGCAGAACATCCAGGCGGCGGCCGGCACGGTCGGCGGCGAATACGCCAACCGCTACATCACCTTCAAGTTGAATGTGCGCGGGCGGCTGAAGACCAAGGAGGAGTTCGAGAACATCGTCATCCGCACCAATCCGGCGACCGGCGCCCAGGTGCAGGTCAAGGATGTCGCCCGGGTCGAATTGGGGTGCAAGGGCTATACGGTTCGCAGCCGCTTCAACGAGAATCCCGCCGTCTATCTGGAGGTCTACAAGTCGCCGGAGGCGAATTCGGTGGAGACGGCGGCTCGCGTCAAGGCCGAAATCGAGAAGTGGATTGCGCGCCTGCCGTCCGGAGTGACGGCGGTGCTGGCCGACGATTCCACGGCGTTTACCCTCGTGTTCCTCAAGGAAACCTTCTACACCCTGATCGTGGCGCTCCTGCTGGTGGTGGTCATTACCTATCTGTTCTTGCAGGACTGGCGCGCGACGTTCGTGCCGGCGATTGCGATTCCGATTTCGCTTCTGGCCACCTTTGCGGTGCTTTATCCGCTGGGCTTTACCGTCAACATCCTGACGATGTTCGGGCTCATCCTGGTCATCGGCTCGCTGGTGGACGATGCCATCGTGGTGGTGGAGAACTGCCAGTCGCTGATGTTGCGGGACGGGCTGTCGGCCAAGGACGCGGCCAAGAAGTCGATGGGGCAGATTACCGGCGCCATCGTCGCGACGACGCTGGTCACGCTCGCGTGCTATCTGCCGCTGGCGTTTTACCGCGGCATGACGGGCATGATGTACGTGCAGTTCGCGGTGACGATGTGCGTGGCGCTGTGCTTTTCGACGGTAGTGGCGCTGGTGCTGTCGCCGGTGCTGTGCGCCTATATCCTCAAGCCGCCGCGGGAAAAGCCGTTGAAGGTCTTTGCCCCGTTCAATGCGGCGCTGGACTTTTCCCGGCGCGGTTATCTGGGCTTCGTCGGCTTTTTCGTGCGGCGTTCGTTGCTGACGCTGATCGTCTTCGCGGCGGTGGCGGGGTCGCTGTGGTGGATTTCGCGCCGGGTGCCGTCGACCTTCTTGCCCAAGGAGGACCGGGGCTACATTTCCTGGTCGATGCGCCTGGCGGAGGGACAGTCGATGGAGCGTTCGATCGAGCTGGTCGACCGGCTGCACGAGTTGGTGCAGGCGATTCCGGGCGTGCAGTCGATGTCTTCCAGCTGCGGCAATTCCAGCTTGTGGGGCGCAGGCGAGAATCTGGCGAGCGGCCTCATCCGGCTGGAGCATTGGGACCGGCGGCAGGATCGCGAACTGAAGATCGACCGGGTGCTCGACAAGGTTCGGGCGGTGGCCGGGCAATTGCCGCAGGCGCAGTTCTATTTCTCGCAGCCGGCGGCCATCAAGGGTCTCGGAGGCTCATCCGGCGTGGGCTTCAATCTCTGTTCGTTCGAGGGATGCGAACCGGAGACGCTGCTGGCGGCGGCGGACGAGCTGATGGTGAAGTTGTCCGCCAATCCCCTGGTCAAGAGCGCGGTGCACGGCTTCAATTGCGCGACGCCGCAGCTGGAACTCAAGCTCGACCGGCTCAAGGCCGAGATGCTGGGGCTGACGCCGAAGACGGTGTTCTCCACCTTGCAGAACAAGCTGGCGAGCTATTATGTCAACGACTTCAACCTCAAGGGCGGGGTCTATCAGGTGAAGTTGCAGAACGATCTCGATTACCGCGGCGGCATTGCCGACGTGCTCGCGATCCGCATCCCGACGGCGAACGGCGACGCGGTGCCGCTGTCGTCGCTCGGCACCCTGGAATACGTGGTGGGGCCGCGCGAGACGATGAGCTACAACAAGATGCCGGCGGCCTGGTGCGACATCACGCCGGCGGAAGGCGTGCCGTCCTCGGAGGTGATGCGGCTCATCGAGTCGACGCCGCTGCCGAAGGGGTTTGTGATCGAATGGGGGCCGGTGCAGCTGCAGGAGAAGGAGAACGAGGGGCAGCTCCTGTGGCTGATGGTGGCGGCGCTGTCGTTCGCCTACCTGTTCCTGGTGTTCCAGTACGAATCCTGGACAGTGCCGCTGTCGGTGATGCTTTCCGTGCTCTTTGCGCTGACGGGGGCGTTCGTGGGCCTTTATCTCACGAAGACTCCGCTTTCGATCTACGCGCAGCTCGGTTGCGTGATGCTCATCGGGCTGGCGGCGAAGAACGCCATTTTGATGGTGGAGTTCTCAAAGCAGCTGCGCGAACACGGGCATAATGTCGTCAATGCGGCGATAAGCGGCGCGTCGCTGCGTTATCGGGCGGTGCTGATGACGGCCTGGAGCTTCATCATCGGCGTGCTGCCGCTGGTGTTCGCTTCCGGGGCGGGGGCGGCGTCGATGCAGGGCATCGGCATCTGCACGGCGTCCGGCATGCTGGCCGCCACGGTCGTCGGGATTGTCTTCGTGCCGGCGCTTTATGCGGTTTTCCAGCGGTGGCGCGAATGGTGCACGGGAAAAAGGGGGACGAGAGGGTGATTGCGATTGTCGATTATCGGGCGGGGAACCTGACGAGCGTGCGGCTAGCTTTCGAGGCGTTGGGGGTCGAGGCGACGGTGACGAGCGACCCGGCGGACATTGCCGCGGCGGAGCGGGTGGTGTTCCCGGGCGTGGGCGCGGCGCGGAGCGCGATGGCAAACCTGCGCGCCCTCGGGCTCGTGGAGCCGGTTCGCGCGGCGGCCGCGTCGGGCAAGCCGTTTCTGGGCATTTGTCTCGGGATGCAGATTCTCTTCGAGCATTCAGAAGAGGACGGCGGGGTGGAGACACTCGGGATTCTCGGCGGCCGGGTTCGCCGTTTTCCGGAGGTTCCCGGCTTCAAGGTGCCGGAGATCGGCTGGAATCAGGTGACCGGGCGCGATTCGGCCGCGGGCGTCAGGGAATATTATTTCGTGCATTCGTATTATGCCGAGGTGGTGCCGGAGACGGTTGGCGTCGCCGAATACGCCGGCGTTCGGTTTACGGCCATGGTTCGCCGCAGGCGGCTGTGGGCGTGTCAGTTTCATCCCGAGAAGTCGGGTCGGGTGGGACTGGAATTGATCAAGGAGTGGTTGGCGTGCTGACGAAAAGAGTGATTCCGTGCCTGGACGTGCGCAAGGGGCGCGTCACCAAGGGTGTCAAGTTCAAGAACAACGTCGATCTCGGCGATCCGGTCGAGATGGCGGTCGGCTATTCCGAGGGCGGCGCCGACGAGCTCGTCTTCTATGACATCACCGCGTCGGCCGAGCACCGGCCGATCGACATCGGCATGGTGGCGGCGGTCGCGCGGGCGATTCGCATTCCCTTTGCCGTCGGCGGCGGCATCAGCGCCATTGCCGACATGGAGCGGGTGATTCTGGCCGGGGCCGAGAAGGTGTCGGTCAACTCGCTGGCGGTCCGGAATCCGCAGATCATCGCCGAGGGGGCGAAGGCCTTCGGCGCGCAGTGCATCGTGCTGGGAATGGATCCGGTGCGGAGCGACAACCCCCGGTGCCCGAGCGGCTATGAGATCACTACGCGCGGCTTCCGCGAGTTCACGGGCATGGACGCGGTCGAGTGGGCGAAGCGGGCGGCGGAACTCGGTGCCGGTGAAATCGTCGTCAATTCGGTCGATGCCGACGGTACGCGCACGGGCTTCGAGCTGGAGATCACCCGGCGCATCGCGGCGGCGGTAGGGGTGCCGGTGGTCGCGTCCGGCGGCGCGGGGCGGCCGGAACATCTGGTGACGGTCTTCCGCGAGGCGGCGGCCGATGCGGCGATTGTGGCGGGCATGATCCACACCGGCGACTATACGATAGCCGACATCAAGACGGTCATGCAGGCGGCGGGAATTCCCACGCGGATGAGCTGGTAGGTGCAAATTACGGGGAGAACATGAGGAAAGTCAATCACGAGCAGCGTCGTCAGGATATCGCCGATACGGCGGTGAGAATGTTCTCCCAGGTCGGGTATGAGAATGTTTCGCTGATCATGATCGCCGCCGCCGCCGGGGTTTCGCGGACGGCGCTTTATCAGTATTTTCGCGACAAGCGCGAAGTGATGGACTCGGCGATTACGCTGATTACCGATCACATCGCCCGCGAGTGCGCCAGCATTCTGAGAACCCGTGCGACGGCCAATGTCCGGCTGGAGAAGGTCTGCCATACGGTGGTGGAGGTAATGTTCGCGAACAAGGACTTTCTGATCGCGGTTTTCGACTTTACCCTCGGGCTGGTGCGCTCGCGCGCTTCCATCGGCCCCGCGCTCCGGCGGTTTACGGCCGGTACCCGCAAGGTGGTGCTGCATCTTATCCGTCAGGGCAAACTGCGTGGGGAATACGCGGGGACTCTGGATGCCGAGACGACGACCGACGTCATCTACTCCGAATTCGAGTCCTGCGCCATGCGGATCGTGCTCGGCACCGAGAAGTCGGCCAAGCTGGCCAAACAGCGTTTCTCGTGCATCATGAAGACGCTGAAGCTTTCGGTTTAGAAGCGGTAGGTGAAGGTAAGCCCGGCGGCGTGCGAGAGGCCGCGGTAGGCGCGGTATTCCGCGAGTGTGCCGTCGGCGGCGGTGGCGTGCGTGGATTTTCCGTCCATCAGAATGATGCCGTAGCAAAGCGAGATTTCCAGTCCGCGCCAGCAGCGCCAGTTGAGACCGGCCGACAGCATGTGCCGGTCGGCGGCCGGCAGCATGGTGGAATCCTGATCGGCGGAGCAGTCGGTTTCGTAGATGTACGAGCACATGGCCGTCCAGTCTTCGGCGAAGTCCCAGGCCGGAGCGAGACCCGCGCGCCAGGTGTCCTTCCAGTTGAGGTGGATGGGCTTGAGCCCGGACGGCAGGTGGAACTGCAAGGTGTCGACCGAGGACCATTGGGTCCAGGCGACGGTGCCGCCGAGATGTACGGTGTCGGTGATATCCCAGTTGAAGCCGCCGGTGATGGACTGCGGTAGCTCCAGTTCCGTATCGGCGCTGCCGCTGGCTCCGAGGGCGGCGGCGCGCAGATTGTCGTCGATCATCGGGTTGCCGGTGGGCATGGCGGTGTTGCTGGCTTTGCCGTAAATTCGCACCAGCGTGCTGGACTTGTAGACGAGGCCGAGGGACAGATTGTCGGTCAGGTCGTATTTG
Source organism: Kiritimatiellia bacterium (assembly GCA_045598785.1). Lineage (GTDB taxonomy): Bacteria > Verrucomicrobiota > Kiritimatiellia > RFP12 > UBA1067 > UBA1067. The sequence continues at coordinate 49,392 of JAZLMR010000038.1, forward strand.
ACGCCTAGTTGCCAGCCGAAATCTCGCATGTCGTTGTCGCCTTTGAGCCGGTTGTGAAAGCGCAGCGCGGGGTTGTTGGGGTTGGACGCAGGGAGCGAATACTGCTCGAAGTCGAAGAAGAGGAACCGGAGACCGCCGCCGATCGAGAGATCGTGCCATTTCCACGCGAGGTTGGGGTTGAGGGTGAAGCTTTGCACGGTAGTTTCCTGCGAATTGTTGCAGAGCGACCAGCGCTCGTCGTAGGCCGAGCCGAGGCCGTATTCCGGCATCATTCCGAGGCCGAAGGCAAAGTTCCCCGGGAGCGGCGTCGCGAGATGGAAATGGGGCAGCAGAAAGGCGCCGGGGTTCATGGGCTCGTAGGCGTGGCCGTTGACTTTGATGCGCCCGCGCGGGTGCTCGGTCATGAAACCGGCGGTGACGGTGGGCGTCGACAGGTCGGTCAGCGTCGCCGGGTTGAAGAAGTTCGCGGAGGCATCGTAGGCGCGTCCGACGACGGCGCCGCCCAGAGCGTAGGTGGGGGCGGAGGCCTCGTAAAGCCCGAAGCCGCTGGCAAAGACGCTGCTCGTGGCGAGTAGGGCACTCAAAGAGACACTTTTACAAATATTCATATTGACATTATATGCTTTTCTGTCTGAATAGTCAATAGGCCGTCGGTGGCGATCTCCGCGCGGTGGCATGGTGATTTACTTTAGACCTCCTTTCCCATGACGAGGTCGAATGCCAGGTCCGGATTCGCCTGCATCTTCTCCTTGAATGCTTGGCAGTTTGACATGCCGCTTTTCGCGAAGAAGTAGAGGGCGAGGGTCCTCGCGAGC
>JAZLMR010000039.1:0-15615 GCA_045598785.1 Kiritimatiellia bacterium
ATCGCTTGAGCTCAGTCGCCTTGTAGATGTGCCGAATCCTGATTTTCCCGTTCATGAGATGTGCTTGCTCCAGAGTTGGACGAGCATATCATCTCAAAAATCGCCTCTTTTGTCAAGTGCGGGCGGGAATCCAATAATGACGCGGCGGATTGAGATTGAAATTAATCACCATGATTATCTTTTAGGCAAGAGAAAGATGTTGTTTTCAGCATTGGCGAATTTTGCTACAATGCCGTTATGACCGCTTCTCCTCGCAAGATTTTCACCATCGGCATCGTCCTGCAGCTTGCCTATGCCTCGGGCCGCGACCTGCTTTACGGCATTTCGCGCTATGCCCGCACCCACTGCCACTGGAATCTCAAGCTGCTCCCGCCTGAAGCCGACCGGATCCCCGACCCGCAGGAGCTGGACGGGCTGATCACCAGCGAACCGATGCCGACCGATTTCCTGCGTTCGACGCCCAATCTTCCGATAGTCGTCATCGGCACCCGGGAAAAGTGGCTGGGGCGGCGGATGAAGGCGCTAACCTTCGTCCGCAACGACGACCGGGACATCGGCAAGTTCGGCGCCGACTTTCTGCTTCGACTCGGAACCTTCCGCGCCTTCGGCTTCGCCCCCACCAATGTCCCCTACTACTGTTCGATTCTGCTGGGCGAAGGCTTTACGGCACAGCTCGCCGGCAATACCGCGCCCACCGTCAACTACAACCGGCCGGATCTGAAAGACGGCTCGCCCGAAGATCTCGCCGCGCTAAGGGAATGGCTGTTGCAGTTGCCCAAGCCCGCCGCCATCATGGCCGTGCATGACTTGCGGGCAACGCACATACTGGAAGCGGCGCGAGCCGCCAGGCTCAAAGTCCCCGGCGAACTGGTCGTCCTCGGCGTCGACAACGACGAACTGCTCTGCGACTTCACCGAGCCCCAGCTCACGAGCATTTCGCCGGATCATGTCTACGAAGGCGAGCTGGCGGCCCAGGAACTGCGGCGACTGCTGTCTCGGCCGGGCAGACACCGGCATTCCAAGACCGTCCGGTCCCAGAAGAAGACCGTCGTCGAACGCGAATCCACCAAGCCCGTTTCGCCTTCTGCGCGACTGGCCGAACGCGCCGCCGCCTACATTCGTCGAAATGCCCTCAAGGGCATCGGCGCCCGCGATGTCGTCGAGTATCTGGGCGTATCCCGACGGCTGGCCGACCTTCGTTTTCGCGAATGCCATGGCCAGACGATTCTCGACGCCATTCTCGAACTTCGACTGAACGAAGTCAAGCGCAAGCTGGCCACTTCGACTGCGCCCATCAAGAAAATCACCGCCGCCAGCGGCTTTGCCACCGAGATTCACGCCAAGCACCTGTTCAAGCGGCGTTTCGGTATGTCCATGTCGGCATACCGAAAATCCCTCGCCGCCGCTCAGTGACGCCGGCCGCTCGCCGTCTCCAGCACCGAAGCCGCGCGCCAGCCGCCCCAGACCCAAAGCCGCCAGGGCCGGACATTGCGCACCACCTTCACCTTTTCGCCCTGACGGTCAAAGAAGGTAACGTCAATCGCAAAGCGCATGAAGCAAGTGTGCACGCAGTTGCAATGCGGAATCCAGAGCCCTTCGCCAGACGCAAGCGGCGCGTGGCCTATGAGGCCCCGCGCCCGCTCAAAGAAGGTCTCGGCCACTTCGGCATTCACTCCGCCTACCAGTTGTCTGCGCATCGTGAAAACCTTGTGGCCGCCTGCCTTCGCCGCCTTACTTGCGCAACGCCGCCTGCGCCGCCGCCAACCGCGCGATCGGCACGCGATAGGGCGAGCAGGAGACATAGTCCAGCCCCAGCTGATGGCAGAACTCGACCGAAGTCGGATCGCCGCCGTGTTCACCGCAAATGCCGCAGTGCAGCTTCGGCCGCACGCTCTTGCCGAGCTGAATCGCCATCTTCATCAGCTTGCCGACGCCCGACTGGTCGAGCTTCGCGAACGGATCGTTCTCGAAGATCTTCTTGTCGTAATAGGCCGTAAGGAACTTGCCCGCGTCGTCGCGCGAGAAGCCGTAGGTCATCTGAGTGAGGTCGTTGGTGCCGAAGCAGAAGAACTGCGCCTCTTCCGCAATCTCGTCGGCCGTCAGCGCCGCGCGCGGAATCTCGATCATCGTGCCCACCTTGTAGGCGATGTTGACGTCGGCATGGGCGATTTCCTCGTTCGCCGTCTTGACCACGATGTCCTTGACGAACTTGAGCTCCTTCGCATCTCCGGTAAGCGGAATCATGATCTCCGGCTTGACCGTCCAGGTGCGGTGCGCCTTCTGCACCTTCACCGCCGCGCGAATGACCGCCGTGGTCTGCATACGAGCGATTTCCGGATAGGTGACGCAGAGCCGGCAGCCGCGGTGACCCATCATCGGGTTGAACTCCTTCAGCGATTCCACCAGATCCTCGATCTGCTGCACCGACTTGTGCTGGGCCTTCGCCAGCAGCTTGATCTCGTCGTCAGAGTGCGGCACGAACTCGTGCAGCGGCGGATCCAGGAAGCGGATCGTGACCGGCTTGCCCTCCAGCGCCTCAAACAGCTGCTCGAAGTCGTCCTGCTGATAGGGCAGGATCTTCGCCAGCGCCAGCTCGCGCTCCTCAACCGTGTCGGCGCAGATCATCTCGCGGGAGGCCGCAATGCGGACGGCCTCGAAGAACATGTGCTCGGTGCGGCAAAGGCCGATGCCCTCGGCGCCCAGCTCGCGGGCCTTGCGGGCGTCACGCGGCGTGTCGGCGTTGGTGCGGACATGCAGCTTGCGGAACTTGTCGGCCCAGTTCATGATGCGGCCGAACTCGCCCGCGATCGTCGCGTCCACCGTCGGGATGACGCCGTCGTAGATGTAGCCGGTCGAGCCGTCGATCGACAGCCAGTCGCCCTCCTTGAAGACCTTGCCGCCGAGCGTGAACTTCTTGTGCTCCTCGTCCATCGCGATTTCCTGGCAGCCCGAAACGCAGCACTCGCCCATGCCGCGCGCCACGACCGCCGCATGCGAAGTCATGCCGCCGCGCACCGTCAGGATGCCCTCGGCCGCCTTCATGCCCTCAATGTCCTCCGGCGAGGTCTCCAGCCGCACCAGGACGCACTTGTCGCCGTGCGCCTTGGACTTCTTGGCGTCCTCGGCGGTGAAGACGATCTTGCCGCAGGCCGCGCCCGGCGAAGCCGCCAGACCGCGCCCGATCGGCTGCGCATGCTTGAGCGCCACCGCGTCGAACTGCGGGTGCAGGAGCGTGTCGAGGTTGCGCGGATCGATCATCAGCACCGCCTCTTCCTCGGTGCGCATGCCCTCGTCCACCAGATCGCAGGCGATCTTCAGCGCCGCGCGCGCGGTGCGCTTGCCATTGCGGGTCTGGAGCATGAAGAGCTTCTGGTTCTCGATGGTGAACTCCATGTCCTGCATGTCGCGGTAATGCTCTTCCAGGGTGTCGCAGATCTTCTGGAACTGCTTGAACACCTTCGGCATCACCTCGGCCATTTTCGCAATCGGCATCGGCGTACGGACGCCGGCGACCACGTCCTCACCCTGGGCGTTCATCAGGAACTCGCCCATGAGCTTGCGCTCGCCCGTCGCCGGATCGCGGGTAAAGGCGACGCCGGTGCCGGAATTGTCGTTCAGGTTGCCGAACGCCATCATCTGCACGTTCACCGCCGTGCCCCAGCTGTAGGGGATGTCATTGTCGCGGCGATAGACGTTGGCGCGCGGATTGTCCCAGCTGCGGAACACGGCCTTGATCGCCTCGAACAGCTGCTCCCGGGCGTCCGACGGGAAGTCCTTGCCGATCTTGCTCTTGTATTCGGCCTTGAACTGGCGCGCCAGTTCCTTGAGGTCGCTGGCGGTCAGGTCGACGTCGTTCTTGACGTGCTTCTTGGCCTTCATGTCGTCGATCAGCTTCTCGAAGTACTTCTTGCCGACTTCCATCACCACGTCGGAGAACATCTGGATGAAGCGGCGGTAGCAGTCCCACGCCCAGCGCGGATTCTTCGTCTGCTTGGCGAGCGTCTCGACCACCTTCTCGTTGAGCCCGAGGTTGAGAATCGTATCCATCATGCCCGGCATCGAAGCCCGGGCGCCGGAACGCACCGAAACGAGGAGCGGATTCTTAAGGTCGCCGAACTTCTTGCCGGCCGACTTCTCCAGCTTGGCGATATACGCGATCACCTGCTTTTCGATATCGGCGCCGATCTTCTTGCCGTCGTCATAATAGCGGGTGCACGCCTCGGTCGAAATCGTGAAGCCCTGGGGAACCGGGAGCCCCAGCCCCGCCATTTCCGCGAGATTCGCGCCCTTGCCGCCCAGCAGTTCGCGCATGTTGGCGTTGCCTTCCGTCTGGCCCGCGCCAAAGAAATACACATACTTTTTCTCTTTGTTTGCTTTCATAACTCTTGCTTTCTTTTTACTCTGCTTTGATTTTAATGGCGGTATTATACCAAAAACTGCGCATTACATGCATCAATTCACCAATGGCCGGCAAAAAGCAAAAGCACCCGAAGGCGTTATGCCTCCGAGTGCCCTTGCTTTCTGCCGTTAAGAAACGCTTAGGCTTCGGGCTTGGTCTTCTTGAGACCCAGGCCGCGGCTGCCTTCCTTCCATTCCCCGCGCTTCTGCAGCAGATTGACGCGCTCAAAACGCTTCAAGACATTGCGCTTGGAAGTGATCTTACCGGAACCCTTAAGAGATGCATGCTGGCTCATTGTCTGCTTTTCCTTTCAAAACGAGCGGATATTATATCATTTCTTTTCAGCCTTTTCAACGGGCTGGGGCTTGACCTCGCAAGCGCCGTCCTGACACTCGACGGCATCGCCCTTGGCCTTCGGCGGTTCCGGCGGCAGGAACTGCTTGTACTTCTCCGACGCCTCCAGCTTCGCCGACTTCACCAGGTTCTGCACGAACTCCTGCACGAAAGTGCGATCGCCCTGCTTCTTGAGGAACTCAATGACCTTTTCCGGCGTCGGAACTTCCTGCGCCGCCCCCGCCTTGATCAGGATATGGCTCGCCTGGACCTTCTCCGGTTCCGCCGGCTGGTCGCCCTTCGCTTCCACCGCCGGGATCTTCTTGGTGACGAGAATCAGGTGATAGCCGAACTGCGTCTTGACCGGCGGCGAAACCTTGCCGACCGGCAGCTTGAACGCGCACTCGTCAAATTCCTTGACCATCTGCCCGCGGGCAAACGCCCCCAGGTCGCCGCCCTTCTGCGACGACGGGCAGTCGGAATTCGCCTTCGCCAGTTCCGCAAACCGCGCCGCCAGCTGGTCGGCCGGCAGCTTGTCCAGCTCGGCCTTGAAGCCCTTGAGCTTCTTCAGCGCATCCTTCTCGGCCGTCGCGGCCGTCGCGTTGTTGGAGACGATGTTCGCAATGATCTTCTTGGCCTCGGCCGCATAGTCCTTGGCCGGGTTCTTGGCCTGATAGGCCTTGATCATCTTGTCGATGAGAATGCCGTTCTCGAACTCCGCGCGGGCACGCTCGGCCCCCAGCGGAAACTTCTGGAAATACTCGTCAACCGACTTGGGCGCGTCGGGCATCTTCGCGACCGCCTTGAGAAACTCCTCTTCCCGGGCTTTGCGGTCGGCATCGGTCACCTTGAAGCCCTCGGCATTCGCCTTGGCGACCAGCACGTTCTCAATGATGAAGCTCTGCACGATCTGATTGCCGATCATCTGCCGCGCATACTCCTGCTGGTCGGCGGGAATCTTGTCGCCCTGCGCCTTGATCATCGCCTCGACATCAGCGTCGATGCTGCTCTGCATCAGCTCCTTGCCGTTGACCTTGATCGCCATTTCATCGGCCGCCGGCTGAGTCTCGCCGCCACACCCGACCACCATCGCGCCCAGCAACACCGCCGCGCCAATCTGCTTAACGTTCATAAACCACCATTTCCTTCTTTGATTTTCGAAATCATCCCCAGGACCGTGCGCCGCACATCGACCGCACTGTCCAAGTGGAACTGATAGAATACACCAATTACCCTCGCCGCGTCAAGAGGGACGGCGTCCGACCTCGGCCGCGCCGTCGGCTCCGACAAGTATTCCGCCACCGCCCGGGCCACCCGAATTCGCCGGCCTTCGGCGGCGGCAAACGACCCAGTTTCCACAAAGAACTCCGACCATTCCGCCCCGCGGTCGTAGCCGGAGAAGTCGGGGGCAAGGCCCGCCAGCTTCAGCACCTGCAGGTCGAAGCGCACCAGCTCCGCCACCTTGGCCGCCGCATCGCCGCCCCCTCGCCGCTCCAGCCGGTCGAGCGAATTCTCCAACAGCCGATACCAGCTCGCGCACTCCTCGCCCATCGGCGCCAGTTCCGCCAGCCGCAGCCGAAAGTAGCCGGCGAGCGCCAGCGCCTGATAGTCGTCGCGCAACGCCGAGCGGAATTCCCGCGGCGAACACTCGCGAAGCGCATGCAGCTCGCCGTGCGCCCGCGCGTAGTAGAGAATGTCGCAAGTGTAGTTGAGGTCATATTGCCCGAGAAACAGGCTCTTCGGCCGCACCGCCCCCTTCACCACCGTCGCCACCCGCCCTCGGGGCGTCAGCCACGACACCACGTGCGATGTCCGCGACCACGGGCGGATATCGAGACAAATCGCCTCCGTCTTGAGAATCTCGCCGGTCATCGCCTAGGGCAACGACTCGCCCTCGAAATTGCTCCAGGTGATCCGAGCCGAAAGCTTGGCCGAACCCGGCGACTGCTCCAGGGCGTAATATTTCGCCGCGCGCGCCTTCGGCAGCGGCGGCAACGGCGCCTTGGCCAGCGCCGCCTCCAGGACGTCAAGAAAGGCGAGTTGCAGCTCCGCGCCTTCCTTCAGCACCTGCGCGAGCTCCAGCTTCGGTCCCGCCAGCTCCTTCAGCCCCCGGCGGATGTTCAGCCGCCGCCAGCCGATGAAGATCCGCATCTGGTCAAGCCAATCCTCACCCAACCGGTTCGCCATCAGCTTCGCCATCTTGCGCAGGTTGTCGGGCGGCGCCGGCAGCGCCGGCTTGATCAGCTGCCCCCACTGCTCGCCCTGGAAGCTGCAAAGTTCCCATTCCCAGTCGGTGAGCTGCATCACCGTGGCATACGGCAGAGCGAAATACCGAACGCATTCCTCGTCCAGCACCTTGACCGGATCGGGTGCCGCTTCCCGCCACGCCCGCGCCGCCGCCGCCCAGAGCGCATACTGCGTCCGCTTCGGCGAAAAGTGCACCGACCAGGAGGTGACGCAATGGCCGGCATAGCCGCGTTCGCGGGCGACCTTGGACGCCCAGACCACATTCGCCCCGTGCTGGCGGTAGCGCGGCAGATAGGAACTGTCCTGCGCGCTTTCGCTGGTCGAGGCCATGATGAGATCATATCCCAGCTTCTCCAGGATCTGGGCGTTGCCCTGCCAGAGGTGATTGCTCTGAAGCTGCGTATAGCCATCGGAACGGTAGTCCCAGATCCAGGCCGTGACCTGGCCGGCCAGCGCCTTCACTTCCGGCGAGTCGTGATAGGCGAAAAGCTCGTCGCACCAGATGCCCGGCTTGACGCCGCGCGCGCGGAGCTCGGCGGTGATCTCGTGGAAGTATTCGACAAACACCTGTAGCTTCGACCCCCCGGCCCGACACTCGGCGCAGGTGCAGAAGGCCTGGGCCTCGTCGCAGCCGAGATGGAAGTCGCGCACCTCGTCGCCGAAGAGTTCCAGATACTCGTGGATCATGTCCTTCATGAACTTGCGAACCTCCGGCTTGGAGACGCAATAGCAGGCGGGGAACGCCGGGTCCTCCATCCACTCGGAATGGCCGCCGGCCATCAGCACGTATTCGCCGTGCCCGAGCGTCTGCAAGAGCGGAATCGGCCGGAGCCCCAGCCGCTTCGCGTGCGCGAGAATCTCCTTGAACTCCGCCTTGGTAAACGCCTCCGCGTCGACGATTTCCGGATAGCGCTCCCACTGCACCTTGTTCTCGATCTCCCACAGGACGGCGTTATAGCCCATCGCCGCCACCTCGTCGAGGATGGCGAGCACCGCCTCCTTCTTGAGCTGCACCGAATTGAAGTCGAGGTGCACGATGAGCTGCCCGGCTTCCTGCGGTTTCTCCACGCCCTTGCCGACCAGCTCGTACTCGTCGAACTTGGGCAGGTTCTCGACCTTGATGCCCTTGATCTCCTGCCCGGCGTCCAGCGCGGTCACCGCCGAATAGATGAGATGGGGACGAACGCCGTAAAAGGTGAAGTTCCGATAGGTGACGTTGGAAATCACCGACCGGAAGCCGACCGGGTTCGCAATGGGCACGAACTGCTGGTTGCCGCGGTCTTCCCTCGGCGTCGAGCAATACAAGTCGACGAGCGCCACGTCCATGGCCGGGGTGTCGCCGGGATAGCGCTCGAACTTTTCCGACCTAAGCTGCCGCGCCGGCAGCTCCGGATAGTCAAACTCGATATTCTCGAACACGATGTCGCCGATGCGCGTATCGGCGCTGCCGCAGGTGTCCTTCACCTGAATGGGGTCCGTGCGCGGCGAGAGAAACTTGCAGTTCCGCACCGCGATGTTGCGAAAGGTGTTGGTGTAGGGCTGGCTCCAGAGCTTGAAGGTCGCGCCCCAGTCGCACCAGCAGACGTTGTTCTCGAAGACGATGTTCTCCGCCAGGTAGCTGCGCGTGTCGAGATAGGCGCCCAGCACCACCATGCAGTCGTCAAAGGTGCGCAGAAAGCAGTTCTTCACCGTGACGTCGCTGCTGGCGGCGATGTCGATGCCGTCGGAATTGTAGCGCCACTGCCCGATGACCTTGATGCCGTCGATGGTCACGTTCCGCGACCCCGAGCGCACGATCAGCGACCAGAGCGGCGTGTCCCGAAGCACAAAATGCTCCAGCTTCACGTTCTCGGACGCATAGACCACGCAGGCGTGACAGGCGAACTCGGTGTCGAGCGGCGGCAGACCGCGCGACCGTCGGAACGCCTGCGAACGCGGATCCGCCCGCGTGAAGTCCGAACAGTCCAGCACCCCCTGCCCCGTAACCGTCACGTTCGTCACCTGATCGAGGAAAAGCGAACCGTAAACGACGGCGCCGCGGTCGAAGCAGACCGTCTGCCCGTTCGTCGGCGCGATGATGCCCGCATGATGTTCGCCGGGGCCGAAATAAATCTCGTTCGCGACATGCCGATAGACAAAGGGCGGCTCCACGAAGACATGGAGCGGCGGCAAGGTCTCGCCGAAGTCCACCACATACTGCGCGCGCTCGCCCAGGCGCACGAACACCGACTCGCCCTCGCGGCGCAACCGCCCGGCCTCGCTCATCGGGAACAGCCGGACCGTCGCCGACGAGGGAATGTCGTCCAGCCGCAACTCGGCCTCCTCGCCCGCATCCAGCTGCACGAAATAGGCTTCGCGCGTCTGCTCAAGCGACCGCTGATGGCCGCGCCACACCTCGTTGAAGGGCATCGCCGAAATGCGGCAGGGTTGTTTCGTCACGCCCTTGCCGCGGAAGGCAACCGGATAGTCGGCGTTGACCGCCGAGCGCACCTTCCACCCCGCCGGCACCCGGCAAATCTGCTCCAGCCGGCCATCGACCCGCCGCCAGCCGAAAGTCAATTCGCCGTCCGCCGCCGGCAAAGTCACTTCGATCGAGTCCAGGTCCAGCCCGCTCGGCGGCTCGAAGACAACCGAACGGTTCCCGCGATCCAGCGCCTTGAGCCCGACCAGATCGCGCACGATCGACACCGCGGCATGGCTCGCAAAGCCATGGCTGCAGCTCGCCTTGGGCGCGACCTTCTCCCACAAGGTGCCGGTCATCTCCGCCATGTACAGGAAATAGCCGCGCACCTCGCGGGCAATGTCCGCCGGGCGCGCCGCGCGCGACAGCAGCTCCAGCCGCAGATAGTTGCCGATGAAGGCGTTGGCCGGCCACACCCCCTTGACCCGCTTGCCCGGCCCGAAATCGTCGACGAGCCGCTGCCAGAGCTCCGGGTAGCGCTCGCGACTGGCGGTGCCGAAGAAGAACGCATAATACTGACAGGTCTCGGTAATGTCGCGCTCGACCACCTGCAGCCGGCCGTCCGGGCCGCGCACCGCATGATCGCGGAACCACTGGCCGTCAAAGCTCTGCTCGCGGATCTTCGCCTTGACCGCCGCCGCCTCGACCGCCAGCTGACCGAGCCCGTAGATGCGCGCGGCCGACTCCAGCGCCGCCGCCCAGATCATGTTGTTCGGATAGTTGACGTCCTGCACGAAGTCGTTGGCCTTCGACCATTCGACGAACACCCACTGCGGCAGCTTCTCCAAAAGCCCGTCCTCGTTGCGGAACTTGCGAAGGTAGTCGATGATGCCGAGGATGCGCGGCCGCAGCCGCTCGACCGTCTCCCGGTCGCCGCTGCGCTGAAGGTATTCCTCGGTCTCCAGAATCAGGAACAGCGCCCAGCTCGGAATGAAGCGGCCGTTCGGATGATCGCCGGGATAGCACATCGGCACCATCCCCTTCGGCAGCGCGGCAAAACTTTCCGGCAGCGCATAATTCTCCAGGAAGAGCCGCTCGTATTCGCTGTTGCCCGTCAGCAGCTCGGCCACGCGGCCGATGAAAAAGCTGTCGCACAGCCAGCCGGCGCGCTCGCGGGTCGGGCAATCGGTGAACACGTCCACCGAATTCTGGATGAAGGTCTCCTGCGCCGCCGCGAAGACCTTTTCCAGGGCCGGATCCGAACAGCTGAAGCGCACGGCCGCCGTCGCCGGACTCTTGTATTCGCGGACCCGGACGCGCTTCACCGTCATTTCCCCCGTCTCGGCGAAGGCCTCGGCGTAACGCCAGCCGTAGGGCTCGAAAGTCTCCAGCGCATAGACGCCCGGCTGCGGCAACTCCCATTCGACGCGGTTGTGGCATTTCAGCCGGCGCTCATCCACCTCGCCGTCGCTGAGAATCTCGTCGAAGCGGAAGACCAGCCGGCCCGGACGCTTCACCTCCACTTCCAGCATCGCAAAGCCGCAGTCGTTCAGCCCCGCGTCGGCCAAAACGCCCCGGCCGTGCGACGTCAGCCGCACGCGGTCGTTGATGCGATACTCCGGAATCGGCACCCGTCGCGGCAGATACCGGACGACGGGGCATTTCGCCAGCGGCCACGGGGTCGCGCCCGATGCTGCGCCGACCTGATAGACTTCGGCGAAATTACGCTGGATGCTATAGCGCGGCACCGCCTGCACCCGATCGGTCGGATACGCGGCAAAACTGCCGCGCTCCGAATGCGTGGCGGCGATGACCGCGCCGCCGACCAGCACCTCCGCCTGCAGAAACGGCGGCTGCCGGACGAGATAATAGCTGTCGTTGTTGTAGCCCGCCACCTCCAGCTCCAGCCGGTTGCTCCCGCCGCCCAGCGCCAGCGGCAGTTCGTCGACACGATGGTATCCATGCGGACCGCGCGCCGGCCCGTAGCCCGCGAACTCGCCGTTAAGCCGAATCCGATAGGCGCTGACGCCGGTTACGCGCAACACGGCCGCCGTGGCCGCCGGCACCTGCAAATTCGCCTCGAAGCGCACCGTGAGATTGCTCTCCGCCGCGCGGCCGGCCGGCCACACCGGCTCCGCCTCCAGGAAGGCCGTCGCCGCCCCCAGTTCCCAGGCGGCCAGCCAGCCCGCCAATCCTGCTATCAGCTTGATCGTTTTCATGGTTATCCTCAGGTTTGGAAGTTCACGCCCCGCCGCCTACCGACCGGAGCGCAGACGCCCGAGCAAGAAGCCGACGACTACGATGGTCAAGGTGGAGAAGACGATCGAAAGATTGGTGTTGAGCACCATCGGCAGCGGCAGGTACCGCTGCCCGAACACCACCCACAAAAGCGCCGCGAAACCGCATGCCGTCGCCGCAATGGCCTGCGCGGGAAGCGTCCGCCGCGAGAACGCGCCGATCAGGAAGATGCCGAGCATGCCGCCGGAGAGGACGCCCTGAAGCACATACCAGGCCGAAAGGATGGTCATGTCCTTCGTGTACCAGACGACTGCCAGCGCGATGACGATCGAGATCGCCGCCAGCATGACCGTCATCAGGCGCAGGAACACCAGGTTGGAACGCTGGTTCGCGCGCTGCGGCGCAAAGCGCTTCCAGTAGTCTTCCAGCAGCACCGTCGAGCCGGAATTAAGCGTGGCCGCCACCGTCGACATCGCCGCGGCGATGATGGCCGCGACCAGGAGCCCCGAAACGCCGGTCGGCAGCTGGTGCACGATGAACCAGGGGAAGACCGCCGCCGCGCGCAGGCCCTCGCCGTCGAAAATGCCGCCATTGGCGCGATTGTACATCCACAGGAGCGTCCCCATCATCGTAAAGAGCAGCGTCACCGGCACGTAGAGCATGCAGGATCCCCAGATGGACTTCCGCGCCGCCGCCTCGTCCTTGGCCGCCACATACCGCTGGGTATAGCACTGGTCGACGCCGAAGTTCTGCAAATTGATGCAGATGCCGTAGACGAACAGCACCCAGAAGGTGCCGCTCGTCCAGTCGGTAAGATCCAGCGAGCCGAGCGATATCTTGCCGGCCGACCAGGCCGCCGCCGCGTTGCCCGCGAGATCCGGCGTGAAGCACAGGAGGCACACGATGCAAACCAGCGTGCCGACGATCAGGATCAGCGACTGGATCGCATCCGACCACACTACCGCGGCGAAGCCGCCGAGCATCGAATAGGCCAATGTCGCCACTCCGGTCACGATGATGATCGACTCGCAGGAGAACCCCATCAGCTGATTGACCAGAATCGCCAGCAGCAGCAGGATGATGGCCGAGCGCGCCGACTGCATCACCAGGAAGCAGACGCTCGCGTAGATGCGCGCCCAGGACCCGAACCGCTCCTCCAGGAAGGTATACGAGGAAACGCTGGTCGAGCGACGGTAGAACGGCACGAACCACTTTGCCGCGATGAAGGTGGCGATCGGCACGGTGATGGAGTTGATCCACCCCCACCAGTTGCTCGCGTACGCCCCTTCGGGAAGCGCCAGGAAGGAAATCGACGAAACATGGGTGGCGAACACCGACAGCGCAATCGCCCAAGTCGGCAGCGTGCCGCCGCCGGTCATGAACTCGCGGTCGCCGTCGCCGCCGCGCTTGCGGAAAAAGAACGAACAGCCGAACAGCGTCGTCCCGACCAGATAGATGCCGATGATACCGAGGTCAATCCAATTGTTCATTCGCTTTTTTCCTTTCGCAACCCTTCCCTAGCCCAGCCGCGCCGAAGCATAGCGGTCGTGGCCGGCGAAATCCCTTTCGATCCGCACGTCCTCAAAGCCATACTCGAACATCAGCTTTGAAACTGCCGCCCCCTGATTCTCGCCGATCTCGAAGAACACCGCGCCGCCCGGCTTGAGCAAATTAAGCGCATCGGCAAGGTAACGGTCGTAGAAATCGAGCCCCGACGCGCCGCCGTCCAGCGCCAGCCGCGGCTCGAAGTCCCGCACCCGCGGATCCAAGGTCTCGCAGACCGCGCTCTCGACATAGGGCGGATTGGACACGATCACGTCCACGCACTGCGGCTCGTCAAAGTCATCCAGCCCGTCGGCCACCGCCAACCGCACCCGCTCCTGCAAGTGGCAGCGCTCGGCATTCTCCCTCGCCAAGGCGATCGCCGCCTCGGAAACGTCCGTGCCCAGCCAGGTCGCCTCGCCCTGAAACTCCCGCGCGAGCGACAGGATGATCGCCCCGGTGCCGGTGCCCACGTCGACCACGAACGGCCGACGGCCGTCACCATGCGCCGTCAGGAACTTCAGGACCCGCGTCACCAGCTCCTCGGTCTCGGGCCGGGGAATGAGCGCCCGCGAATCGCACTTGAGGGTCAGCGAACGAAAATCCCACTCGCCGAGCACATACTGCAGCGGCTCCCCCTTCACCAGCCGCGCCATGCCGCGGCGCATCGCCTCCAGCTGGCGCTTGGTCGGCTCCTTGCCGACTTCGGCGGCCAAGAACCCGCGGCCGACCCGTAACAGCCGCGCCGCCAGCAGCTCGCCGGCCACGCGCGGCTCCGGCACGCCCTTGGCCGCCAGATAATCGGCCGACTTGTCAATTACCGACTGCCAGGTCACCGATTGCTTCTTTTAATCAGAACGGCATGTCGTCCACTTCACCGGGGTCCCCGGCAAAATCCGGTTCCGCCGGCGCCGGCAACGGCTCGGTGGAAGTGCCATCAGCGTTAAGCACCTCAATTTTCAGCCCGGTGAGGTCGACAAAATACTGCGTGCCCTTCGGCCCGTCCCACTTACGCCCGTCGACGACAAAGTGAATCTTGGCGCGCTGGCCCTTGGCAATGCCGTCCAGCAACGAGCAATTGTCCTTCTTGAAGGTGAACTTAACCGGGTTGGGATACTTGGACGGCGAATCCACGTCGTTGCCGATAATCACGTCTCGCTTGGTAAAACCGCTTGAAAAAGTCTGAACTGGCAACACTTCTTCCACCACACCCGTATAATCAAAAAACTGCGACATCTTACATAACTCCTTTTGATGGCTATTATATCAAAAAAGCACCGCCGAAGCGGTGCTTTTTTGCTTGCTTGAAAAAGCCGGAACCCCGATTACCAGGCGTAATGCGCGAACGCCTTGTTGGCCTGGGCCATCTTGTGAACGTCGTCACGCTTCTTGATGACATTGCCCTGGCCCTGGAACGCACCACCGATCTCGGCCGCCACCGCCGCCGGCATGCCCATGCCGTGGCGAGCGCCGGCAAACTGGGTCGTCCACCGGAGCGCCAGCGAGAGCTGACGGTTCGCGGCGATCGGCACCGGCACCGGATAAGTCGTGCCGCCGACGCGACGGGTCTTGACCTCGATCTGCGGCTTCATGTTGTCAATCGCGGCGGAGACGACCTCGAGCGGATCCTCAAAGGTCTTCTCGTCCTTGACAAACTTGGAAGGATCCTCCTTCATCTTCTCGGCGACCTTGTCGATCGCGCCGTAGACGATCTTCTCGGCGACAGTCTTCTTGCCGTCCTTCATGATGACGCGGATCATGTGCGCCACCAGCTCCGAATTGTACTTCGGATCGAGAATGACGCGCTTTTCAATCTTCTTGGCTCTGCGGCTCATGGCTTACTTCTCCTCTTTCTTCTGACGCTTCATACCGTACTTGGAGCGGCTGCGGTTACGACCGGCGACGCCAAGGGAGTCGAGCTTGCCACGGACAATGTGATAACGAACGCCCGGAAGGTCCTTCACACGCCCACCGCGAACGAGCACTACGCTGTGCTCCTGGAGGTTGTGACCTTCGCCGGGAATGTACGCCGTAACTTCAACACCGGTCGTGAGTCGCACACGGGCGACTTTCCGGAGCGCGGAGTTCGGCTTCTTGGGCGTCATCGTCTTGACGACGAGACAGACGCCACGGCGCTGAGGACACGCCTTCAGCGCGGGAGACTTCGAATGAGACGCCAGCGGATGGCGGCCCTTGCGAATCAACTGATTAATAGTGGGCATTTAATGTATTCCTTACTTTTTCAAACAAGTTCGGGTAGTATATCATTTTTCCCCGCCCCCTGACAAGGGGGCATTTGCGAGGGGTAGGGCCGACGCATGGTGATTAATTTCAATCTCAATCCGCCGCGTCATTATTGGATTCCCGCCCGCACTTGACAAAAGAGGCGATTTTTGAGATGATATGCTCGTCCAACTCTGGAGCAAGCACATCTCATGAACGGGAAAATCAGGAT
>JAZLMR010000040.1:0-12500 GCA_045598785.1 Kiritimatiellia bacterium
GTTCAGGCGACGGTCGAATTGAATGATGAGACGGAAGAGCGCGAAATCGGCGGTGTGCGTCAGGCGATGCGGGCCTTGAAGCGTAAGGTCGGCTGGATCGTCACCATTGCAGATGAGGATGAGTTGACCTTTGATGAGGGAACCGTGCGAATCGTTCCATTTCACAAGTTCAAGCCAGAAGTGACATTAAACGGATGAAACTTAAGTTCAAAGACCAGCAGTTCCAGATCGACGCGAGCGGTGACGAAGGCGAAATTCCCGCCCGTAGCCGTAGCCGATATTGCGCAGTAAATTGCTAGCGGAAACGAAAGGGGACTTATCAGTCGTTGGGTATCCGCCACTTGGTGGTCAGCGCCGATTTCTTCACCTCGACTGGAATCGTGTAATTTTCGGCGGCCTCAGGCGCTTTCGTCTCCGACTCTTGTGCCTCAGGTTGCTCAGCTTTAGGTTGCTTTGCCTTAGACTTCTTCGCCTTAGATTGCTTAGCTTTAGGCGCAGGCTTCTGGGTCCGCGCCTTGACGGCCGGAACTTCCTCGTCATCGTCCAGATCGAAATAACTGACCGGTTCGTCGACGTCGTTGATAATATTGTCGATCTCGGCGTCAACATCGTCTTTGGGCACTTTGACCGTCGACTTCCGCACCTTGGTCGGGAGCGGTTTGACCTTGACCGGCGCGTATAATTCCGGATAATATTTGCGCCGATAGGCTTCAAGTTCCGCTTGGTGCTGCGCTTCCTTTTCGGCGGCGCGCTTTTCGCGCTCGGCCTGCAACTGGGCCTTGACTTTCGCTAATTCAATTTCGGCCGCAGAAGGGGCCTTGGGCGCATTGGCTTCCGCCGCCTTGGCCGCCTGTTCAGCGGCTTCGCGAGTCAGCCGGTCGGTTTCGGCCTGGCGCTGAGCGAGCTGCTTCTGCATCTCCTCGATCTTACTGGTAAGCGTCAGCACGACCGAGGTGTCTTGCGGCGGCTGCACTACCACCGGCGAACTGACGCGGTCGCGTTCCTTCATGGCAAATTCCACGAGGCGGTCGTTAAGCGCTTGATTTCGCTCCGTCACCTTGATGAAAAGCGTGACAAACACGGTCACCACCATCAGCAGCAAGAGCCCGAAAACAATTCCCATCGAAATCATGCGCTTGCGGGCCTTGGCTTGTTCATTGTCGACATACTGCTGAAAAGCCTTAAGCACCGGGAAATCGTCCATCGCGTCCTGGCTGCTGATTACGCTGAGCGCATTAGGTTCGTTCATATCCGAGTTCATTAGTCGTTACCTTGTGCGCATAATGCGCGTTATGTAAACTAGGATTATTTCACCCTAAATTTGGCCATCGCCCGCTTGAACCCTTCGGCGCTGCGCGCAATAATGGCTTCGTCGACGCTGCAACAAAGCCGCACATAGCCGCCAAAGCCAAAACCCTTGCCGGGAACGACCAGGATCCGTTCCTGCAGCAACGCCTCGACAAACTCGGCATCATCATCAACCGGCGACTTGGCAAAGAAGTAAAACGCGCCCTTGGGCATTTCAAATTCAATCCCGGCTTCGCGAAGCACCTTGCCCATCAGCTGACGGCGACGATCGTAGACGGTAAGATCCACGGTTTCGTTGATGAGCGCGGCCGCCAGCCGTTGGCCGATGACCGGCGCGTTTACAAAGCCGAGCGTCCGATTGGTCAGCGTTACGGCCGCAATCAGCGACTCCTGGTCCGGCATCTCCGGATGCGCAATGAAATAGCCGATGCGCTCGCCGGCGAGCGACAGTGTCTTGGAAAACGAACCGAGCACGCAGGCGAACTTGGTCAGCGGCAAGGCCGGCGGCACGATGACGCCGTCAAACGCAAAGGCGCGGTAAGGCTCGTCAAAGAGCAGAAAGAGCGGCCGTTCGCGGTTGGCATTGACTTCGTCAACCAAGGCGGCAAGCGCCTTCAGGTCCCCTTCGGAATAGATGCAACCGGTCGGATTGTTGGGCGAATTGACGATGATGGCCCGGGTCTTCGGAGTAATCGCATGCGCAATCGCCTCGATGTCGGGACGGAATGTCGGCGGCAGGGACTTGACGGCCTTCAAAACGCCGCCGAAATGGCCGCAGTAGGCGCCGTATTCCACGAAGAACGGCGCCGGCGTAATCACTTCGTCGCCCGGTTCGATGACTGCACGGAAGAAGCTGACCAAGGCCCCGGCGGCGCCGACCGTCATCACCACATCGCTCCCCTTCAGCTTCGTCCGCTGCTGGCGGGAGAGCGCTTCGGCGAGGATTCCGCGCACTTCGGGAATGCCGGCATTGGGGCAATAGCCGAGGCCGAGGGGCCTTACGGCCTCCTCGGCGATCTTCGCCAGCGCCTCCCGCGTGGCAGCGGGCGGCGGCACATCGGGATTACCGAGCGAAAAATCGCATACGGCATCAGCGCCATATTGTTTCTTGAGCTCCAGCCCCTTCTCGAACATCTTCCGGATCCAACTGGAAGATGCCATGGAGTTCTTGATCTGAGTGGTAACGGTCTGCATAGTCAAGTAGTTAAATCATTCTTCTTCGACCTCGGGCGCTTCCCCGAAATCGATATCGGGGAAGATGGCAACCGCGAACTTGTGATACTGGGGAAACTCCTCAACCGCTTTCTTGGCCAATTGCTCGGAACGTTCGGAAGCCGTATCTTCACCGGCGTAGAAGAGCTTGACCATCAGCGCCGAACCGGCCAGCGCATCCGCGACATCCAACTTACCGAGCCCGGCGTTCTTGCGCCCGTTGAAGACAAACTGATTGATGAGCTCCAGGACATTGGAATAATTGTCTTTGAAGAACTTCTGCCACGAAGCCCGATACTTCTTGCCGTCCTTACGCTGCAATTCGACATCGGAGGCGCTGGTCTTGGCCGTGACGAAGCCCTTCAGCTTGCCCTTGCGGAATTGGAACGGCTTGTCGCCCTTGGGCATGGCCTTGATGAAGAGGTCATGCACCTTCTTCATGCTGGTCAGCTTGCGGATTTCCAACTCGGCCTGCAACTGCCCTTCGGAAGTCTCGAACTCCGATTTGAGCACCTCCAGCTGCTCGATGACGTTCTTCCAGTTGTTGAGCAAGGAGAGCCCCTGGGCGGACAGCAGCTCAAACTTGCCCTTCGCCGCTTCGACCTCCTTCTCGACCTTGGCCTTGCGATCGGCCTCTTGTTTTTCCAGCCGGGCCTTTTCGGCCGCCGCGGCGGGTTCGGCCTTCGCCTTGCGGTCGGCCTCCAGCTTCTCGATGCGCAGCTGCTTGACCGTGCTTTCTACCGTCTTGGAGCCCTTGGACTTGATGAAGGTGATGCCCTTCTTGACCGTCTCGACGTCCTTGGAGGTTTTGATCTGATCCAGCATTTCCACCAGTGCGCGCTGCAGCTCGGCCAGCTTTTCGACATTAGGCAAGGTCTGCTCCTGGTATTGATCGGCCTCAGCGCTCTTCTTGACGAGCTGCCGCACCGAATGGCGAATGCGCACGGCGCAGGCCTCGCAACTGTAGGCGCGCGCCCAAAGTTCGTGCATGGCCACAACGGCGGGGGAAACCGGTGCCGCTGGCTTTTCCTCCTTGGGCTTGTCGGCCTTGTCGGCGGCTTTTGCCTCGGCCTTGGCATCCTTCTGCTTGTCGGCAGCCTTCTTGTCATCGGCCTTCTTGGCATCGGCCTTCTTGTTTTCCGCCGGCTTGCCTTCCGCCTTCGCGGCCGGCTGATTGGTCGACGCGACCGCGGCGGGGGCGGCATTAGTGGCCGCCGGCGCGACCGGCGCCGGGGCTTCCGCCTGCACCGGCGCCTCGTTGGTGGCGGCGATGGCGTCCAGCAATTCCTTGGTCGGCTCCGGCTTCAGGAGCGCGGCGATCTCGGTCGGCAGAATCTTCCGGAGTTCCTCGGTCGGCTTCTCGCACTCCTCGGTCGCCCGCGCGGCAAAGGCATCGAACTCGTCGGCAAACTTGTTGGCGCTCGTCACCGTCTCCTTGATGGCCGCATGGGCCTTTTCAAAACCATCGGCAATCTGCTGCCGCTGTTCGGCCTCCCGGGCATTCGCATCGGCAACCCGATACCAGATGAGGCCGCCGACGGTGGCGCCGATCACCAGCAGGATGCCGCCGACTACGAGCGCGATTTTCAGCCCCAGATTGCCGCCGCCCTCCTCTTCGTCTTCGGCTTCCGGATTGTCAACCTCCGGAAGGTCGGAAATTTCCGAAACCTCGGCATTGTCGCCCTCATCCTTTGCCACCGGGGTTGCCGAAGTCGTCGCGCCGGGACGCTTCATCATCGTCGTGCGCCGACCGCGGACAATCATACGCCGCGTGCCGGCCGTCGTCTTTGTCGCCGCGCCGGCGGTCTTGGTAGTGTCGGTCGCCGACTTGGTGAGCCCGTTGGTAAGCACGTCCTTGAACGCTTCCAAGAGCGCCTCGAAGCTCGGGAAGCGCTCTTCCTTGTCGAGGGCCAGCATCTTCATGACCAGCACGTCAATGGCAGGAGTCAGGTCCGAGCGGACGTCGCTAGGCTTCTTAGGCAACCCCTCGAAACGCTTCTTGACGACGGCAATCGAATCCTCGCCTTCGAAGGGCGCCACGCCCGTCAGCGCGTGATAAAGCGTGCCGCCGAGACTGTACATGTCGGCCCTGAAGTCAATTGGTTCCTTCTTGACCTTCTCGGGCGAAATGTAATAAGGCGTGCCCCAAATCTCGTCGGTGTCCTTCTGCATTGCCGCCAGGCCAAAGTCGACCAGCTTGGCATTGCCGTTGGCATCTAGAAGGATGTTTTCGGGCTTGACGTCGCCATGTACGCAGCCCTGGTCCGACGCACACTGCAGCGCCTGCGCCACCTGCTGGCAGATCTTGATCACGCGCGCGACGTCGGTCTTGCCGGGGTTGGCGTTCATGATCGTGAAGAGCGAACCGCCCGAGGCGAGTTCCATCGCCATATAGGGCATGCCGTTGCAAATGCCGTAGGAATAGATCTGCGCGATGTTCGGGTGAATGAGCCGGGCGACCGACTGCGCCTCCTGCTTGAACTTCTCGACGAACTCGGCGTCGCTCCCCAGCTCCTTGAGCATCACCTTGACGGCCACCGGCCGGTCGAGCATCTTGTCGCGACCCATGTAGACGCCGCCCATGCCCCCCGAGCCCAGTTCCCGCTCCAGCAGGAAATTGCCGTTGTCGCCAAATGCACAAGGAGTCTGAATCAGTTGTTCGCTCATCGTATTATTCTCCATCCGTTGAAAGGCCAGAACACCAACGACGCGGACCCGCGCAGATTGACGCGCGGAACCACCCCCCAATAGCGGCTGTCAAAGCTGTTGTTGAAATTGTCGCCGCAGGCAAAGTATTCGTCCTTGCCCATCGTGACCACCGTCGGCCGGTTCTCGACAGGATGCTCCAGCGTATAGGTCTCGCCGGGACGCGCCTTCATCCGCTTGATGTAGTGCGTGCCCTGCGGCAGTTGGGAGATGCCGGTCGTCGAGAAGATCATCACCTCGTTGTCCTGCGGCTGGACGAAGTTCCACTTCCAGCGGTTGACGAAGATGAAATCGCCGGTGGTAATCGACCCCTTCCACAGCGTATTGCCGGCCTTGACGAACTTGCCGTGCAACGCCCGGCAGGCATCGGTCGGCAACGACCAGGCTTCGTTCGAAGTCCCGACCTTCACGGTGGCAAAGCCGTCGTTGCGCGGCTGGCAGCGCACTATGCCGCTCGCCGGCGCCTTCCAGTCGACTACCCTTTCTCCCGTCCACGCCCATTTCGCGAGCGACAGCGGGAACCGGTCCCAGGTGGTCTTCTCGACGCCGACCTGGGTATGGTAGCCCCAGAGCGTTTCTTGCATGGAACCGGTCGGAATCTTGAACGGCTCGTAGAAATAGGCGCGAAACGCCATCGCGACTGAAATCGCCACGACCAGCGTATCCAGCCACTCGGCCCCGATTTGCTGCCAGCTCTTCTTCATCAGGTGCGGTAGTTGGGCGCTTCCTTGGTGATGGTGATGTCATGCGGACGCGCTTCCCGAAGCCCCGCCGCCGTCACCCGGTAGAACTTGCCCTTCTCGTGCAGCTCGGCAATCGACCGCGCCCCGCAATAGCCGAGCGAAGCCCGGAGCCCGCCGCAGAACTGCGTCATGATCGAACGGACATGCCCCGAATACGGCACCATGCCCTCGATGCCCTGCGGCACCAGCTCGTCTTCAGCCTCGTTGTCCTGGAAGTAACGCGCCCGCGACCCCTTGCCGTTCTTAAGCGCCGCCATCGAGCCCATGCCGCGATAGACGACGTACTGCCGGCCGTTGGAATAGATCTTCTCGCCAGGCGACTCTTCGGTGCCCGCGAGCACGCTGCCGAGCATCACGCTGTCAGCCCCGGCCGCCAACGCCTTCGGCACGTCGCCGGAAAGCTTGATGCCGCCGTCGGCGATTACCGCCACCCCGCTGCCGCGGAGCGCCTTCGCGGCATTGTAGACGGCCGTAAGCTGCGGAATGCCGACGCCGCACACGACGCGCGTCGTGCAGATCGACCCCGGGCCGATGCCGACCTTGACGGCGTGGGCGCCGACCTTGGCGAGCGCCACCGCCGCTTCGCCGGTCGCAATGTTGCCGGCGATCACGTCGACCTTCGGAAAATGCCTGACGATGTATTTCGTCATGTCCATGATGCCCTTGGAATGGCCGTGGGCCGAATCCACCACCACCACGTCGACGCCGGCCGCCGCCAGCTTCTCCATCCGCGACAAGTCGCCCTTGCCGCCCGAAACCGAAGCCGACACGCGCAACCGGAACTTGTCGTCGCAGTTGTAGCCGGAGTTGGAGTTCTCGACGATCCGCGCGACGTCGGTGAACGAATAAAGGCCCACCACCTTGCCGCTCTTGTCCACCAGCGGCAACTTGCCGATCTTGGCCTTGCGCATCAGGTCATAGGCCTTCTTGAGCGAGGTCTTGGCGTCGCCGGTAATCGGGCACGGCTGCATGACGTCCTTGAGCTTCATGGCGTTCATCGGCGCGAAGCGCATGTCGGACGAAGTGATCATGCCGACCAGCTTGTTGTCGGCGTCCAGCACCGGGAAGCCGTTGAACTTCAGCCCCATGCGCCGCTTTTCGCTGCGCAAGAAGGAAATGTCGTCATTGGCGTGGAAGCAGACCGGCGCGGCAATCAGGCCGTTAAGGTGATTCTTGACTCGCGCCACCTGCGCCGCCTGCTCGTCTTCCTCCAGGTTCTTGTGGATGCAACCGATGCCGCCGGCGAGCGCCATCGCAATCGCCATCGGCGCTTCGGTGACCGTGTCCATGGCCGCCGACATGAACGGCACCTTCATCTTCGTGCGGCTCGTCAGCTTAGTTTCGAGACTGGTGTCGTCCGGCAGAAAATCGGCATACTGGGTAACCAGCGTCACGTCATCGTAAGTAAGACCTTCGTAAGGGAAAGTCTTCATGAAGTCATCAAGATATTTATTCATAGTCACACCCTGCACTTTTAAGTGAAATTATACCCTTTTTAAGGTTGAAACTCAATTAGCCCCCGGTTAAAATGACCTGCTCATTTCGGGGTGCAGGTCTGCCCGGCCTTGGAATCCTTGACCACCCAGCCGGCAGCGGCGATGGCGTCGCGGAGCCGGTCGGATTCGGCCCAGTTCTTCGCCGCCCGAGCCGCCGCCCGCTCGTCGAGCAACGCCTGAATTGCCGCCGGCAGCTCTACCTTCTCGATCTTGCCGAAGAAGATTACCCCCAGCACCTCGTCCATGCGCCGGAAAAGGTCCAGCGCTGCCTGCGCCGCCGACTGGGATAGCTCGGCGGCGTTGGCCGTGCGAACTAGCTCGAAGAGCGCGGCCAACGCCTTCGGGAGATTCAAGTCATCGTTGACGGCTTCGGTGAAGTGCTCGAGAATGTCCGCAAGACTCTTGCGCAAGGTTTCGTTGCACTCACCGGCTGCTCGGGCGGCAACCGCCTGCTCGGCCCGGGCGACGCAGGCGTCGATGCGGGCGAGCGCCTTGCGCGCGTCTTCTAGCGCGTCAAAGGCGAAGTTAAGCCCGGAACGATAGTGGGCGTTAATGAGCACATAGCGGATCTCGCGGCCAGTATAGCCCTTTTCCAGTAGGTCGCGCAGTGTGTAGAAGTTGCCGAGCGACTTGGACATCTTCTCGCCGTTGACCCGAAGGTGCGCGCAATGCATCCAGGTGCGGACGAACTCCTTGCCGGTCGCCGCCTCCGCCTGGGCGATTTCGTTTTCGTGATGCGGGAAAAGGTTGTCAATGCCGCCGGTATGCAGGTCAAAAGTCTCGCCCAGATACTTCATCGACATCGCCGAGCACTCGATGTGCCAGCCCGGCCGCCCCCGCCCCCACGGCGAATCCCAGCCGACGGGGCCATCCGAGGGTTCCCACGCCTTCCACAGCGCGAAGTCACCGACGTTCTCCTTGTCGTATTCGTCAGCCGCGCACCTAAGCCCCGTGCGCTGATGGTCGAAGTCGATGTGCGCCAGCTTGCCGTAGCTCGGAAACTCCCGCACCTTGAAATAGACCGACTTGTCTTCGCTCTGATAGGCGACGCCCTTGTCCATCAGCTTCTGGACGAGCTCAATCATCTCGGGGATGTGATCGGTCGCCGCCGGATAGACTTCGGCCGGCTGGATGTTGAGCGTCTTGAGGTCGGCGAAAAAGGCGTCCTTGTAGGTGCGGGTGTAGTCCGTCAGCGCCACGCCGGCGGCGTTGGCGCCCTTGATCGTCTTGTCGTCGACGTCGGTGAGGTTCATCACCTGCTTGATCTTCATGCCATTGAACTGAATCACGCGGCGAAGAATGTCTTCGAAGGCGTAGGCGCGGAAATTGCCGATATGGGCGAAATTATAAACCGTCGGACCGCAGGTGTAGAGCCGGATCTCGTTGCCGACGAGCGGCTGGAGTTCTTCGTTCCTGCGAGTAAGACTGTTGAAAACCTTCATCATCTGATGCTACCTCGATTCCCTTCAACGCTTGAGTTTCAACGCCTCGGCGACCGCCTGGCCAAACGCCTGCGAGAGCGACTTCATGCCCCAGTCGTTCGGATGACAGCCGTCAATCGTCCCTTCCCGGTCGCCGTTGTACATGGCCGTCTTGGGAAGATAATAGAGCTCCTTCCAGCCTTCGGCGATGAGGCGCTCGTAAAGCTTGCGGATAAACTGGTCCTTGGGGTTGGGCCCGGCGCAGAAGACGTCGCACTGCTCAGCCATCACGATCGGGACGCCCGGCCGCAGCTTGCGGAGATTGCGGATGAACGGCTCGTAGTTGTGCGGCACGCCGCTCCAGACCAGCGAATCGGGATTCCGGACGTCGCCGCCCTTCTTGGCGTCCATCTTGTCAGACATGTTCCAGAGGCAGTCCAGCACATAGCAGCTCGCGTCGATCTTCGCGATATGCTCGGACATCTCATACTCCATGATGCCCGAACCGGAGAAGCCGAGATTGTAGACCGGCACGTCGAGGTCACGGCCGACCTGATTCACGAACGCCAGCCCCGGCCGCGACGCGCTCGCGCCATGTGTGATCGAGGTACCGTAGAATACGACCGGCTTGTTGATGCCCGACTTGCGCGGCCCCAGCGCCTCGATCTTGGCCTTCGGGTCAATGCCGACGGCCAAGTATTCGACGCCGTCGTAAAGCGGCAAGTTGATGAGGCACGCCGCATTGGGGGTCCAGCCGAGCTTGCGGATGCGCATGTCCTTGTCCTGGGGATCGGTCGAGGAGTTGTGGCTGGTGACGACGAAGTCCCACTTGCCGAGCTTCTCGTCATAGCGGTAGCAGTCCCACCCGCTGCGACCGACGCCGGCGATGTTGCCGGTGCCGCGGTAGTCGTGGCTGTAGGACTTGTACTTGATGTAGATGACGCGCGAGTCGGTGCGGAAGCGAAGCTGCATGCCCGAGGTGTGGATGCGCATCGACCGAACGCCGGCATTGACATTCGTCGTAAGCGTGTCGGGCAGCCGGCAGAAGTACCGCGCCATGTCGCCATAGGTCCAGCGGCCTTCGATCGGCAAGTGCCGGCCTTCGATCCACTTGATGCCGTTGGCATCGATCTTGGCGGTCGATTCGGCCATCTTCGGGTCGAACTTGGCGATGTCGTCGACATTGGCAAAAACGGCGGCTGCGGCAACGGCCGCCAGCCCTAGAACCGCGAGTTTCAACTTCATGACTTCTGATTCTCCTTAGTGGATGCCGAGCTTGGCCAGCGTTTGCTTGAGTTGGGCGAGCTTGGCGTCGTCGGTTTCGCAAAGCGGCAGGCGGAAGACGCGCTCCACCTTGCCCATGAGCGCCAGCGCTTCCTTGACCATCACCGGATTCACGTCGATGAAGAGGTCGCGGAACAGCTCGTAGTATCTGGCGTGATAGGCCTTCGCTTCGACCAGCTTCCCGGCGAGCGCCAGGCGGATCATGTCGCCCATCGCCTTTGGAATCACATTGGACGCGACGGAGATCACGCCTTCGGCGCCGACGGAGATCATCGGCAGCGCCAGCGAGTCGTCACCCGACAGGACCGTGAAGTTGGGCAGACGGTTCTTGATGGCCGACACCCGGTCGACCGAACCCGCCGCCTCCTTGATGGCCACGATGTTCGGATGGGCGGCGAGTCGCACGACGACTTCGAGCGGAATCTCCTTGCCGGCGCGCCCGGGCACGTTGTAGAGAACAATCGGCAAGCCCAGATCGGCCACGGTCATGAAGTGGCGATAAAGCCCTTCGGCGTTCGGCTTGTTGTAGTAGGGCGTCACCTGCAGACAGGCGTCGGCGCCGCCCATGCGGATGGCGGCCTGGGTCAGCGAAAGCGCCTCGGCCGTCGAGTTGGGGCCGGTGCCGGCGATGATCTTGCACTTGCCTTGGGCGAACTCGATGGTCTTCTCGATGACCAGATGGTGCTCTTCGTGCGAAAGGGTCGGCGACTCGCCGCTGGTGCCGACGGAGCAGATGCCTTCGATGCCGCTCGCCGTCTGCTCTTCGACCAGCGCCTTAAGCGCGCCGTAGTCCACCGAACCATCCTTGGCAAAAGGCGTTACCAAGGCCGTAATCGTACCACAAATTTTCATAGGCGTATTATACCAAAATCCGCCAATGAAATGTGGGGGTTGCCGACTGACGGGGGCGATTACTTGCTCGTTGAACCTCCCGCCCATATCCGCACCCCAATAGCGGACGCGCCGCCAGTGGCCTTCAAGGCACTCCACCTGCGCCCTTCAACCGCGCGGCCGAATTCTTCCTTCTCAGTTTTACGGCGCAATGTCGGTTGCGGCTGGGGCGGAGGCCCGACTTTTCTCGCTCGAACCGTCGCTATGGGTGTTGCCTGCGGCTGGTGCGGCGGCAAGGCCTCGGAATAGCGCCTTAGCGAAATGCGACTAGCGACGACGGCCGGCCACGCCCTTCCAGCGACACCTAAGCCGCGTTGACAAATTCGGCCATTCCCTTGGCGGCTATATGTCTCAATTTATCTCGGCGGTGAAATCGGCCGACAAAAGTTTCTTCAGGCGCTTTTGAATACCGCCTATCGTCATTAGTATCTGCGGCTCGAAGATGTTTGCCGGGATGTTGTCGTGAATCGTGCAGACGATCTGCCGCGCTGGGCCGCCTTCGCCCACAAACGCCTCCTCGCGCCGCGCCCACTGGAGAATCCGCACCCAGGGTCCGCTCTTGCTCTCAAAGAGATAGAACCGTCCCTCGATCTGTACGACCAAATCCAACTCGGTAAACAAGGTCGTCTCGCCCTTCCGCGTCAATTTGACGTTCTGAAACACCCTGTAAGCCAAATGTGGGCTGCGTTTCTCGCAAAACTCTCCGACCACCTTGCAAATCGCATAGCGGAAGCATTGCTCAGCCCATGTCGAACGAAAGAAGCGCAGTAGATGCTCGTCCGAGGGAAGACGCACGAAGAAATCGCTCTTCTTACAAGCCCACTCTGTCGCATATCCGATCTTCTTCAACTCCAAAAGAAAGTTTCTTAGGTGCCCTCTGTCCTCGGCGTTCGGCACATGAAACTCAAAACTGCGTTTCTTTGCATTCACCTCTACGGCCAGCTTCGTCAGGAACGGCAGCAGCACCCGCTTGTTCCTGAAAATCTGCCGCGCCAGCTTATAATCCTCGCCCGGCTGCTGGCTGATCTCACCCTCATTGGCGATCAGGAACCCCCGCCCGCCAACGAACTCCGCAAAAGCTTTTGTCAGTTTAGTGGCATGTTCAACCCCGCGTAATGCTCCGTACAATCCTCTCAAAGCCATCAATGAAATCCCACCATTTGCGGACGAACGGCCCAGCCCCATTGACAGCGGAAAAGAATAATGATAATTTGTTGTCAACGAAAGGCGCATTGGCTTCTCCCTGGTCTTTTCCAGGATCGGTTGCCCGTGCGCCTTGAGCTTTATACATCGACACGGCGGTGATTGTCGATGAATGAACGGCGTTCCCGCCCTGTCCGCGGCACTCCTTGACCGCGAAGCGGACGAAATACTCGCCCATATCGCATACGAACCGACAGACATATTGGTGATACCACAGGACATCAGGATGGCGCTTG
>JAZLMR010000041.1:0-14838 GCA_045598785.1 Kiritimatiellia bacterium
GAACGAAGCTGGTTGTCTTCGGTGAAAAGCGCAGCCCCGGGCTGACGAGATTGAGCAGGAGCTCCCGCGACCCGACGCCTGATTGCGCGAGACAATCGAGAAAGAAGAAGTCGGGCGCCCGATTGGAGACTGCAAGTTGAATGCCTGAAGAGTAAATAATGGCGCCTCGTCCGCGGCATCCGAGCAGCTGCGGGTGCGGGATATTGAAAAATCGTGAAACTCCAGGCGGAGGCGCGTTGACGGGAAATTTGCTTTTTTGGTAGACTTTTAGACGCCGTAGGGACCTGCGAGGTCTCGGCAAATTTACCAAGTAAAGGAGCGAGGAATCATGAAAAAGTTGATGATGATGGCAGTCGTGGTGTGTGCGGCGATGTTCGCCGAGGCTCAGTTCTACACTTCAGTCCCCGGACCGGACGCTACCGATCGGGCGATTATGCAGCATTGCGCGGATACGCAGCGGCTTTGTGCGGACATTGCCAAGATGACCGATTTCATGAACAAGAACGGCGGGCAGTTGCCGTCGGTGGCGTTCTTGAACTGCACCCAGCATACGATTCGTTCCATCTACATCACGCCGGTCAGTTACGGCAGCTATGATGTCGATGTGCTGAACGGGAGCACCCTGGACTCGCAGGATATGACTACGATAACCTTTGACGGCGGAGATGTCGTCTATAACATTCGCGTGGTCTTCACCAACGGTCAGTATGTTGATTTCTCGCGGAATTACGTCGGCTCCGGAGTGAGGAAATTCGTGCTGACGCAGACGGGCGACAACAGCTATAACATCGCCTTCAAATAGCCGCCGGTCGGGCTTGAGCGCTCACGGCTCCGGTTGGCCCTGCTTTTTAGCGACCCACGATTTTGTTTCTGGCTCCGCGCCTTTAATTTGCTTTTAGGTGGTCTTGGGTCGTTTTGCTTTCCAGTGAGCGAGAAGATTTGGCGCGTTAAGGACTCGCTGCCAATAACGGGCCGCCGCTGAAAGCCTCGCCCCGTCGGCTCTCTCGGCCGCTCTCTCGGCCGCGTGCCGTCAGGGTGGCGGACTCGTTTTTGAATTGGTAAAATAGTGCCGATGCGGAGAAAATGGCTCGTGCTGGCGCTTTTGAAGTAAAGGAATGAAAAAATGAAATCCACCACATCGGTTTACCATCTCTTCCGCCCGGTATCGGAGGCGAATGCCATTTCCCTCGCGAGGGCGGGCGCGGCTGACGGGGCCGACGGCAATTGCTTCGAGCTGACTTTCCTGCCGCCGGAGGCGCGGACGGTCGACGTCTTTCGCCGCATCCTGGCGGCGACGCCGCTGCCGTCGATTTTCTGCGATTACCGCGGCGATCAGTTTCTGGCGGGCGACGACGAGGCGCGGATGGAGTTTCTGCTGCGGGCGGCGGAGGCCGGAGCCGATTACGTCGACGTGATGGGCGACCTGTACGCGCCGGCGCCCGATCAGCTGTCGCATACGCCGGAGTCGATCGCCCGGCAGCGGCAGGCGATAGCCGCCGTTCACGAGCGGGGCGCCAAGGCGATCGTCTCCTCGCATGTCCCCGAGCACGCGATGTCGGCGGCGGCGATCGTCGCGCATCTGCAGGCGGAGGCGGAGCGCGGCGCGGATGTCTGCAAGTTGGTGTCGCTGATGCCGACGGCGGAGGATTATGTCGAGGGCGTGCGGGCGATGGCGCGGCTTCGGGCCGACTTCGACCGTCCCTGGATTTTCCTCGGCAGCGGGGCGTTTGGCCGTCTGCAGCGGTTCACGGGGCCGTCCTTCGGCTGCGCCATCGAGTTTGGCGTCCACGGGTATCTGCCGGATTCTACCTACGACCAGCCGACGATTCGCTCGCTGCGCCAGTCGCTCGCGGCGGTGGCGTGGGAGGCGCCGGGGAAGGCGCACGCGCTCGAAGCCCTAGCCCGGACCTTTACGGCATAAGCGCAAGTGGCGTGCATTTTGATACAATGTCCGTAAAGCGAAAAAGTGAGTATGTTCTTCAACTGGAAAGGCATTGCGTTGGTGCTGACGGCCATTGCGGTGGTGGTCGGTCTGTGTGCGCTGGACTTGAGTTGCGGCGGCGGGCCGACGGCGGATTCGACTATTGCCAAAGTCCAGGGCGAGCTTAAGGCGGGGCGGCAGGAGCTACGTACGCTGAAGGCTGAAGAACTGGCGGGGCTGGCGCGTGACATGCATGCCCTCGCGAAGATGTACCGCGACCAAGGCGAGAAGAAGAAAGCCTATCATGCGCTGGCGGCGGCGCAGGAGCTGGAGCGCAAGATTCATGAGCTGCGGGGAGAGGAATGACGGGTATGTTGGCGAGCTTTGCGCTGCTGGGCGCGGTGTTGGCGAACGGGTCGTTCGAGGCTGGCGACACCGGCGAATGGAAGTTGCAGCGCAATTACCGGATTGTCGCCGGTGAAGGGCGCAACGGCTCGACCGGGCTCAAGTTCGAAGGTGCGGCGACCAATGGGTTCGTCGATGCGGTCAGTCAGGCGCCGCAGCTCAAGCCGGGCGTCGCCTACATGATCGAGGCCTGGGCGAAATCCGAAGACTTCGTCGCCTACGGTGCCGGGCTGAAGCTGGGCTTCGAATGGACGGATGCCGCTGGCAAGCGGCGTGGCGTCTATTCGTCGCCGATTAAAGGCGACGTGGACTGGACGCGCCTGTCGGTGACGACCAAGGCCATTGCGCCCGGCGATTCGGATTTCCGCGTGCTGGTCTATGCCGGCTACGGCGATTCGCTGGGCCGTGCATGGATCGACGATGTCATGGTGACGCCGGTCGTGCGGGCGGTGGTCGAAGGGCTTTACGCTGACGCCTATCGCAACACGGCGGCCGCCGGCAAGCTCACTTTGCACGCGGCGCTCAATCCGCCGGCGGGGCGCGAGCCGGCGTCGGGGAAATGTGCGCTGACTTTTACGGACGCGCAGGGGCGCTCGCGCGAACTCAAGGTCACGCGGTGGGTCGATTCGCAGCATGCGGTGTTCGAGCTGACGGTGGATGAGCTGGCGCTGGGCGAGACTTTGTTTCGCTGTTCGCTGGGCTGGCCGGGCGAAGCGGTCGCCGGCACCGCCGTCTGCAAATTCGTGCGCACCGCCGCGCCGGTGGCCCGCAAGGTGGCGTTCGACCGTCAGGGTCGGACTCGGGTGGACGGACGTCCGTTTTTCCCGCTTGGCATGTTTGCCAAGGACCTCGGCGCCAAGGAGCTGGACCGCTATTGCGAAGCGCCGTTCAACTGCGTGCTGTCGTATCGTCCGCAGAGCCGAGAAAAGCTGGACGAGCTGCAGCGCCGCGGGCTGAAGTTCATTCCGGCGTTCAACAATGCCTTTGCGGGCGGACAGTGGGCGCTCGAACGCGGCATTCGCACGCCCGCCGACGAATTGGCCTTCATCGAGCGCGAACTGCGGCGGCTCAAGGACCATCCCGCGATTCTCGCTTGGTATTTGAACGACGAGCGCGGCATTGACGTTCTTGATCGTCTCAAGGCGCATCAGGAGCTTTGCCAGCGGGTCGATCCCGACCATCCTACTTTCAGCTGCCTTTACCAGCTTGACCAGTTGCGCTGGTTCATGGGCACTTCCGATGCCTTTGGCGTCGATCCGTATCCTGTGCCCCGGCGGTCGCTCGGAGAAGCGGCGCAGGCGGCGGTCAGGTCGGTTCGGCAGACGCTGGGCGTACGCGCCATCTGGCAGGTGCCGCAGGCCTTTGCGTGGTCATGGTTCCCGGCTGGCCAGCCCGGCGACCGGATGCCGACGGCGGCGGAGATGCGCTCGATGACCTGGCAGGCGATCGCCGGCGGCGCGAACGGTCTCATCTACTATGCCTTCCATCCGATCTTCGACAAGGCCGGCAAGGATTTCGAGGAATATTGGCAGCGGGTGAAGACGGTGGTCCGGGAGGTGAAGCGTTTCGAGCCGTGGCTGTTGAGCGAAGGCGAAGTTCCCGACTTCAGCGCGGACACGCCCGAGCTGCAGGTGCCGATTCGGCTCTTTGCCCGCGAGGGCCGGGTCATGGCCCTGGTCGTTAACGCGACCGCCGACGCGCGGACGGTGACGATTCGGCTGTCGCGGCCGTTCGGTTCTGCGGCGGTTAGCTTTGGCGAGGGGTCGGTTTCGCTATCCGGCGACTCGCTGGCGGTGCGGCTGCCGGCCTGGGACGCAGGCTGGGCGGAGTTGAACCCTTGATTTCATTTGGAAAGGAAAAAAGACATGAAGGCAATGTGCATTGATGAAAATCGCCAGTTCGTCTGGCAGGAAGTTCCGGATCCCGTCTGTCACGGCGAGTTCGACGTCAAGCTCCGCGTCAAGGCGTGCGCGGTCAATCGCGCGGACCTGATGCAGCGCGCGGGCATCTACGCGCCGCCGGAAGGCTGGCCGCTGTGGCCGGGGCTGGAGTGCGCGGGCGAAGTTCTCGAGGCGCCGGCCGGGGTGAACGTGAAAGTGGGCGACCGCGTCTGCGCGCTTCTGGGCGGCGGCGGCTATGCCGAAGAGGTTGTGGTGCCGCACGGCATGTGCATGCCGCTGCCGGCGGGCTTTGACTTCTGGGAGGCGACGGGCATCCCCGAGGTCTACGCGACGGCGTATCTCAATCTCAAGCTCATCGGCGAGATTCAGCCCGGCGAGACCTTCTTCATCAACGGCGGCGAAGGCGGGCTCGGGGTCGCGACCATTCAGCTGGCGAAGCATGTCTTTGGCGCCGGCAAGGTGATCGCCCAGGTCGCTTCGGACGCGAACGGCGAGTTCTGCCGCCAGGTCGGTGCGGACATTACGGTCAACCGCTTCAAGGACGATCTCGTCGAGACCTTGAAGGCGAATCCGCCGGACGTGGCGATCGATCCGGTCGGCGGCAAGCTGATGGGGCCGTGCTTTGCGACGATGAACATGCTCGGCCGCTGGATTTCGCTGGCGTCGATGGCCGGCAACGAGACGGTCATTGACGTGAACCTGCTCTGGCGCAAGAACCTGCGGCTCATCGGCTCGACCTTGCGCCGCCGCACGCCGGAGGAGAAGGAGCAGATCCTGGCGGGGCTCGTGCGCGAGGTCTGGCCGGCGCTGGCGTCGCGCAAGTTCGCGCCGTTCGTCCATAAGGTGCTGCCGATTGCCGAGGCGACCGAGGCCCATGCGATCCTGGAGCGCGGCGAAAACCGCGGCAAGGTGGTCCTGACCATTTGAAGAAGAATCGCGCACATTTGATATAATGTCGAGTCATGAGCTTTCCCATTGAACTGAAACGGCCGCTGGTGGTCTTTGACATCGAGTCGACGGGGCTGTCGCCGCGCAAGGACCGAATCATCGAACTGGCGGCGATCAAGGTGCGGCCGGACGGGACGGAGGAGTCGCGCTGCTGGCTCCTCAATCCGACCGTGCACATCCCCGAGGAGACGACGGCGATTCACGGCATCGCGGATGCGGATGTCCGCGACTGTCCGACCTTTGCCGAACGGGCCGACGAGATCTTCGCCTTTTTCGAAGACTGCGACCTTTCGGGGTTCAATGCCGACCGGTTCGACATTCCCTGTCTGGAGGAGGAGTTCGCCCGCTGCGGGCTTAACTTCGCCGCCGCCCGTCGTGGCCATGTGGACGTTCAGCGCATCTATCACCGCAAGGAGCCGCGCGATCTGACCGCGGCGGTGAAGCGCTACCTGAATCGGCCGCATCTGGCGGCGCATGGCGCCGAGGGCGACACTGCGGCGACCCTGGAGGTGCTGAAGGCGCAGCTGACGGAATACGCCGACTTGCCGCGCTCGGTCGCGGAGCTTGACGAGTTCCTGGTGCCGCACGATCCCCTGAATGCGGACCGCGGCGGGCTTTTCCGCTGGAAGAACGGCGAGTGGACGATCAACTTCGGCAAGAAGAAGGGCGAAAGCCTGAAGCGGATGATGCTGGAGGAGCCGAATTTCCTCAAGTGGATGATCAAGGGCGATTTTGACACGGATGCGCGGATGATTGCCGCCGATGCGTTGGAAGGGAGGCTGCCGCCGGCACCGGTTGGCGACTGACGGGCGAACAATGCGCGAAGGGCTTTTCTTCCAGGACCTGGCGATGCTGATGTCCCTTT
Organism: Kiritimatiellia bacterium; assembly: GCA_045598785.1. Classification (GTDB taxonomy): domain Bacteria; phylum Verrucomicrobiota; class Kiritimatiellia; order RFP12; family UBA1067; genus UBA1067. The sequence continues at coordinate 6,041 of JAZLMR010000041.1, forward strand.
CGGGATTGGCGGCCATTGTCTTTTCGCGCTTAGGCTGGCCCAAGGTGCTCGGCTACATCCTGGTCGGCATCCTGATGAACGAGTATACGTGGGGCGGGAGCTTTCTGGCGGATGTCGGCACCACCCGCACCATCGGTCAGCTCGGCATCGTCTTCCTGATGTTCGGCATGGGAATCTCGTTTTCGGCGAAGGACATGCGGCAGCTTCGGTCCGTGGCATTGCCGGCGGCGATTTTCGACACCCTGGTGATGATCTGGCTGGGCTACACGGTGGGGGTGAAGGTCTTCGGCTGGTCGCCGGTGCAGTCGGTATTCTTCGGGGTGGCGATCTGCGATTCGGCGACGACCTTGCTCGCCAAGGTGATTGACGAGATGCAGTGGGGGCGGCGGCCGTTCGCCAAGTACGTGCTCGGCACCTCGGTCGTCGAGGACATCATCTGCGTCGGCGCGATTGCGGTGGCGACGGGCTTTGCCAGCGGCAAGGGCATGTCGGCCCTGGCGCTGGCGAAGTCGCTCGGCGGACTCACGGTGTTCTTCCTGGCGGTGCTGGTGCTGGGCATGGTGCTGGTTCCGCGGCTGATTCGCTCGGTGGCGAAGCGCGACAACGGCGAAACGCTGCTGCTGGCGATCCTCGGCACCTGTTTCTTCATTTCCTATTTCGCCTATCGGTTCGATTTCTCCCTGGCGCTCGGCGCGTTTCTGGTCGGACTCGTCGCCGCCTGCAGCGATTGCCGGGAGCGGATCGAGCAGCTGATGAATCCCTTGAAGTCGATGTTCTCCGCCATGTTCTTCGTGTCCATCGGGCTGTTGGTCGATCCGACGGCGCTGGCCGCGCAGTGGCCGGCGATCCTGTTGGTGTCGGCGGTGGTGATGGTCGGCAAGACCCTGAACATCACCTTCGCGTCGCTGGCGACCGGCCTGGAGCTCAAGACGGCCGTCCAGAACGGCCTTTCCCTGGCCCAGATCGGCGAATTCGCCTTTATGGTGGCGCTGCTCTACGCCGGCATCGTCCAGGACGCGCACACGTCGTTCTTTCAGATTGCCGTCGGCGTGTCGTTGCTGACGACCTTGCTCAACCCGACTATGGTGCGGCTGTCCGACCGCGTTGGCGATGCCGTCGAGCGTCGGGTGCCGGACCGGGTTCGGACGGCCTTGGAATCCTACCGCGCCTGGCTGGACAAGTTGCGGGCGGCGGGCGATTCGCCCGCGCGGCGGACAATTCGTTCTGCGGCCATCCGCCTCGGCGTCTATGCGGTGCTGATGTTTTTTGTGCAGGGCATGAGCATGCAGCTGCACCGCTTTGACTATTCGCGTTTCTCCTTGGTGTTCGAACGTTACGACCGCCTGTTCTTCTTTGCGCTGGCCAGTCTGCTGGTGCTGGTGCTGCTGCCGTTGGTGCAGTCCTCGCTTCGGACGCTGGCCGACCAGGTGGCGCTGCTGCTGACTGGCGATGGCGAGGCGCGCTGGCAAGCGTCGTTTCGGGCGGCGGTGCGCTCGGTGCTGGTGGCGGCGGGGCTGCTGCTCTTTTTCGCGGAATGGACGATGCTGAGCTTTTCGCTGTCGCCGCTCAATGGCCATTGGCAGTGGGTTGCGGTTGCGGTCTTGTTGCTCGTCGGTACGATCGGCTGGAAATTCTTCCTGCGGGCCGGCCTTCGCGCCAACCAGCGGTTCATGGAGTCGCTGACGGCCGACGAGCGGCGCGAGGGGCTGGCGCGGACCATGACCATCACGGTGCCGGACGGGGCGTTTCAGCGGCTGCGGCTCAATGCCAATTCGCCGGCGATCGGCGGCACGGTCGTGACGCTGAACATCCGCGCGAAGACCGGCGCCTCGATCGTCTCGGTGCAGCGTGACGGAGTGATGGTGCGGAACATCGGCCCGGAATGGGAGTTTCGTTGCGGCGACGAGCTGATTGCCATGGGCGATGCCCGGCAGATTGCGGCGCTTAAAGACCTGCTGGGGGTGATGGCATGAGGAGGTTCGCGCTGCTGACCGCAATCGTTGCGCTGCTGGTACTGGCCGTCGGCGGGCAGCTTTATCTCAAGTCGATCCATCCTTCGGCCGGCCCCGCGCTGGCGGAGAGCGCCTTTGCCGCGCTCGGCGGCCTGAGGTCGATAGTCGCGGAGGTCGTGTGGTTTCGCGCCGACCGATTGCAGGAGGAGGGCCGCTATGTCGAGCTGGCGCAGCTGGCGAGCACGCTGACGCTGATGGAGCCGCACACGCCCGAAGTCTGGAGCTATGCCGCCTGGAATCTCGCCTACAACGTCTCGGTGATGATGCCGACGGAGGCCGACCGCTGGCGGTGGGTGCAGGCGGGGATTCGCCTGCTGCGCGATGACGGGCTTCGGCTCAATCCGGGGTCGCGGGAAATCTGCCGCGAGCTCGCCTGGATGTTTGAGCTCAAGATCGGGGCGAACCTTGATTCCGCCGCGCCGTATTATCGCCGACAGTGGAAGCGGCTGGTCGAGGATGTCGCCCGTCGCGATGCGTGGCACGAGCTCGGCATGGAGGCCGCGGAGATGCGGCGGATCGAACGCCTGACCGGTTTTACGGACTGGACGGATCCGCAGCTTTCCGCCATCTACTGGGCGGCGCGCGGCGGGCTTACCGACATATTTCAGCAGGCCTCGATCATCTATCGTCGTAACCATCCAAATCCCAGTAAACCATGAACTTGACTACTCTTCTTTTGGCCGTGATTTCGCTGGCGGGCGAATGGCATGTCACCGGCGACGGCATTGATGCCGTGGCGCAGCTGCCGGGCACTACCGGCACCCAGAATCTGGGCCACCGCTGGACGGAACGCGATTTCACCGTCACCATGGACTTGCCGCAGTCGGAAGCCTTGTGCCTTGAATACCAGCATGTCGGCCCGGCGGTCTGGGAGCGCGAGTTCGAGCTTACGGAGGCGGAGGCGAGTTCGCCGCTGGAGCTTTTCCTGGAGCGGGTGATGTGGAAAAGCGCGGTGTCGGTTGACGGTCGTCCCTGCGGCAGCGTCGATTCGCTGGCGACGCCGCATGTCCATCGGCTGGGCAAGCTCGCGCCGGGACGGCATCGGCTGCGACTTGAAATCGACAACTCCTGCTTCTACAATTTTTCGCGGCAGTCGCATGCCTACGGGCCGAATATGCAGGCGGTGTGGAACGGCGTGCTGGGGCGGCTGGAGCTGCGGCCGGAGCATTGGCTTGATTCGGTGCGGGTGTTTGCCCGGGCGCCGGCGGAAGGAACGCTGGACCTGGAGGTGCCCGAGGCGGTGGAGCTGACGGCCGCCTCGGTGACGCTGGCGGGTTTTAAGACGCTGGGCGTCTGGGCCCGGCCTTCGCCTTATGCCGAGGGCCGCAAGTTCGTAGCCGTTCGGTTGGACGGCGAGCCCGAGGCCTGGTCGCCGACGCATCCCCGGCTTTATGAGCTGACGGTGCGGGCGGACGGTCGGGAGCGGAGTTTCCGCATCGGGTTCCGTTCGCTGGGTACGAGCGGCCGGGCGTTGACGCTCAACGGCCACAAGATCTTCACCCGCGGCAATGTCGAGAACACGAATTTCGCCCGGGACGGGCTGCCGTGGATGACGAAGGCGGAATGGGTGAAGATGTTGAAGACCTTGAAGGAGGAGGACGGGGTTGACACCATTCGCTTCCATACCTGGTGCCCGCCGGAAGCGGCATTTGCGGCGGCCGACGAGGTGGGCGTGCTGTTGCATCCCGAGGGTGGGATCTGGACCGACAAGTGGATGAGCGAGGGCGATGCGATTGGCTGGGGCAAGCCGGTGGACGATTTCGTCGAGCGCGAGCTGCGGGCGATTCAGGATGCCTACGGCAATCATCCGTCGATGGTGTCGCTGGCGATCGGCAACGAGCTCGGGAATTCCAATTTCGAGGAGCTGGGCGAAATGATTCGCGAGGCCAAGGCCTATGATCCGCGCTATCTCTATTCGGCGTCTTCGGCCCGCTGGGTTTCGTCGGGCGACGACTTCCTGCTGGCGGCTTCGATTCCCGAGCACGGTTCCAAGAACGCGATGCGCATTCTCTCCCGCGAAAAGCTTTACCCGCGGACGGATTGGGATTACGAGAACCTTTATGGCGTCGCGCCGCTGCCGGTCATCGCCCATGAGATCGGCCAGTGGCCGGTGTATCCGCTCTGGGATGAGTTCTTCCAGCCGTTCGACGGTTCGCTGCGGCCTTGGAACTATACGCGCCATCAGCGCAAGGCGGTGAAGAATGATACGCTGCGCTTCCAGCGCGAATATCACGCGGCCTCCGCCAAGTTGAGCCGGCTCATCTACAAGGAAGAGGTTGAGAGCTTCCTGCGCACGCCGTCTTGCGCGGGGCTGCAGCTTCTGGAGGTGCAGGACTATACCGGGCAGGCCGAGGCGCTGGTCGGGTGGCGCGATCCGTTCTACGCGCTTAAGCCCGGCTTCCGCGACCTACCGGCGTTTTCGACGATCTGGGGGCCGATTTCGTTTCTGGCGCGCTTCCCGCGCTTCACCTGGACGGTCGGCGAGCGGTTTGCCGCGGAGCTGCAGATCCGCAACCTGACCGATGCGACGCTGCCGGCCGGCACGGAGTTCGACTGCACCTTCGCCGGCCGCACGCTAAAGCAGAAGCTGGAGCGCGACACGCCGCCCGGAGAGCTTGGCGGCTGCGGGCGCTTCGAGGTGGCGCTGACGGCGTCGATGACCGGGGCGAAGCAGGAGTTCCGCTTCGGCACCAATCGCTGGAACTTCTGGGTGTTTCCGAACGAAGCGCCGGCGCCGTTGCCGGCGGGGGTGGTGATGACGGACGATCCGAAGGCGATGAAGGCGGCGGTGCTGGCCGGCCAGACCGTGCTTTATACCGGCGCCAGCCGCAAGTCGGGCAAGGGGCAGTTTAAGTCCATTTACTGGAGCGCCCGGTGGTTCCCGGTGGCGAACACGACGGGTGCCGCGCTCGGCACCTGGTTTGAGGTCGCGCATCCGGCGCTGGCGGGCTTCCCGACCGAGGACTTTACCGACTGGCAGTGGTATTCGCTGGCCGAGAGCTCGACCATTCACCGGCTGGAGGGGCTGCCGAAGGGCTACCGGCCGTTTGCGCTCAGCGTCAACGACTTTCATTTCTCCGATTTCTGCGCGACGATGTTCGAGGTGCTGGTCGGCACGGGTCGGCTGTTCGTCTGCGGCTATGACCTGACGGCGGCGACGCCGGAAGCGAAGCGCCTGCGGGCGAGCGTCTTCGCCTATTTGAGCGGGGCGCCGGCGGCCTCGACGCCGTCGGTGGGGGCCGAGTGGCTGGATGTCGAGTTTGCCGAGGAAAAGCCCCGGGATCTCGGCGGCGCAGTCTATGATGTGACGCCCAAGTGGGAAGGGCAGAAATTTGTCACGGCCATAACTGGCGTGCCGCCGACGACCGGGCTCGTGCGGATTGACTTTCACCAGCCCGGCGAGCCGCTGACTTCCGGCCGCGGGCTCTTGGAGGGGCGAGCCTTTGAGGTGCCATTTACCGAGGCGGAGGGCGCGACGACCTTTGTGGAGCTGCCGGTCATTCGTGAGGATTTCCTCGACGGCAAGCTGGAGCTGGAGATTCGGGTGATGACCGGTCCGGCGCTGGCCGTCGACCGCATCCGCATCATTCCGGAAAAGTGAGGTGACGATGAACGGGCTGTTGCTGCTGGCTGCGACGATGCGGCTGATGAGCTATAATGCGGGGCATTGCGTGGCGCCCGACGGCCAGGTCGATGTCGAATCGGTCGTGCGGACGATTAACGTGGCGCAGGCTGATTACGTGGGTCTCCACGACGTCGACTGGCACGCGCGGCGTACCGCTCGCGCCGATCAGCCGGCGCTCTTGGCCTCGCGCTGCGGCTATCTTTCGTCCTATACTACCGACCATTTCCTTTACGAGACGCCCGACGAGCAGCATGGGGTCGCCATCCTGGCCCGCGAGCGGCCGCGCTCGCAGGTGATCAAGCCGCTCCCCGCCAAGGGCAAGGGCAAGGTGCTGCTGATCTGCGAGTTCACCGACTGCTATGTCGGAGTCACCGAGTTTGACGCCGACCCGGAAATGCGCCGCGAGTCGCAGGCGATCGTTGCGGCGACGGTGGCCGAACTGTCGCGGCGCAAGCCGGTCTACATGGTGGACGACCAGGGCGGGTTGCCGACGGGCGAACATCGGCTGCGGGACATTGAGGTCGCCGATCCGAAGCTGCCGGCGCCGGCCGTGGTGCCGCGACCGGCCGAGCTTAAGCTTCAGCCGGGCTGGCTGGCGCTGCCGGTCTTAGAGCCGACGCCGGGCGATTTGCGCCAGCGCGTGGATCCGACTGTCGCTCCCGAAGGCTATCGGCTGCGCGTCACGGCGAGCGGCATCGAAGCATCGGCGGCGGACGCGGCCGGCTTCTTCTACGCCTTGCAGACATTGCGGCAGCTGGGCACGCGCTATTGCGGGCGGCTTTATTTCCCGGCGGGCGAGATCTGCGACTGGCCGCGGTTCCCGTGGCGCGGCATGATGATCGACGATTCGCGGCATTTCTTCGGCAAACTGGCGATGCGGCGGACGCTGGATCTGATGGCCTACCACAAGCTGAATATGCTACACTGGCACCTTACCGACGACCAGGGGTGGCGGCTGCCGGTGCCCGGGCGCGAGCGGCTGACGCGCGAAGGGGCGATTCGCGAGCTCTCTACGGATTTCAACGAGATCGGCGACCGCGACACGAACGGGGTCTACGGGCCTTACGCCTATACGGAAAAGGAGATCCGCGACTTGGTGGCGTACGCCCGAGCGCGGCAGGTCCAGATCGTGCCGGAAGTGGATCTGCCCGGGCACTGCGCCATGGCGCTCAAGGCCTATCCTGAGCTCGGGTGCTTTCCGGACGCCGCGCAAGCGCCGGCCGGGGCGGTCAACAACGTGCTGTGCCTGGGCAAGGACTCGACGCTGGACTTCATGCGCGAGGTGGTGGCCCGGCTGGCGGAACTCTTTCCCGACGCCGAGTATCTTCATCTTGGCGGCGACGAGGTCAACAAGTTCAATTGGTCGAAGTGCCCGCATTGTCAGGCGCGGATGCGTGCGGTCGGCGCCAAGAACGGGGTGGAGCTGCAGGCGTGGTTCACCGGCGAGCTGGCGGCGGCAGTCGCCGCTCAGGGCAAGCGTTTCGTCGGCTGGACCGAAGTGCTGTATGGCGGCATGGTGCCGGAGGGTGCGGTGCTCATGAGCTGGCTGGGCGCCGAAGGCGGCATTGCCGCGGCCAAGGCGGGCCGCGATTCGGTGATGTGTCCGCATACTTTCGCCTATTACAACTACTCCCAGGAGCTGACGGACGATCCGTTTGAGTATCCGTGGTGGAGCATCCCGCTGTCGCTGGAAAAGGCGTATAATTACGATCCGCTGGCGGGGCTCCCGGAGTCGGCGCGGCCGCGCATTCTCGGAGGGCAGGTGTGCCTGTGGTCGAATATGATCCCCGACGAGCCGGAGCTGCAGTGGAAGGCCTGGCCGCGCACCTGCGCGAGCGCGGAGGTCTATTGGTCGCCGGAATCGGCGCGGGACTTTGCCGATTTTCGGCGACGGATGGAAGTGCACCGGCGGCGGCTGCTGGCCATGCACGTCAATTGTGCGCCGCTAGAGTGACTTGAATTCAGGGAGATAAGGCGATGAAGACCAATCGACGGGAATTTCTGCTGGGCACGGCGTTGGCGGCCGGCGCCGGGCTTTTGCAGGTGCCGAGCGCAACCGCGTCCATTGCCTGCAGCTGGAGAACTGCTGCTATGGCGAGGAAGAGCTGCTGGCGCTCAATTTGTGCGGGCTGGGGATGCTGGGCGAGCTGCTGCACGGGGAGGGCGGCTACATTCACGACCGGCGCTGGCAGATTTTCAATGATAACCAGTGGGAGCGCTGGCGCAATCGTTGGAACGTGATCCATGGCGGCAATCAGTACAGCACACACGGGCTTGGACCGATCTGCATGAACATGGGCATTAACCGCGGCGATCGGCTCGACTATCTGGTGTCGGTGGACGGGCGGCAGTTCGGCTACGAGGAGTTTGCGCGGCGGACGCTGGCGGCGGACAATCCGCTGCGGCGCGAGCGCTTTCGGATGGCGGACATGAATGTGACCACGATTCGGACGGCCCGGGGGCGGACGATCCTGCTGCAGCACGACGTCACGAGCCCGCGGCCGTATTCCCGACTGAACCTCATTGCGGGCTCCAAGGGCATTTTGCGCAGCTATCCGCGGCTGGATGTTTTCCTGGAGGGGGGCGACGAGTGGCCGACGGCGCCGGGGCATCACAGCTTCAAGGACGAGGTAACGGCGCAGATCAGGGAAAAGTACCGTCATCCGCTGTATCAGGCGGTGGGCGAGATTGCGAAGCTGGTCGGCGGACATGGCGGCATGGACTATCTCATGGACTTGCGCTGGGCCTATTGCCTGCAGCAGGGGCTTCCGTTCGATACGGATGTCTACGATCTGGCGACCTGGTGCGCGATCAGCGAGTTGTCGGAGCGTTCGGCGGGCAACCGTTCGGCGGCGGTCGACATTCCCGACTTCACGCGCGGCGTCTGGCGGCAGGCGTGCCGGTCCAACCTGATGACGGCCACGATCGATCCGACCAAGTTGGATTTCGGCACGGTAACCCGCGCCGCCGGCCAGCTTTCGGTTTGAGGGCCTGGAAATTTCCCCCTTAAGGGACTTAAGGGGGTGCAAAGAGATTTTTATGCAAGGATCATGCCGCGCAGGCCACCTGCGGCAGGTCTGCGACGAGGTGGTTGAAGAATTCGTCAAGCCTGTTTGACTTGTAGAGCGTACGCAGGGCGAGCAGATTCTTCGTCCCGTTCA
>JAZLMR010000042.1:0-33092 GCA_045598785.1 Kiritimatiellia bacterium
TCCGTGAAATCCGTGGATAAATTCGTTGGTCGCCGCTTCTTCTTAGTGGCCCTCGGCGCTGATTTTTTGCGCTCTAGCTCTCGTCACACCCGCAATCACCCGCCCCTTGGAGCTTGGTCGGCTTAAGTCAACCCAATCTCCAGCCCACTGCCGCTTAGCCATTTCAATGATTGCAGCCGTTTACCAGCCTCCCAGCGCGGTGCCCTCGCCCCGCCAAGAATTTCCGTAATGAATTCTCATTTTGGTTATCGCCGCGAGTCTACTGAGTTATCGTGCATTTTCTAGGCCTTATAGAGGCGGAGCTGATAGGCTGAGGGCGGCGGAGCACCCCTCATAGCGACTGCTTCGCAGCGCGGCCTGCGGCCTCGGGGGATATGACAGTCGCACGGGAGGAGTGCAGGGATCGCACCCCTGTAGCCACTTTGCTGCGCAAAGCTCGCCCTGGCGGGCTCGGGGGATATCATCGCCTCAGTGGTTCCGCTTGCTGATACGCATTTCGGGGAGGGGAATGTCTCGTTGCGTTCTGTTGACTGAAGGGTGGCGATGGCTGCGACTCCCGTAGCGACGGTTCGGGCGAGCTCGTCGGGACGCCGCCCTTAGCCGTAGGCCCGCAGCCGACATTGCGCCGTAAAACCGAGAAGGAAGAATTCGGCCGCGCGGTTGAAGAGCGCAAGAGTTACGCCTTGAAGGTCTATGGCGGCGCGTCCGCTATTGAGGCGCAGAAACGGGCGGGAGGTTCAACGAGCAAGCAATCGCACCCCTGGGTAAACTCCTGGATTTACCCCCTTGCGCGGATTTGCCGCGTTATGATATAATATTCGCCAGTTTCAAAACCCTGCTCGGGTGGTGAAATTGGCAGACACGCATGCTTGAGGTGCATGTGGAGAGATCCTTGCGGGTTCGAGTCCCGCCCCGAGCACCAACATTCCCACGGCTATTTTTCGGGGCGTTGCACAGCCTGGTAGTGCGTCTGCTTTGGGAGCAGAATGTCGGAGGTTCAAATCCTCTCGCCCCGACCATTCCATTATAATTCAGGATGGTGGCGAATCTATGCTATAATACCAAGAAAGTTGGAAAGGATCATTGAAATGAAGCAGACTTTTACCGGGCTCATTCCGCCCATGGTCACTCCGCTGGACTCCCGCCGCCGGCTCGATGTCGCCGGCGTCAAGGCGATGGTTCGTCATCTGGAAAAGGGCGGCGTCGACGGCATCTTCCTCCTGGGCACGACCGGCGAAGGCCCGCACCTCGCCTACGCGGTGCGCGAGCAGCTGGTCCGGACGGTCTGCGCGCTGACCCGGCTGCCGGTGCTGGCGGGCATCACCGAAACCGATCTCGAAGACGCGCTCGCCTTCGCCGCGAAATGCAAGCGCTTCGGCGCCAAGGGCGTGGTGGCGGCGCCGCCGTATTATTTCAAGCTCACCCAGGCCGAGTGCCTCAAGTGGTTTACCGAACTTGCCGACCGGCTGCCGCTGCCGCTCGTCATCTACGATATGCCCGCGCACACGGACACCGTCATTGAGCCGGCGACGATCGCCGAGCTCGCGAAGCACCGGAACATCGTCGCCATGAAGGACTCCTCGTCGGTGATCGCGCTTTTTAACAAGTTCAAGCTGGCGCTCGAAGACGCGAAGGACTTCTCGCTCTTCATGGGTCCCGACGAGGCGATGGGCGAGGCGGTCCTGACGGGCGCCGACGGCGGCGTCTGCACGGGCGCGAACCTCTGGCCGGCCGCCTTCAAGGCGATGCTGGCCGCCGCGAAGGCGGGCGACGTCGAGCGGGTCCGCCGGCTGCAGCGCTTCACCACGATGTCGTCGTATCTCCTCTATGGCCTGGGCGCCGGCCAGATCGGCTTCCTGAAGGGCGTCAAGGCGGCGCTGGCGGAAATGGGGCTCATCCAGAACGTCCTCACCGCGCCGTTCGCGCCGTTTGCCGGCAAGGAACTCGCGAAAGTCCGTTCGGCGCTGAAGAAACTGCGCGCCGAATACGCCAGGCTGGAGTTGTCGTGATGCTGGCGCTGGCAATGTTGTTGGCGGCCGTTCGGGTGGCGCAGCCGCCGCTCCTGTATCCGGATCGCGCGTTCGAGCCCATGCGCTTCGGCACTCCGGGCACGACCGAGATGGGGCTTGGCTATTGCGCGAAGGCGACGCCGTTCGACCCGGACGGCGACGGCGACTGGGACATTGCTTCCGGCGGCGGCAGCTACATGGGCGACGTCTACCGCTTCTATGAGAATCCCGGGGCGCCGCGCGGGCAGGTGCCGGTGTTCAAGGCGGGGGTCACCAACCGGTTCTGCATCGGCCACTTCATGTTCGCGCAGCGCGATGACGGCGGCTATACGCTCGCCCACAGCCAGGGCCGGGCGTATTCCAATCCCGACGGTTCGCTCGGGAGCTTCGCCGACCATCCGCTGGCCAAGGACAACATCCACTGGACGCGGGTGCGCTGCAACTGCTGGCGGCTCCGGGATTTCGACGGCGACGGCGCCGACGACCTCGTGGTCGGCGTCGGCGACTGGCGCGAATACGGCTGGGACAACGCCTACAGCAGCGAGTGCCAGGCGTGGACCAACGCCAACGCGCGCGGGCTCGTCTACTGGCTCAAGAACCAGGGCACGACGGCGGCGCCGAAATATGCCGAGCCGCGGCTGATCCGGATCGAGAGCGGCCAGCCGATCGAGACGATGGCCAACCCCTGTCCGGTGCTGGAGGACTTTGATGGCGACGGCGACCTGGACTTCTTCCTCGCCGACTTCACCGGCGTCTTCACCTACTTCGAGAACATCGGCACGCGCACGAATCCCGTCTACACTTCCGGGCGGGTGATGCACGATTCGACCGGCAAGCTGCTGGCCGCGCCCGAGTGCATTCCGGTGCCGCAGGGGGTGGACCTGGACCGCGATGGCCTGATCGACATCGTCGCCGCGCAGGAAGACAGCCGCGTCGCCTTCTACCGCAACACCGGCAAGCTGCAGGACCGGCTGCCGGTCTTCGAGCCGGCGGTGTTCCTGCGGTGCGAGCGCGACTGGCTGCACTTCGGCATTCTCACTTCGCCCTACGCGGTCGACTACGACGGCGACGGCGACCAGGATCTCGTGGTCGGTGACGCGGCCGGGTATCTCGCCTGGTTCGAGAACGTCTCCGGCCCGGGCGTGGACGAGCCGAAATGGGAAGGCCCGCACTATCTCGAATGCGAGGAGCTGACCGACGGCTATCGGGACCTTACGCTGCGTCCCGACACCTTCCGGGCGAAGCCGTTCCAGGTGCGCGCGGGCTACAACGGTTCGATTCAGGGGCCGATCGAGGCCGGCTTCGGCTATACCTGCGAGACGGTCGCCGACTGGGACGGCGACGGCGACCTGGACATCATGTACAATCACATCTGGGGCAAGCCGATGCTGCTGGAGAACATCGGCACCCGGACGCGCCCGCGCTATGCCGCGCCGCGCGGCATCGAGGTGGAATGGGGCGCGGACGGCCAGCCGCTGCTGGACTTCGGCTGGCTGACGCCGGCGGCGACCGGCAATCCCAAGGAGATCGTCACCCAGTGGCGCACGACGCCGGTGATGTTCGACCTCAACCGCGACGGGCTCATGGATCTTATGATGTGCGACACCGAGGGGTATCTGGCGTTCTTCGAGCGCTATCGCGACGCCGCCGGCCAGTTGCGGCTCAAGGCGCCGCGCCGCGCGATCGTCGACGACCGCAACGGCCAGCCGATCGGCATCGCCGGCTGGCACGAAGGCAACGGGCATGGCCGGGGCGGCAATTCGGGCCGGCGCAAAGTGGCGATCGGCGACTGGGACGGTGACGGTCTTCCCGATCTGATCATGAATGGCATGAACGTCGTCCTGTGGAAGCAGGTGCCGTCTTCGTCGCCGGGCGAGTGGCGCTTCCGTCGCGAAGGCGAATTCGTCGAGAAGTGGATTTCGGCGCATTCGGTGTGCCCGACGCTTTGCGACTTCGACGGCGACGGCATCAGCGACGTGATCGTCGGCATCGAGAACGGCGTGTTGTATCGGTTCAGGAATCCGCGTAAATAAATAAGGAAAGACAGCGATGGAAGGTCAGGAGAAAAGAGGTGGCAGGGTTCAGTTGGCGATTGTCGGCGTGGCGCTCGTGGCGGTCGGCTGGTTCGGACGCGAGGCGGTCGGCTGGAGACCCGAGACCAAGGCGGAGACGGCGGCGGACGTCCAGACGGTCACCGCCGGCGAGGCAACGCGGCAGGCCTTTAATCCGGTGACCGAATACGTCGGTCATGTCGAGCCGGCGGAAGTGACCGACATCCTGCCGCAGATCGACGGCTACGTGCGCCAGGTCTTCTTTACCGAAGGCGCCCATGTCGCCGTCGGCGACCTGCTCTTTGAGATCGATCCCGAGCAGTACGAGGCCGCGCGCAACTTGCGTTATTCCGAAGTGCGCAGCGCCGAGGCGAAGGTGCTGGTCGCGCAGTCGGAAGTCGAGCGCGCGGAACGCTATTTCCGGCGGCTGACGGCGGCGGACGACCGCGGCATCACCGCGACCGAGCGCGACACTGCCGAAACGACGCTGGCCTCGGCGAAGGCGGCGCCCAACTCGGCCAACGCCGCGGTCGAGCAGGCCAAGGCGTCGGCCGCCATCGCCGACTTCAACCTGCGCCACACCAAGGTCTATTCGCCGATCGCCGGGCGCATCGGCAAGGCGCTGCATCATGTGGGCGACTACGTTTCGCCGAGCAAGAGCCCGATGGCGCGCGTCGTGAAGATCGATCCGATCCGGGTGGTGTTCCCGATCACCGACCGCGACTACGGCGCCTGGCAGGCGGCGGCGGAACGCGGCGGCCGGGCGGTCAAGGATTCGCGGCGGCTGCGGGTGGTGCTGCCGGACGGCTCCACCTACAAGGAAGAAGGCGAGCTGGAGTTCGGCGACAACGAGATGAACCGCAAGACCGGCACGGTGGTGATGTTCGTCAAGTTCGCCAATGCGACCGGGCGGCTGCTGCCGAACGCCTATGTGCGGGTGCTCACGGACGACCGCAATCCGCCGGAGCCGGTGACGGTGCCGACGACGGCCGTCGAGGTGACGGAGACCGGTCGGCGCATCTGGACGCTGGACGCGAACGACCGGGCGCATCCGGTCGAGGTGGAGCTGGGCGACAATTGGAACGGGCTGACGGAAGTCCGGCGCGGGTTGGCGGCGGGCACGCGGGTGGTGACGCTCGGCTGGTTCAAGCTGAAGGACGGCGATCAGGTCAAGGTGGTAGCGGAATGAGGGGGCTGGATTTCTTCGTGCGGCGGCCGCGGCTGACGACGGCACTGGCGCTGGTGTTGCTGTTGCCGGGGTTCTTGGTGGCGCCGATGGTGCCGATTTCGCTTTTCCCGTCGGTGGCGCGGCCGGCGATTTCCGTTTCCTGCACCTATCCGGGCGCGAGCGCGCGGGAAGTCATGAACACGGTCGCCGGGCCGCTTGAAGACCAGATGAACGGCGTCGAGGGCATGGACCGCATGTCCAGCTCCTGCTACGATTCGGGCGCCTATTCGCTGACCGTGAACTTCCAGGTCGGCTACGACCGCGACGTCGCGCTGATGAAGGTGCAGAGCAAGGTGCAGCAGGCGATGTCGCTCCTGCCGCAGGAAATCAAGAACACCGGCGTGACCATCGCCTCGGGTTCGTCCGAGGAGCTGGGTGCGCTGACCGTGCGCTCGCCCCGGGGCACGCTGTCGCACGAGCAGCTGCTGGACTATGTCTATGGCGTCATCAACCCGGCGATTCTGCGGGTAGCGGGCGTCGGCAAGTCGACGATCATGGACGACAAGCCGGCCATGCGCATCTGGCTGGACGCCGACCGGCTGGCGGCGCTGGGCATCGACACGACCGACGTGGTGGCCGCAATCAAGGCGCAGAACGTGCAGGCGTCGCTCGGCAGCGTGGGCGCGAGCCCGTCGCCGATCGACACCGCCCGCGTCATTGCCCTGATCGCCCGCGGGCGCTTGAGCAGCGCGGAGGATTTCGGCGAGATCATCGTGCGCACCGAGACCGACGGCGGGCTGGTGCGGCTCAAGGACATCGCCCGCATCGGCATGGGCAAGCAGGCCTATACCTACAGCGGCATGTATGGCAAGGATCCGGCGGTCGTGGCCAACGTCTACCAGCTGCCGGGCTCGGACGTGCTGGCGACGCAGCGCGCGCTCAAGCAGCAGCTGGAGGAGCTGAAGTCGGTGCTGCCGGAAGACCTCGAATGCGAGATGACCTACGACGTCACCTTGTATCTCAAGGCGGCGCTGGGGACGGTGGCCTGGAGCGTGGCGCTGGCCTTCGGCCTGCTGCTGCTGGCGGTCTGGGGCCAGACCCGCAGCTTGCGGACGGCGCTGGCGGTGGCGGGGGGCGCGCTGATGCCGATGTCGGTGACCTTTGCGGCGATGTGCGCCACCGGGTTCTTCCTGAACCTGCTGACCTTGTACGCGCTCTTGCTGGCGCTCGTCCTGTCGGTTGCGTTTGCCGCCATCGTCGTCATTCGGGTCCGGGCGCGGCTGGCCGATGCCGACGAGCCGCTGGCTGCCGCCGCCGCGGCGGTGCGCGAATGCCTGGTGCCGACGGTCATGGCCGCGCTGGCGATCGCCGGGGCGATGATTCCGATTGCGATGATCGACGGCGTGCAGGGCGTGCTGATCCGCCAGTTTGCCGCGGTGCTGGCGCCGGCGGCGCTGATGGCGGCGTTCAATGCGCTGGTGGTGATGCCGGTGGTGACGGTCTACTGGCTGGGCGGCGGCCGGCCCGCGAGGGCGGCGGCGCCCCGGCGGCCTCCGTTGGGGAAGGCGGCGCTGTTCATTGTCTGCACGGCGCTGGCCCTGGCGGCTTATTCGCTCAGCCGACAGCTGCCGAGCGAATTCGTGCCCGACGAGGATCTGGGCCTGTTGTATGTCAACTGCATGCTGGCCGAGGGCGCTTCGGTGGAGGCGACGGTCCAGACGGTCGAGCGGATCGTCGACGAGATCACGAAGTTCGACGCGGTGGACAAGGTGGCGACGATCCTCAGCGATTCGCTGATCGGCGGCAAGGGCGACAACCGCGCCAAGCTCTACGTGGTGCTCAAGAACTGGCGCGAGCGCGGGCGCGGCAATTCCGACCGCGAAGTGGCCAACCGCATCCGCGAGCGGCTGTCGGCGATTCCCGAGGCGCGGATCCACGTGTTCCGGCCGCCGCCGGTGACCGGCTTCGGCGGGCAGGGCGGCATCGCCGTCCTGGTGCAGTCGATGATGGATTCGGATCCCGTCAATTTCGCGCACGAGGTGCAGAAGCTCTGCGCGGCGCTCGGGCGTTCGCCGCTCGCCGAGAGCACCAACTGCGGCACGACGGCCGATTCGCCGCATTTGCGCGTCAACATCGACCGCGAGAAGTGCGAGCTGATGCAAGTGCCGATGTCCACGCTCTTCACGGCGTTGCAGCATTATCTCGGTTCGGTCTATGTCAACGACGTCAATCTCGGCACTCAGGTCAACCGGGTGACGGTGATGTCGGACTGGGCGGGCCGGGCGACGGCCGACGGCATTCGCGAGCTGTATGTCCGCTCCAAGACCGGCGACATGGTGCCGATCGACACGTTGGTCACGTTCGAGGAGGAGCTGGGCGTCAACGCCTGCTACCGCTGCAACCAGTATCTTTACTGCACCATGCAGTTCATCACCAAGCCCGGCGTCTTTTCGTCCGAGGCGCTGGACGAGATCCGCCGCATTTCCGCGGCGACTTTGCCGCGCGGCTATGCGCAGGGCTGGTACGGGCTCATTTACGAGCAGTTCCGCTCGCGCGGCGACACCGGGCTCTTGATGGCGCTGGCGCTGCTGGTCGTCTATCTGGCGCTGGTGGCGCGGTTCGAATCGTGGCGCAAGGCGATCGTCTTCTTCCTGCCGGCGATTGCGTCGGTCGTCGGGGCGGAGCTTGCCCATCTGGCGAGCGGAGTCGCGCTGTCGGCGTGCTCGATGTTCATGCTGCTCATCCTGCCGATCGTCACCACGGCGCTGGCGCTGCTGACGAAGGCGGCCGACGGCTGGTGGCAGCGCGCGTTCCTGCCGCTGCTGTTTGCGGTGGCGGTGCTGCCGCTGGTGTTCGCCTCGGGAGCGGGCGCGGCGGGCACGCAGGCGCTTGGAGTCTCGCTGCTCGGCGGCTTTCTGGGCGCGGCGCTCTTGAGCGGCATTCGCGAGAACTGACGACGATGGCCGACTTACCGGAGATCCTGGCGCCGGCGGGCGATTTCGTATGTTTGCAGGCGGCGCTGGACGCAGGCGCGGATGCCGTCTATTTCGGGCTCGGCACCTTTAACATGCGCGCCCGGAGCGGCGTCAATTTCGTCGAGTCCGATCTGCCGGAAATCGCGCGGCGCTGCCGCGAGCGGGGCGTGAAGCGCTACCTTACGCTCAACGCCATCATGTTCGAAGACGAGCAGGCGGCGGTCGAGCGGACGATAGTTGCGGCGAAGCCGTATGTGGACGCCTTCATCGTTTCCGACTGGGGCGTGATTCAGCTTTGCCGGCGGCACGGGGCGGCGTTTCACATTTCGACGCAGATGTCGACTTCCAATTCGGCGGCGGCGCAGTTTCTGGCGTCGGCGGGCGCGGAGCGGGTGGTGCTGGCACGCGAGTGCACGCTGGCCGAGGTGAAGGCGATCGCTTCGACGGTGAAGCGGCCGGACGGTCGGCCGCTGGCCATCGAGTGCTTCGTGCACGGGGCGCAGTGCGTGGCCGAGTCCGGGCGCTGCTTCATGAGCCACGAGGCCTTTGGCAAGAGCGCCTGCCGCGGCGAATGCACGCAGCCGTGCCGTCGCCGCTATCTGGTGAAGGCGATTGACTTCTACGAAGACGAGCAGGGCCGGCCGATTCACGAGTCGGACACCGCTTTCGTGGTCGAGCCGCATACGGTCATGAGCGCGAAGGACCTGTGTTCGCTCGGGTTTGTCGACCGGTTGATGGCGGCGGGCATCGCGAGCTTTAAGATCGAGGGCCGCGCCCGCAACGCCGAGTATGTGAAGACGGTTACGACGGCCTATCGGCGGGCAGTGGACGCGGTGGCGGCCGGCACCTATACGCCGGAGCTGGTGGCGGAGCTGACGGAGTCGGTGAAGCGGGTCTTCCACCGCGAGTTTTCGCGCGGGCTGTATTTCGGGCGCCCGGGCGCGGGGCAGTTTACCGACAGCGAGGATTCGCTGTCGACGACGGTCAAGCGTCATGCGGGGGTGGTGATCGACTATTTCCTCAAGGCGGGCATTGCGCAGGTGCAGGTGCAGGACCACGAGCTGCGGCCGGGTGACGAGATTCAGATTCACGGGCGCACGACGGGCGTGGTGGAGCTGACGCTGGGCGAGCTGCGGCGCGATGCGGAGTCGCCGGCGGTGGCCGAGAAGGGCTCCTGGGTCACCTTCAAGTCGCCGCGTTGCCGCGTCGGCGACAAGGTGTTCTTCATCGAACGCCGCTAAAGGGCCGACTAACGACGACCGACGGCCGACTTCCGTAGGGTCGTCGGATATCGGCCGTCGGAGGTCGGCATTGCCGCCGCGAGATTTGCTATAATATGACTTTACCAATTTCAAGGAGACAAGACTATGGTGCTTTTGCTAGGAACTGCCGCTTATTCGCCTTTTCGTCTGGATGCGCTCAAGGAAGCGATGGCCAAGCTGGATCCCGGTCTCGGGCCGATTGACATTGACGCGAAATGGGTTTACGCGCTCCAGCTTCGCGACGAGGCCTTCGACGCGCAGGAACTGCAGCGCGCGGCGAGCCTCCTCAACGCCGAGGGCAACTGCGACGACTCCGATTTCTTCGTCACGCCCCGCAAGGGCACGATTTCGCCGTGGAGCTCGAAGGCGACCGACATCTTCCGCAATTGCGCTCTCAAGTCGATCTTGCGCGTCGAGCGCGGCATCCGCTATCGGGTGACGGCGAACGGCAAGCCGGTCGAGCTTACGGCCGCGGCGCTGTCGGCGCTTTACGACAAGATGACCGAGGGCGTCTACGAAGACCTCGGCGACCTCTTTGACGTCGACGACCCGCGCCCCGGCTGCGTCTATGACGTGCTGCAGAAGGGCGTCGAGGCGATTCGCGAGGCCAACGACGAGATGGGGTTGGCGATTTCCGAGCCGGAAATGCAGTATCTGGCGGACAGTTTCGCCAAGGCCGGGCGCAATCCGACCGACACGGAGCTGACGATGTTCGGGCAGGTCAATTCCGAGCATTGCCGGCACAAGATCTTCGGCGCCGAGTTCATCATCAACGGCAAGCGCGAGCGGCGTTCGTTGTTCGAGATGATCAAGAACACGCACAAGCGGCGGCCGCAGGACACGCTTTCGGCCTACAAGGACAATTCGGCCGTCATGACCGGCTTCAAGACCGACGTCTTCGCCATCGACCCGAAGACCAACGCCTATTCCTTCAGGAAGGATCAGCTCGAACAGCTCATGAAGGTCGAGACCCACAACCACCCGACGGCGATTTCGCCGTTTCCGGGCGCGGCGACCGGCGTCGGCGGCGAAATCCGCGACGAGGCGGCGACCGGCGCCGGCTCGCGGACGGTGGCGGGCATCTGCGGCTTCATGGTCTCCAACTTGCGCATTCCCGGCTATCCGCAGCCCTGGGAGCGCGTGTTCGCCGATTTCCCGACCCGGCTGGCGACGCCGCTGGCGATCATGCTCGAAGGTCCGATCGGCGGCGCGGCGTTCGGCAACGAATTCGGTCGGCCGCAGCTCTGCGGCTTCTTCCGCACCTATGAAGGCGAAATCGCCGGCGAGCTGCGCGGCTACCACAAGCCGATCATGCTGGCGGGCGGCATGGGCGTCATCCGCCACAGCCAGGTCGAGAAGCGGCCGGTCAAGGTCGGCGCGCTCATCGTGCAGATCGGCGGCCCCGCGATGCGCATCGGCCTCGGCGGCGGCGCGGCGTCGTCGATGATGACGGGCACCAATTCCGAAGCGCTGGATTTCAATTCGGTGCAGCGCGGCAATGCGGAGATGCAGCGTCGCTGCCAGGGCGTGATTGACGCCTGCACCTATCTCGGCAAGGCGAACCCGATCCTTTCGGTCCATGACATCGGCGCGGGCGGGCTCTCCAACGGCTGTCCCGAGCTCGTCGAGGCGACGGGCGGCAAGTTCCAGCTGCGCGAAGTGCACAACGAGGAGCGCAGCATGAATCCGATGGAGATCTGGTGCTGCGAGGCGCAGGAGCGCTATGTGCTGGCGCACAAGCCCGAAGCCCGCGGCTACTTCGAGCAGCTGTGCGCGCGCGAGCGCTGCCCGGTGGCGTTCATCGGCGTGGCGACGGGCGACGGCCAGCTCGTGCTGGAGGACTCGCATTTCGGCGACCGGCCGATCGACATGGACATCAAGGTGCTGCTCGGCAAGCCGCCGCGGATGGTCCGCAAGGTGAAGCGCGTGCGCAAGCCGACGGCGAAGCTCAACCTGGAGGGCGTGCGGCCGCTGGATGCGCTGATGCGCGTCTTGCACCTGCCGGCGGTGGCGGACAAGACCTTCCTCGTTTCGATCACCGACCGCACGGTCACGGGGCGGGTGGCGCGCGACCAGATGGTCGGCAAGTACCAGCTGCCGGCGGCGGACTGCGCGGTGACGACGATGGGCTACAAGACCTACGCGGGCCAGGCGATGGCGACCGGCGAACGGTCGCCGGTGGCGCTGCTGGACGGTCCCGCGTCGGGGCGCATGGCGATTGCCGAGGCGATCACCAACCTGGCCGCGGCCGATGTCGGCGAACTGTCGCAGCTGCGGCTGTCCGCGAACTGGATGGCCCCGTGCGGCGAGCCCGGCGAAGACGCGCGGCTCTATGATACGGTCGAGGAGGTCGGGCTCCGGTTCTGTCCCAAGCTCGGCGTTTCCATTCCGGTCGGCAAGGACAGCTGCTCGATGCACACGACCTGGCAGGACCGCGAGGGCAAGGCGCAGAAGCAGGTGGCGCCGCTGTCGCTGGTCATTTCCGCGTTTGCGCCGGTCAACGACGTGCGGCTCACGCTGACGCCCGATTTTAAGGCCGCGCCCGACGGTGCGCCGACGAAGCTGGTCTACGTCAATCTGGGCAAGCCGGGCGCGTTTCCGCTGGGCGCGACGGCGCTGGCGCAGGTCTACGGCCAGCTCGGCGACACCCATGCCGATGCGGAGGCGACGACACTCAAGCGGTTCTTCAACGCGATGCAGCAGGTGGTTCGCGACCGGCTGGCGCTCGCCTATCACGACCGTTCGGACGGCGGCCTCGCGGTCACGCTGGCGGAAATGGCGATTACCGGCGGCGCCGGCGTCAAGGCGACGCTGCCCGACGGCGATGTCCTCGAACAGCTCTTCAACGAGCAGCCGGGCGCGGTGCTGCAGGTCGCGGAGACGAAGCTCGCGGCGGTGCTGAAGCTCTTCAAGGCCGCCCGGGTGCCGGCGGAAACGATCGGCGAGGTCACGGCCGGTTCGCGCCAGTTCGAGCTGACGGTGGGGTCGCGGCTCGCGATCGCCACCGACCTCACCGCGATTCGCCGCGCCTGGAGCGAAACCACCTATGCGATGCAGGCGCTGCGCGACAATCCGCTGTCGGCGCAGCAGGAGTACGACAACGGTCTTGACGAGCAGGACCCGGGTCTCAACTACTATTTGACTTACGATCCGGACGAGAAGTTCCCGAAGGCGCCGAAGGGTAAGCCGGCGCCGCGAATGGCGATTCTCCGCGAGCAGGGCGTCAACGGCCATATCGAAATGGCGGCGGCGTTCGCGCTCGCCGGCTTCGACTGCCAGGACGTGCACATGTCGGACCTGATCGCCGGCCGGGTCGACCTGAAGGACTTCCAGGGGCTGGTGGCGTGCGGCGGCTTCTCCTACGGCGACGTGCTGGGCGCCGGCTCCGGCTGGGCGCGGTCGATCCTCTACAACGACCGGCTGAAGGCGATGTTCCAGGCGTTCTTCGAGCGCCCCGACACTTTCTCGCTGGGCGTGTGCAACGGCTGCCAGATGCTCAGCCAGCTCAAGGACATCATCCCCGGCGCCGCCAAGTGGCCGCGCTTCGTCAAGAACGTGTCCGAGCAGTTCGAGGCGCGGTTCGCGATGATCGAGATCGAGCCGTCGCCGTCGATCTTCTTCAAGGGCATGGAAGGTTCGCGGCTGCCGATCGCGGTGGCGCACGGCGAAGGGCGCGTCTTTACCGACGGGTTCATTCCGGGTCAGCCGGCGGCGCACTTCGTGGACGGGCGCGGCAAGCCGACGATGCGCTACCCCTACAATCCGAACGGCTCGTTCGGCGGGCAGACGGCGTTTACCTCCGAGGACGGGCGCGCGACGATCATGATGCCGCATCCGGAGCGGGGCTTCCGCGCCTGCCAGCTCAGCTACAACGACGGTTCGTTCAAGGTCAACGGGCCTTGGATGCGCATGTTCCAGAATGCCTATGCGTTTGCGACTGGCGTTCGGTAGCCAATATGCTATAATGGGCATGGAGTGAGTGCCGATTACGACGGAGGAGCGCGCCTAGGCAATGGACATCAACGAGATGAAACGCAAGTTTCCGGCCCGCAAGCCGGTGAAGCGCGAGCGCTCGGCCAAGGCGATCAAGGAGGCGATCGCCCGCGAATACGAGCTCAAGAAGGCGGAGCTCACCGGCGGGGCGCCGACATTCCGCAAGGGGCCGCTCTTCTACGGGCTGGTGCTGGTGGTGCTCGCCGTGCTCGGATCGATGGTGCTTTCGGCGGTCAAGGGCGGCGTCGGGTTCGGCAAGGCGCGCATCGAGCTCAAGCCGAAGCAGGCGCGCGAGTCGATGGCGGCGCTGGCGGTGGCGCTCGGGCGCTACAAGTTCCACACCGGCGAGTATCCGTCGACCGAAGAGGGGCTCGCGGCGCTGGCGGCGAAGTCCTGGCGCAAGCCGGGGTGGGACGGGCCCTATGTCAATCACATCGTCAAGGACCCGTGGGGGAACGACTACTACTACGAGACGCGGCCCGAGGGCGGTCATCCGATTCTCTATTCGAACGGCCCCAACGGCCGCGCCGGCGACGATGACGACGTGCTGCCGGATCAGGAGATGTTCGAGGCGGCCTTTCGCGACCCGAGCTGGACCAACGGCTGGGCGCCCTATCGGCTGCGGGGGGTCGTAGTGGCGCCGAACGCCGAGACCAAGCGGCTCATTGAAGCGGAAATGAAGACTTACGACTGAGGGGCTTTATGGCGCATCTGATCGAAATCAAGGACATGTACAAGATCTACGCCGCCGGCGAGGAGCCGGTGCATGCGCTGGACGGCGTGTCGCTGTCGGTGGACGAGGGCGAGTTCGTCGCCATCATGGGGGCTTCGGGCTCGGGCAAGTCGACGCTGCTGAACATTCTTGGCTGCCTGGACACGCCCACCCGGGGCTCGTATCTCCTGGACGGCATTGAAGTCGCGGCCCGCACGCGCACGGAACTCGCCGACATCCGCAACCGCAAGCTCGGGTTCGTCTTTCAGAACTTCAACCTGCTGCCGCGCACGAGCGCCATCGAGAACGTGGAGCTGCCCGACCTCTATATGGGCCGGCTGTCGCGCTCGCAGCGTCGCCGGCGGGCGCTGGAGCTTTTGAAGCGCGTCGGCCTGGGCGGCCGCGGCACCCATACGCCGGCCGAGCTGTCGGGTGGCCAGCAGCAGCGCGTCGCGATCGCCCGGGCGCTGATGAACGAGCCGCCGGTGCTGTTTGCCGACGAGCCGACGGGCAATCTCGATACGAAAAGCTCGGTGGAGATCATGAATCTCTTTACCGAGCTTTCGCAGGAAGGCATTACCATCGTGATGGTCACCCACGAGGACGACATCGCCGCTTACGCGAAGCGTCATCTCGTGATGAAAGACGGTCATCTCGTCAAAGACGACCGGCGGGAAGTCTGATATGTTCGAGGGCACGGTTTTCGGGCGACTGGACCAGAAGCTGCAGCACGCGATCCGCGCGGCCGGCTATCAGACGCCGACGCCCATTCAGCAGCAGGCGATTCCTTATTTGCTCGCCGGACGCGACCTGATCGGCATCGCCCAGACCGGCACCGGCAAGACGGCGGCGTTCATGTTGCCGATCCTGAATCACCTGGTGCAGGTGCGGAGGCCGCGGCATATCGGCCATCCGCGGGCGCTGGTGCTGTCGCCGACGCGCGAGCTGGCGGTGCAGACGGCCGAGAACGTCCGCATCTATTCGCAGCAGGCGCAGTTGCCGTTCGCCTGCCTCATCGGCGGCGTCAGCCAGTTCGGCCAGGTCAAGGACATCAAGAAGGGCGCGGAGGCGGTCATCGCCTGCCCGGGGCGGCTCATTGACCTGATGACTCAGGGCATCGTCTATCTTGATCAGGTGGAGTGCTTCGTGCTCGACGAGGCCGACCGGATGCTCGACATGGGCTTCCTGCCCGACATCAAGCGCATCATCTCCAAGCTGCCGCGCGCGCGGCAGTCGCTCTTTTTCTCCGCGACCATGTCGCCGGCGATCGCCAAGCTCGCGGGCGAGCTCGTGAGCGACCCCGTCAAGGTCGAGATCTCGCCGGAGACGCCGACGGTCGAGAAGATCAGCCAGCGGGCGATGCTGGTCGAGAAGGCGCAGAAAGACGCGCTGCTCATTCATTTGCTGAAAGCCCATCCCGAGTGGACGCGGGTCATCGTCTTCACCAAGATGCGCCACGGGGCCGACCGCGTCGTCAAGAAGCTGCATCGCGAGAACATCCCCTCGGCGGCGATTCATTCTGACAAGACCCAGAACCAGCGAACGCGCGCGCTCGAGAGCTTCCGGCGCGGCGAAAACCGGGTGCTGGTGGCGACGGATATCGCGAGCCGCGGCATCGACGTCGCCGAGGTCTCCTGCGTCGTCAACCTGGAGCTGCCGCTGGAGACCGAGAGCTATGTGCATCGCATCGGACGGACGGCGCGGGCCGGCGAATCGGGAATGGCGATCAGCTTCGTGACCGGCGACGAGCGTGCGCAGCTCAAGGCGGTCGAGCGGCTGATCAAGAAGACGATTCCGATCGACCGCGACCAGCCGTTTCATGTCGAGGCGGCGGCCCGCCCCGCCCCTGCGCCGGAGGCCAATGCCAAAGGCGCCGGCTGGGTGCATCCGGCGAATCGCAATCGAAACAACCGCAAACGTCAGAAACATCGCTCGTTCCAAGGCCGGCGGCAGCCGGACTTCGGGCAGAAGGGGGAGTAAGTCATGTGCAGGCTGAATCGCGTCCTTGTCGTCGCTGTCGGACTGGCGGCGCTCGTTGTCGGGCTGTTGCCGACCGGGGAAACGGAGGCGCCCGTGCCGGCGGCGCGGCAGGTGCGGCTCCAGAACCGCACGATTCTGCTGGATGACGCCGGGCAGCCGGTGGCGGCGACCCTGCGGACCGAGCTGGCGCCGAAGCTTACCGTTCGCGGCACCCAGTCGATGTTCGTGCAGCTGGCGGAGCGGGTGAGCGTGGCGTCGCGGCGGCGGGTGGAGGCGGCCGGGGCGCGGGTGCTGGGCGTCATTCCGCCGCACGGGCTGTCGATCGAGGCCGATCCGGCGACGGCGGCCAGACTGCGGGCGACCGAAGGCGTGGCGGCGGTCTTTGCCTGCGCGGTCGAGGACAAGCTGGCGACGGGGCTGCCGCTCGATTCGCCGGCGGAGCAGCTCTTGACGGTGCTGCCGCTGTCGCCGGCGGATGCCGACCGGTTGCGCGAGCAGGTGGCGGCGGCCGGCGGCCGGATCGAAGACGAGGCCGAGGCGCCGCTCCGGTTGCGCGTGCTGGTCAAAGGCACGGAAATCGCCGCGCTGGCGGCCAACGGCGAAGTCGCCTGGGTCGAGCAGTTCGAGCGGCCGCGGCTTTTCAATGACGTCGCCGTGCAGCCGGGGCTCATGAACGTGACGCCGGTCTGGAATACGCACGGGCTCACCGGCGCGGGGCAGATTATCACCACTTCCGATTCGGGCATCGATACCGGCGACAAGGCGACGATGCATAGTGACCTCGTCAACAACCTGATCGGGTTTGCGGCGGTGAGTGGCTGCCGCGGCTACGACGGCTCCGGGCACGGTACGCATACCGCCGGTTCGATCGTCGGCGACGGTACGGCGAGCGACGGCCAGGTGCGCGGCGTCGCCTACGGGGCCAAGCTCTGGGCCTGGTTCTGCTGTCTGCCGGACGGGAGCATCCAGCCGCCCAATACGGTGCAGGAACTGGTGCGGCCGGCGGCGCTCAAGACCGGCATGCCCTACATTCACAGCGCGAGCTGGGGCGGGTGGATGAACCGCTATACGACGGAGTCGGTGGCGTTCGACAACTATGTCTGGAGCAATCCCGATTTCCTGCCGGTGTTTTCCGTCGGCAACGGCACCACCGACGCGCGGGGCAACTGGATGCATTCGACGACTTCGGTGTGCACGCAGGCCGCGTCGAAGAACGTGCTGGCCGTCGGCGCGCACGAGACGCTGCGGCCGGAAATCGTCGGTACCACCGACACCGACAATCCCGCCCAGATCGCCTACTTCTCGTCGCGCGGGCCGATGCCCGACGGCCGTATCAAGCCGGATCTAGTGGCGCCGGGCACTTACATCAAGTCCACTCGTTCGTCTCGTGAAGGCGGCGGGGCGAACACCTACAAGTTCATGCAGGGCACCTCGATGGCCTGCCCGCTGGTGGCCGGCGCGGCGGCGCTGGTGCGCGAGTGGCTGGTGACGGAGCGGGGCTTCGACCAGACGCCGCCGACGGCGGCCCTGATGAAGGCGGTGCTGATGGGCGGCGCCGACGAGCTCTACGGGCAGGACGGCACCAATGTCGACCGCCCGGCGCCGAATAAGGACGAGGGCTGGGGGAAAGTCAATCTCGAAGCGACGCTGTATCCGACGGACGGGCGCAAGGTGCGGCTTATTGACCGGGTGCCGTTCACGAGCGGCTACACGCGGGTTTATGACCTCACGCTTACCGAGGCGAAGCCGCTGGAAGTGCAGCTCGTCTGGATCGACAAGGAGGCGAGTCCGCAGGCGGCGCTGTCGCTGGTGAACGACATGGACCTCATCGTCTCCAACAAGACAACGGGCGCGGTCTGGTACGGCAACGGCGTCAACGGCGGCGACCATACCAACAACATCGAGTCGGTGCGGCTCACGGCGGCGGAGGCGCCGGCGGGCGATTACGCCGTTCGGGTGCGGAGCACGGCGGTGACTTACGATTACCAGGAAGGCGGCGCGGCGGCGCTTTACATTCGCGGTGCGCTGTCGGATGAGGGCCGGGATCCCGAGGAAGACACGGTGGAATTGCGGGTGGATATCCGCGGCGGCCTCGGCGACCAGCTGACGGAGCCGGTGGTCGGCGTCAATCGGGTGCTGCGGGGGCGCACCATTATCCTGGAGGCGGAAGATTATTCGTATAAGACCAATGCGCATGGGCAGGTGCTCGCCCGCACGCCCTATTCGGGTTTTACCGGCACGGGGTCGGTGCCGGCGAGCGGCGCCGCGAGTCGCCTGCAAGTGACGATGAACGAAGATTCGACGATTTGCTGGCAGTGGCAGGCGGCGCCGACCGAATATGTCCTTAGGGTCTATTGCCACGGGTTGAGCCAATATGACATCGCCCATTCGGGTTCCTATTACCTTTTCTACGACCTTCCGACGCGAACGGCGTATAGCGAGGAACTGAGCCTGGCCGAGTGGGAGCCGGCGGGGTCGGTGAAGACGCTGCGTTTCCCCGACTGTCTCATCTGGGGCGAGGAACTGAGCCACAATCGGCTGTATGCGGCCAACGGCGCCGCGTATAACTATCCTACCGGCTATCATCTCGGGGAGATCACCACCGCCCCGGGCGGCGAGCTGAACGAGACGGTCCAGTTCGACGCGAAGGGGCGGATGCCGACGGAACTGACGCTGACGATGAACGGCGCCCAGGACGTGATTGCGTATTATTTCGACACGGCCTATGGGTGGAACATCACCGGCTACGGCACGATTCCCTATTGGTGGCACATTCGCTATCTCTGGGCGGGGCAGAACGCGAGCCCGACGGTGCATTGGGACCACGACGGCGACGGCTTCAACAACTATTACGAGTACGTGGAGCAGACCGATCCGGTCGACGACCTCAGCTTCCCGTTCCGGGTTTGCGAATTTTCGCCGGCGACGATGGCGTTCATCGGCTCGATCAAGGGCAAGCTGATCGTGGAGCGCTGCGAGCGGCTGGGCGAACCGTGGAAGGGTTATCTCACCAACGACCTAAACCGGATCTCCGTCTCGAACCGCATCAATTTCGCCAATGGCAAGGCACCGGCCGGTTTCTATCGGGTCATCCATCAGCAATAGGGCGCCGGCAATGCTGAAGCTTGATCTCATCAGCGTCCAGCCGGGCATGTTCAAGGGCTTCCTTACGGAGTCCATCGTCGCCCGGGCGGTCAAGAAGGGCGCGTGCGAGCTTCGGATTGTCGACCTCAAGGAGTTCGGGCTCGGCCGCTGGCGAAAGACCGACGACAAGCCCTTCGGCGGCGGCCCGGGGCTGCTGATGCGCTGCGAGCCGTGGTTTGCCGCGGTGGAGAAATGTCTGGGCGAAGTGGCGAGTGGCGTGCGGCCGCGGGTAATCATGACTTCGCCGACCGGGCGCACCTTCGATCAGCGTGCGGCCGAGGAGCTGGCGGGTGAATCGCATTTGATTTTCATGTGCGGCCACTACGAAGGCTTTGACGCGCGGATCGAGACGCTGGCGCCCGATCGGTTTCCGCTCGGTGACTTCGAGATGACCGGCGGCGAGCTGGCGGGGGCGGCGGCGACCGATGCGGTCGTGCGGCTCCTGCCGGGCGCCTTGGGCGGCGGTCCGGCGGCGACGGCGGCGGAGAGCTTTGGCGCGGCGCGGCTGCTGGAAGCGCCGCAGTATACGCATCCGCAGGAGTTTCGCGGGCTCAAGGTGCCGGAAGTGCTGCTTTCGGGCGATCATGCGCGGATCGAGGCCTGGCGGCGGCAGGCGGCGCGGCAGCTGACGGAGCGGGAGCGTCCCGACTTGCTCAAATGATCACATCTCTGTTGCTGGCGGTTACGATTGTCGCGCAGGAGCCGGGGTATTGCACTTCGCTGGCCCGGCATTTGCAACGCTGGCTTGGCAGCGAGCAGGTGGCGGCGCGGCTAGTGACTCCGGCGACGATGGCGACGGCGCTCGCCGACGAGCGACTGGCGCTGCTGGTCGGCTTTGACCGTCCCGGTGCGGCGACCATGAAGACGCTCCGCGCCTTTTGTGCGCGCGGGGGCAAGCTGGTGGTCTTCCATTCGGCCTCGCCGGCGCTGGGGGAACTGATGGGCGTTGAGCCGGTCGGATATCGGGCGGCGGGTTATCCGGGCGAATGGAGCCGGATGGATTTTCATTCGCCGCGGCTGACGGGGGTGCCGAGTTCGATCCGCCAGGCCTCGGCCGTCTTGCAGCGCGCGCGGCCGCTGGCGGGCCAGGGGCGGGTCCTGGCGACTTGGGCGGACCGGCAGGGCAAGCCGACCGGCGAGCCGGCGTGGATTGCCACGGCGAACGGGTATTGGATGACTCATGTGCTGTTGGCGGACGGCGACGAGGATCTGAAGGCGCAGCTCTTGGGGGCGCTGGTCGCCGCCGTCGAGCCGGGCAAGTGGAGCTATGCCGCGCATCAGGCCCGGGCGGCCCGGCAGGCGCAGGCCTTGACCGCCTACGCGCGGGCGCAGACGGCCGTCGGCGGCGAAATCCATGCGGTTTGGGATCATACGGGGTGCGGGCTCTATCCCGGCGACTGGCCGAAGACGATTTCGGTTCTGAAGGCGGCGCGCGTCACCGACCTCATGGTCAATGTCGCCGGCGCGGGCTTCGCCCATTATCCGAGCGCGGTGCTGCCGCGTTCGCGCACCTTCAGTCAGGAGGGCGACCAGCTGGCGGCCGTTCTCCAGGCGGCGCACGGGAGCGGCATTCGGGTGCACGCCTGGGTCATTTGCTTCAGCGCCACTCGCGCCACTGCCGCTCAGCTGGAGGTCTTTCGCCAGCGGGGCTGGCGGCTCAAGCGGCCGGACGGCGGCCTGAGCGAATATCTGGATCCGGCCAATCCCGCCGTGCGCAAATATTTGCTTTCGGCGATTGCCGAGCTGCAGGCGAGGTATCCGCTTGCCGGCATTCATCTTGATTTCGTCCGCTGGGGTGACGGGCTGCCCCAGCCGAAGAACGCCGCCGCCTTCGTGACGCAGTTCGTGAGCGAGGCCCGCCGGCAGGTGAAGCGTCCGCGCTGGCTGACGACGGCCGTCTACGGCAAATATCCGCAATGCGTGACCTCGGTCGGGCAGGACTGGTGCCGCTGGCTGGACTTGAACCTGGTTGACTATGTCGTGCCGATGAACTACTGCGATTCGGCGGCGGGCTTCGAGGAACTGGTGAGCTCGCAGGCGACGCTGAGCACCCGGGCGCGGCGGACGATCGCCGGCATCGGGGTGACGGCCAACGAGTCGCGGCTGGACGCCCGCGGGGTCATCGACCAGATTCGGATCGCGCGGCGCCATGGCCTCGCCGGCGTGTCGCTGTTCGATCTGGACACGCAGCTCGAAAAGGCGATTCTTCCGTATCTTCGGCTGGGGATCTGGTAAATGCCGATTGAACCGAGATTCGGAATCGGGCGGGTCACCCGCTTTTACGTGCCGCTCCTGCTGCAGGGCTTTTCGCAGTCGCTCAGCTATCCGCTGGTCGCGGGCATCGTGACGCATGGCGAGCACGGGGTCAACGCGCTTACCGCCTTCAGCCAGGGCCAGATGATCATGTTCATGGTCGGGGCGCTCGGCGGCGGGCTGATCACGACCGGCATGGTGTTTGCGAAGACCTGGTATGGCTATCGTTCGTTCAAACGGCTCAACGCCCTGATGATGTGGGCGCTCCTGGCCCTGCAGTGCGTGCCGGCGTTGCCGCCGCTCAACCGTTGGGTGTTCGAGGGGTTCTTCTCGCTGCCGCCGGAGCTGGCGGAAATCTCGCGCTTCACCTTGCTTTTCGGGGTGGTGATGAACGCCGGGTTCTTCATGCGCAACGTGCCGATGGTGGTGCTCTTCAACCGGCTGGAAAGCGCCAAGGCCAACAATGCGACGCTGGTGAGGATCGTGGTCACGATTGTCTGCTCGCTGCTGTTTCCGCGGCTCGGGTGGGTGGGGCCCTGGTGGGGCCTCGGGGCGATGACTTTCGGCGTCTGGTGCGAGTATCTGATCACCTGGCTCTATGCGCGGCCTTATGTGCGGGAACTGCGTGCGGCCGGCACGGCCGAGCCGGGCACGGCGGAGGTCGTCGGCTATGTCTGGGAGCAGTTCCGCTTTACCCTGCCGCTGGCGCTGGGCGGGTTCCTGCTGGCGACCTCGCCGCTGGTGATTGCGGCGTTCGTGGGCCGGAGCGCGGCGGCGGCCGACATGCTGGCGATTCACTACGTCACCTTGGGAGTGGCGAACCCCGTTGCGTTTGCGGCGCTTAAGCTACAGCCGGTGGCGGTCAAGTTCCTGCCCGAGTATCCGGGCGACCGGCGGCTCCTGGCCTATGCGGTGGCGGCGGGGCTGCTCCTGGGGGTGGTGCCGCTCGCGCTGGCGACGCCGTGGCTCGGGAATTGGTATTTCGGCGCGTTCCAGAACCTGCCCGCGCGTCTGTGCGCGACGGCGCGGCTCGCAATCGGCATCTATTCGCTGATTGCGGTCATTCAGGCGGTGCGCGCGCGCATCGAGGGCATCGCGGCGGCGCGGCGGCGGCCGCAGGCGGTGATGGCGGGGCAGGTCGCCTATACGGTGTCGCTCTTTCTGGTGTGTGCGGTGATGCTGCCGCTGGGGGCTGACGGCTGGCTGATTGCGCTCACGGCCATTTTCATTGCGCCGATTTGCACGATTCTCGCCGTCTATGCGTCGCTTTGGCGGCGAGCCATTCGCTAGGCGACCCTAGCGCTCCGCTTCCCACTCGCCCGCAACCGTCGCTCGTCGCTAGTCGGCTCTCTCTTTTAGCGGCCCACGATTTTTTGTTTGTGGCGTCGCGCCTTTAATTGGCTTTGAGTGGCTTCAGCTGGTTTTGCTTTCCAGCGTGCGACCGATTTGGCGCGTCCGGACTCGCGGCCAATAACGGGCCGCCGCTGAAAGCCTCGACCCGCTCCGCGTATACATATACGCGTTCGGGGTCGGTCTTTGCGCGGCGGCCTCGTTCTTGTTTGCTCGCCGGCCTTGCTTCGCCAAATCGGTCGCGCTTGCAACTCTGGTCGAGTTCGTCGCCGGGGCCGGCCGTCGAGCCTCGCTGCCGCTCATCGTCCGGCTCCTCCCGGCGCTTTCATCCGCGAATGCGGGCGCGATGCGGCCTCGCCGAATACGGCTTCGCCCACCTCGCACCTGCCTTCGCGGCGAAATCGCCGCCCCGTCGCCGTCCGCTTCGCTTCGCTCGACATCGCCATCCGCCCCCGCCTTCCTCAGTCAAGCGGCAGGTTTTTCGGCTTCGCGCCTTGATGCCGCTGGCTGTCACTACAGTTGCGCTTTAGCGGCCCGCGGCGCCGATTTTCGCGCTCTATCTCTCGCTTCATTCGCAATCACCCACCACTTAGAGTTTAGCCGGCTTAAGTCAACCTTATCTCCCGACTACTGCCGCTTAGCCATTTCAATGATTGCAGCCGTTTGCCAGCCTCCCAGCGCCGCGTTTTCGCCACGCCAAGAATTTCCGCAACTAATTCTCATTTTAGTTTTCAGCGCCCCGTTGCGCGATTCTAGCGCTTCGCTATTCAATCGCCAGCGGTTGTCGCCAGTCGGTCGTCGACCGTCGGCTCTTCCTCGTGGTCGTCGGCCGTCGTTAGTCGGCTCAACTGAAGAAGTCTGTCCCCAGGCCTCTCCGACGCGGAGCAGTTAGGCTGAGGGCGGCGGGTGGCGCGGAGATTTTTCCGTTGGTGCGACATGACCTGGCTCGACTCGGTTAACCTCGGTGATGATGCGCGGAAGCGAAAGCGAGTGACTCGCTAAACCTCGGTGAGGGCATGTCAGCGGGACCGACGGAAAACATCGGAGCGAGCAGCCCGCCGCACCAGCCGTAGGCGACTTCCGTAGCGACGGTTCGGGCGAGAAAAGTCGGGCCGCCGCCCTCGGCCGTAGGCCCGCAGCCGACATTGCGCCATAAACCGAGAAGGAAGAATTCGGCCGCGCGGTTGAAGGGCGCAGGTGAAGCGCTTTGAAGGCCAAAGGCGGCGCGTCCGCTGCTTGGAACGTTCGAATGTTCGGAAGCGCGGAATCGGAGGAGGGTTCAACAGGCAAGCAATCGCACCCGGCAAATTTGCCGCGCTGAGGGATTCTTGGCAAACTTTTGGCTAAGGGTTTTGCCGGAATTGTGCTATAATCTCTCCAATCATGGATCAGATACTTCAGCTTTTAGTCCAGAACGGCTACATTGACGAGAACGGTGCGCAGGATCTTGCCGACCTGGCCAAGACCGAATCCAAGTCCACGCGGCAACTGGTGATCGACCAGGGCATCCTTGACGAGGACTCGCTGCTGGCGGCGATGGCGGCGTATCAGGATTCCGAAGCGGTCGACCTGGGCACGATGACCATCGAGTCCGAAGTGACCGAGGCGATTCCGGCGTCGACTGCGCGCATGTACAACGTCTTTCCGATTGCGGCCGATGATTCGTCGGTGACGCTGGCGACTTTCGATCTCGTCGATCCGCGCATTTCCGACGAGATGCTCTTCACGCTGTCGAAGGAGGTCCGCTTCGTCTTCGCCCGCGAGCAGGACGTGATGGATCGCATCTCCCAGTATTACGGCGATGCGAACGAGTCCGTGGCCGACATGATCAAGTCGCTCGGCGAGGGCATGACCGACGACGAGACGCTGGCGGCCGGTAGCAACGCCAACGACATCGCGTCGATGGAGTCGGCGGCGAATTCCTCGGCGATCATCCGCTTCGTGAATCTGGTCCTCTATCAGGGCGTCGTCGACCACGCGGCCGACATTCACGTCGAGCCGTTTGAAAACGACTTCAAGATCCGCTACCGCGTCGACGGTGCGCTTTACGAGATGAAGGCGCCGGACGTGAAGATGGCGCCGGCGATCATTTCCCGCATCAAGATCCTCGCCAACCTCAACATCGCCGAGCGCCGCATTCCGCAGGACGGGCGCATTGCGCTGACGGTGGCGGGCCGGCCGGTCGACTTGCGCGTCAGCTGCCTGCCGACCGCGCACGGCGAATCGGTGGTCATGCGTATTCTCGACCAGACGACGACTTCGCTCGACCTGGGGAACGTGGGGCTGCCGGAAGACGTCTACGAGCAGATCACGATGGACATCGAAAAGCCGAACGGCATCTTCATCGTGACCGGCCCGACCGGTTCCGGCAAGACGACGACGCTCTACTCGGTTCTGCGGCGCATCAACCAGATCGACACCAAGCTGCTGACGGCCGAGGAGCCGGTCGAATACAATGTCGACGGCATCGTGCAGGTGCCGATCGACGCCAAGGCCGGCAACACCTTCGCGAAGGTGCTGCGCGCCTTCCTGCGTCAGGACCCGGACGTGATGATGATCGGCGAGATCCGTGACCTGGAAACGGCGGAGATCGCGGTGCAGGCCGCGCTTACCGGTCACTTCGTCTTTTCGACGCTGCACACGAACGATGCCGCGGGTGCGGTGATGCGTCTCGTGGATATGAATGTCGCGCCCTATCTCTTGTCGTCGACGCTGGAGGGCGTGCTCGGCCAGCGACTGGTGCGCACCTGCTGCAAGGAGTGCAAGCAGGGCTACGAGCCTGACGACGAGACGCTGGAGCGCATCGAGATGACGCGCGACCAGATCGGCGGCCGGCCGTTCTACTTCGGCAAGGGCTGCAAGACCTGCAACGGCACCGGCTACAAGGGCCGCAAGGGCGTCTTCGAGTATCTGCGGATGTCGAATCCGCTGCGTGAGCTCGTCAATAACCGCGCACCGACGCTGATCATCCGCGAGAAGGCGCGCGAGCTCGGGATGCGGACGATGCGCGAGGACGGCATTCGTTCGATCCTCGACGGCTATACGACGGTCGACGAGGTGCTGCGCTACACCTGAGGTCTCGGCTTCGTGAAGTTTTCCGTCAGGCTCTGCCTTGCCGTCTTGGCGATTTACGCGGCGGCGGCGATTTTCGGCGAAGTGCAGTATCGCGTCGCCCAGGTGCGCGACGTCACGCCGGTCTACAATATCGTCGACACCCAGCACCGCTATGAGCCGCCGTCGGCGGCGCATTGGCTCGGGACCGACAATCTCGGCCGGGACGTGGGGCTCCGGCTCGTGCAGGGCACGCGCATCGCCTTTCACGTCGGCATCGTCACTTCGCTGATTGCGATTCCGCTCGGGGTGCTGCTCGGGCTGCTGGGCGGCTACTTCGGCGGCAGGACCGATTCGCTCGTGGTCTGGCTTTGCGCGACGGTCGCCTCGATGCCGGGGCTGTTGTTCATCCTGGCGATTTCGCTGGTCGTCGGGCAGGGGCTGGCGGGCATATACCTCGGCATCGGGCTCACGACCTGGGTGGGCACCTGCCGGACCATTCGCGCGGAAGTGATGAAGCACCGCGACCGGGCCTATGTGCAGGCGGCGAAGGTGCTGGGCTATTCGCCGGCGCGGATATTGCTGCGGCATATCTTGCCGAATGTGGCGCATATCATCCTCATTCAGTTTTCAATCCGGTTTCCGTCGGCCGTCTCCACGGAGGTGTTCATTTCCTTTCTGGGCATCGGCGTGCAGGGCGAGCCGAGCTGGGGGGTGATGATCAATAACGCCCGGCTGCGGCTCTGGCAGGGCGTTTGGTGGGAGATGGCCTTTACCACGCTGGCGATTTTCCTGCTGGTGCTGGTTTTCAACCATCTGGCCGATGCGCTGCGCGACCGGCTCGACCCCGCTCTCCGTTCCGAGCGCTAGCGGCATTTGACAGCGGCGGGTAAAAAAGCGTATAATATTTCTTAAATTTGTCGCTCGGGAGGGGTTCTCGGGCGAACGCAAGAAAGAAAAGGTAACAAAATGGCTATCAAGGTTGGCATCAATGGGTTCGGCCGTATCGGTCGTATGGTTTTCCGTGCGGCGGTCGAAAATTTCGCGCAGGACATCGAGATCGTCGGCATCAACGACCTCCTCGATCCTGATTACCTCGCTTACATGCTCAAGTACGACTCCGTGCACGGCATCTTCAACCACGACAACAAGGTTGAGGGCTCCACGATGATCGTCGACGGCAAGAAGATCCGCCTCACCGCGGAGAAGGATCCGACCCAGCTCAAGTGGAATGAAGTCGGCGCCGAGATCGTCGTCGAGTCCACCGGCCTCTTCCTCGAAGACGCCAAGGCCCGCCAGCACATCACCGCCGGCGCCAAGAAGGTCATCATGTCCGCTCCTTCCAAGGACGCGACCCCGATGTTCGTCTACGGCGTCAACCACACGACCTACGCCGGCCAGGACATCATCACCAACGCTTCCTGCACGACGAACTGCCCCGCGCCGATCTCGAAGGTCCTCAATGACTACTTCGGCATCAAGCGCGGTCTCATGACCACGATCCACGCCGCTACGGCGACGCAGAAGACCGTCGACGGCCCGTCCAAGAAGGATTGGCGCGGCGGCCGCGGCATCCTCGAGAACATGATCCCGTCTTCCACGGGCGCGGCCAAGGCCGTCGGCAAGGTTCTCCCGCAGCTCAACGGCAAGCTCACCGGCATGTCCGTGCGCGTTCCGACCTCCGACGTCTCGTTCGTCGACCTCACGGCCGAGCTCGAGAAGCCGGCTTCCTACGAGGAAATCTGCGCGGCGATGAAGAAGGCTTCCGAGGGCGAGCTCAAGGGCATCCTCGGCTACACCGACGAAGCCGTGGTTTCGACCGATTTCCGCAACGACGCCCGCACGTCGATCTTCGATGTCAAGGCCGGCATTCAGCTCGACCCGACTTTCGTCAAGATTTGCGCGTGGTATGACAACGAGTGGGGTTACTCGAACAAGGTGCTCGAGATGGCCCGCGTCATCGCGAAGTAATTGTTGCGGAACATTCGCAAAAAACAGTCTCGGAGCGCTTGCCCCGAGACTGTTTTTTTGGTAATATACCCTCAACAATTTCTATCCACAAGGAGTAAACGATGAAGTTCTCTACGGTTCTGGCGGTTCTGGCGGTTTCTCTGGCAATGGTCACCTCGGGGTGCCGTTACAGCAAAGCCAACAAGGGTGCGGGCGCCGGTGCCGACGGCGATGCGGCGTCGGGTTCGAGCATCGTCACTGACGAGTTGGCGCAGGGCGGCTCGATCGGCGACATTTCCGAAGGCAAGTTCGAAGACCTCTACACCCGGTGCACCGACGTCAACTTTGCGCCGGTTTACTTCGGGTTCGATTCCACGGTCGTTCCGCAGGGCGAGCTCGGCAAGGTGGATGCGGTCGTTCAGCATCTGAACGAGAAGACCGACCGCGTGGTGGTGGTCGAGGGCAACTGCGACGAGCGCGGCTCGAACGAATACAACATGTCGCTGGGCGAAAGCCGGGCGATCGTCGTTCGCGACTATCTCGTCCAGAGCGGCATCGCGGCCGACCGCATTCAGACTCGCAGCTATGGCGAGGAGAAGCCGGCGGTTGACGGCCATGACGAAGGCGCGTGGGTGAAGAACCGTCGCGGCGAGTTCGCGATTTTCCAGAAGTAACGCGTGTTCGCGATTATTTTCGATAGTGTCGGAGCGGGCGAGTGGCTGGTGCTGCTCGCCGTTCTGCTTGTTGTGATGGGGCCGCAGCGGTTGCCGTCCACGATGCGCAAAGTCGGGGCTTATTATTCCAAGTTCCGGCGGGCGGCGGAGAGTTTCAAGCGGCAGCTGATGGAAATGGACTTGGAGCTGGAACGGGCGGCGAACGAGGTCCGGCATGAGGCCGAAGACCTGGTGCGGGAAATCGACGAGCCCGCTCCGGCGGCTCCGGCGGCGTCGGCGGCGCCGGCGGCGGAGCAGGTGACGGATGGCGATCAGTCTCATTAAGAACCCGGAGGCGCGGAACGATCCGCCGCGGCCGATCCTGGAGCATCTGCTGGCGCTCCGGGACATGATTGTCTTTGCCGCGGTCGCGTGGGTGGTGGCCGCGATTGTGGCCGGGGTGTTCTCGCCGCAGATCCTCGCCTGGCTCAAGAGCCCGGCGGCGGCGAGCGAAGACATGTTGCAGGGGCTGGACCTCACCAGCGGCTTTGCGACGATCCTGTCGATCATGATCTGGGGCGGCACCGCGCTGGCGTTTCCATTTATCGTCTATGCGGTGCTGCGATTCGTCTTTCCGGCGCTTACCAATCGCGAGAAGTTCATCCTGCTGCTGCTGCTGATCACCGGCTCCGCCTTTTTCCTGGTCGGGGTGGCGCTCGCCTACGAGAAGACGCTGCCGATGGTCGTCGTCGCCTTTCAGAACATCAACGCCTGGGTGGGGCTGCCGGTGACGACGATCCGCATCGAGGGTTACATTTCGATCGTGCTCAAGACGATCATCGCCTTCGGGCTCGTGTTTCAGCTGCCGCTGGTGCTGTTCGTGCTCGGCTGGTTCGGCATCGTCACCTCGCAGGGCTTGCGCGAGAAGCGCCGCGTCGCAATCGTGCTGGCGTTTTTCCTGGCGATGTTCCTGACGCCGCCGGATCCGATGAGCCAGATCTTCATGGCGGTGCCGCTGTGCCTCTTGTATGAGCTTTCGATCTGGGCGATTTGGCTGAAGGAGAAGGGGACGATCAAGTGAAGCGGCGCTCTTCCATTGCGTTCGGCTTCCTGGCGCTGATTCTGGTCGGCGCGGTGGCGCTGGCTTCGCCCTGGGCGCGGGCGGCGGGCGACTGGGGCGATTTTCGCACGGCGCTCTTCACGGCCTGCTCGGCGGTTTGCGTGACCGGGCTTACCGTCGTCGACATCGGTCAGGAGTTTTCGCGCACGGGTCAGATCATGCTGCTGGCGCTCGTAGAGACGGGGTGTCTCGGGCTCATGACCTGCGGCACTTTTCTGTTGGTGGCGATTGGCCGGCGGCTTTCGCTCAGCCGCGAGTTTTCGCTGATGAACGCCTACGGGGTTGAGGCAATCCAGGGGCTAAAGGGCCTGATTCTCTGGGTGGTGGGCTCGATGGTCGTCATCGAAGGCGTCGGCGCGCTGCTCATCTATCATCGGCTTCACGACGTCTATCTCGCCGTCTTCTATTCGATCATGAGCTTTTGCAATGCGGGGTTCGGGGTGCTGCCGGGCTCGCTTTCGTCATTTGCGACCGATCCCTATCTCCTGTCGGTGATGGCGCTGGAGACGGTGCTGGGCGGCATCGGGTTCCTGGTGATCTTCAATCTCTGCACCTTTAAGTTCCTGCGCCGCCGTTCGGGCGGGAAGGGGCGGCTGACGCTGCATACGGCGGTGGTGCTGCGGGTGACGGGGTATCTGCTGGTGCTGGCGTTTGGCGCGTTCCTGCTGCTGGAGTGGAATGGCGCGCTCAAGGGCTTTGCGGTCGGCGACAAGCTGATGATCGCCTGCTATCATGCGGTGACGCCGCGCACCTGCGGCTTTACGGTGGTGCCAACGGAGTCGTTGCAGCCGCTCACCCAGCTCGTTTACGAGGTGCTGATGTTCATCGGCGGGGCGCCGGGTTCGGCGGCGGCGGGCATCAAGGTGACGACGCTGGCGGTCCTCGTCTATACGATTCTCGCCTTGTGCCGCGGCGAATCGGAGACCTTGATTTCGCGGCGTTCGGTGCCGCTGGATGCGGTGCGCGAATCGCTGGTGATCGTGACGGCGATGCTGTTTTTCATCGTGACCACTTCCGGCGCGTTGTTCTGGACGGAGGCCGGGCGCGGGCTGGCGTCCGATCGGCTGTTTTTTGAAGCAGTGTCGGCGATTACGACGACGGGGCTCTCGGTGGGCGACACGACCGCGCGACTGTCGCAGCCGGGGCGGCTGGTGATTATGGTCGCGATGTTCATTGGCCGGCTGGGGGCGCTGACGGTGGTGATGATGATCGGTGACCGCGAGTCCAAGCGGCATATTCGCTATCCGCAGGAAGAACTGGTGGTGGGCTGAGCGGGCTGGCGAGCGGCTTTTTTGAGATTGGGGATATGGATGTGGCAAAGGCAAAGAGGAAGGGCGTGAACAGGCATTTTGACGAGCAGCAGGATCGGGCGTCGGCGCCGATGGGCCGGACCGCGCGCGAAGACACGGCGGCGGTGATGAAGTTCTATAAGCTGCCGAAGGCGTTTTCCAAGGCGGCGTTGGCGGAAGCCGCGCAAGTCGGCGCCGGCTTAAAAAGCGGGGTCGTCGATTCGCGACTGCTGGCGGGCCGTCGCGACTTGCGCCGGAAGTTCATCTTTACCTGCGACCCCGAGACGGCGCGCGACTACGATGACGCGCTCAGTCTGGAGGTCGACCGCCGCGGCAACCGCGTCCTCGGGGTGCACATTGCCGACGTCTCGCATTACGTGCGGCCCGGCGGCGAGCTGGATCGCGAGGCCTATCGGCGCGGCACCAGCATCTATTTCTGCGATCGGGTGGTGCCGATGCTGCCGGAATCGCTCTGCAACGGCGTCTGTTCGCTGGTGCCGCACGAAGACCGGCTGGCGTTTTCGGTGTTCATGACTTTCGACCGCAACGGAGAAATGATCAGGCGCGAATTCGCCAAGTCGGTGATTCGCTCGGCGGCGCGGCTCACCTACGAGCAGGTGATGGCGATTATCGCTTCGGGCGCGGGCAAGGCGGCGCGACCGGCGGGCGGCCCGGCGGCGCTTTCGCGAGCGCAGCTGAAGGTCATTCGCGCGCTTAACGAGCTGGCGCAGCAGCTGCGGGCGAAGCGCTTTGCCGCCGGGGCGCTCGACCTGGAAGTTCCCGAAGTCGAGGTGCTGCTGGATCGGGAAGGGGAAATGAGCGGGCTCGTAACCCGGCCTTATGACGAGTCGCACCAGCTGATCGAGGAGTGCATGGTCGCGGCCAATGAGGCGGTGGCGAAGGAGTTGTGGGCGAACGGCGTCAAGATTCTGGCGCGCTTGCATGAGTCGCCGGATCCCGACAAGCTCCTGATGCTGCGCGCCGAGCTGCGCGGGCTGGGCGTCAAAATGGGCAATATCGAAAACCCCAAGGTGTTTGCGCAGTTTCTCCAGACCATCAAGTCGCATCCGCTCTACCCGACGATTGCGATGATGGTCTTGCGGTCGATGAAGCGCGCGGTCTATGATTCGCGCACAATCGGCCACTTCGGGCTCGCGAAGAAGTTTTATGCGCATTTCACCTCGCCGATCCGGCGCTATCCCGATCTGACCTTGCATCGTCAGCTGGCGGCATATCTGGGCGCGGCGACGGACCGGCGGACCGGCGGCAATCCGGCGCGGGCGCGGGTGGCGCCGAAGTTGCTGGCGAAATGGGCGGAGCATGCCACCGAGCGCGAGGAGATTGCGGCCGAGGCCGAGCGCGCGCTGGTGGAGATGAAGAAGTATCGGCTTTTGGAGGCGCAGCTCCATTCGCGGCAGCTGATCGAATATGAGGCGGTGATTGCCAAATGTCAGCCGTTTGGGTGCTTTGTGGATATTCCCGAGCTGGCGGTTTCGGGGCTGGTGCACATTTCGCTGCTGTCGCCTCGGTTTGTGCGGTTTAACGAGAGCGATCAGACGCTTTCGGCCGGCGGCTCGCAGCGTTGGCGGGTCGGCGATCGGATGAAGGTCATAGTCGCGCGCGTTGACTTCGCCGAGCGCAAGATTGATTTCGTGCCCTGTCGGGCGTCTTGCCATCGGGTGGGATTTTAATTAGTTGGGGAATTGCTCGGCTCTGACATCGGGCTTGAACGCAAGTCGCGATACGTTAATGTTGAACGCAAGTCGCTATCGCGACACGCAATAGGAGGCCGTTTTCCGATCCGGCTGACAACGCTCGGCCCAATGTAATCGCCTTTGTGTTGTCTTTCAGTTGCCGGCCGAGCTACGCCGGAATCGGAAAGCGGCCAGCTTGCGTTCTTGGAGGTGTGATACCGGGGCGGGCGACGGTCGCGGCAGCGCCGACAAGCGACGACCGACCTCCGACTTCCGCGCGGGGCCGACTTCCGACGGCCGCGCTTGGGTGCCGCTGGAGTCGTAATTGTAGGGCGCGTCCGTCGATTTTTGTGTCGTCCACGGATTAACACGGATTAACACGGATAAGATTCAATCCGTGAAAATCCGTGAAATCCGTGGATAAATTCGTTGGTCGCC
>JAZLMR010000043.1:0-9866 GCA_045598785.1 Kiritimatiellia bacterium
TGGGGTGGCGGCGGCGAAGCCGACGACGCCCCGTACAATTGGAATCTCTGCGGCCCTATAAATCGATTTGACACGCTTACTGGTTTGATGTTATAATGTGGTAAAACTCAGGGGGGGGGTAAATAGTGTAAGTTATCTCCCGGTCCTAAGTGATAACCTCCTAATGGAGTTTGGCTATGGCAGTTAAGACGGTGAAGCGGATCGTTGCGGCGGCAATGATGGCGGCGGGTGTATTTTCGGCTTCGGCCGAGACCTGGACTTGGACCGGCGAAGGCGGCAACAGCAACTGGACCAATCCGCTTAACTGGGATCGCGAGACCGGCTATCCCGATGCCCGCGATGCTGAGGTCGTGGTGTCCAAGTCGGCGACGATTACGCTCGATACCGGCTGCGAAACCAAGCTCAAGTATTTTACCGCGACCGGCAGCGGGGTGGTGGTGACGCTTAACGGCACTGCCGATTCGGTACTTAACTTCACCTATATTGCCAGTACCGATTATGTCG
The DNA here is from genome assembly GCA_045598785.1 of Kiritimatiellia bacterium. Classification (GTDB taxonomy): domain Bacteria; phylum Verrucomicrobiota; class Kiritimatiellia; order RFP12; family UBA1067; genus UBA1067. The sequence continues at coordinate 505 of JAZLMR010000043.1, forward strand.
GCTTGAATGTCCTCGAAGGAGCTCAGCTCTATGTCTATGCCGATATCTCTACCGGCGGCGATGAAGAGTTCGTTTCCAGCGGCAAGAAAAACGGCCGGATCGACCATGACTGCGATGACGGCGGCGCGGTGCATTTCCTTGGCAATTACCGCAGCGTAACCGGCGGCTACAATTATATGGCCGGTAACGGCGACTGGTATTTTGAAGGCGATTCCTTTACTTATATTTCCAACAATGTCGCCTTCGGGCACAAGAGCGGCAACCAGCTCGCCTATACGGTTGACGTGTTGGTCAAGGATAACGCGGTCGTCACCAATGGCGGCTCGTTCATTCTCGGCTCCAACTCGACGCCGCCGAACACGGTGGTGACTCAGGAGGGCGAAGGGACGCGGGTAGCGGTGCAGCAATTGTATGTCGGCGGCAATTCTGCCAGCTACAAGGCCAATCCGACCAATTGCTACTGCCTTAAGTCGGGCTCGCTGACGATTGCCGACACGCTTGGCATTGCCTATGGTATGGACGGCAAGTATATTCAAGAAGGCGGCGAGGCGACGGCGACCAAACTCCTGATTGCCAACCTCGCCTATGTCGCCGGGTGCAACCAGGATGTGCAGGGCGCGTTCGAGATGTACGGTGGCTCGTTCCGGTTCCGGAAGATCAATTACGAAACCGACAATGGCCGGCTCGATTGCGGCAAGGTGGTGCTCAAGGACTGCGCCTTTTCGAGCGACGGCGTCTATGCCAATGACGTTCCCTGGGAAACGACGCTGGGCGGCGTGGTTGCGCTCGGCACCAGCGCGATCAATGACAACGGCAAGATCGTAAGCAGAGAACTGAACTTCCTCAAGGCGATTCTGGAGCCGGAGATCGCCCTTAACCTAACCTCGCCGGAAACGGATCTGGTGACCTTGGGCGTGTACCAAGATTACGAGCTCACCGAAGGGAATAGCATCGAAGTCACCAAGCTGGTCGTCGGCAGTTCGGACGCGAAGGTTGACTTTACGCTCAATGGCGGCGACCTGACGGTCAAGGAGCTCGAGTGCGGCGATTACGGCGTATTTACCTTCGCGGGCGGCACCCTTCACTTTCTCGATACTGCCTCGCCGAAGGCGCTCATCAAGGTCACGGGAGCAGTCAATGTCGAGGTTCCCGCCGGGAAGACGGTCACGCTCAACGTCGAGCTGGGCGAGGGCGGTCAGATCTGCGAAACGGGTGAGGGCACGCTGATTGTCAATTATGGCGGCAAATCTTATTTTACCGTCGGTGAATACGAATTTTCGACCTTGACCGTGGGCGCGGTAGACTGGTCGGAACTGGTCATTGACGGTGCCGAGATCACGGTCGGCACCCTGGCGTTCGGTTCGGCGGAGCCTACGAGCGGCGGCAAGCTGACGTTGAAGAGCGGCTCGCTCGCCATCACCTCCGGCATCAAGGAGGTCGCGTCCGGACGCTCGGCAATCGAATTTGCGGGCGGCACTTTCAAGACTTTGGTGGATCTTTCGCTCACCAATGAAGTTACCATCGCGGAAGGGGATGCCCAGGTGGTCAGCTTCGAGGTTGACGCGGGCAAGACCCTTACCTTTGCCAAGGCCCCGGAGTTCGTCGGTTATCCGCTCTTGATCAAGACTGGGGCGGGCACGCTATATTTCGGCGACGGCACGGTCGTCGACTGGCGTGGCAACATCTCGGTCGAGAGTGGCTTTGTCCAACTCGGCAACTATACGACGCTCCGGCAGCCGGCGGGCGATACGAGTGGCCATCAGATCAATATCGGAGCCGGAGCCTGTTTCTGCATCGGCAACGGCAAGCAAGCCGCCGTCAATGCCTGGGTCGATTATTGGCTTAATGCGGAGAATGAGGTGTCGGGGTATATTTTCGCCTACGAGCGCAATACGATTCCGATCAATAGCGTTACCTTGGCTGATGGAACTTGTATTGATACGCCGTTCACTTATCCGGGAACGGGGAAAAATGGTACGAAGCATACGGATGCGGGGACCGACTGGTTCCGCCAAGGTGGCGGCGCCGAAAACACTCAGTTGGTCATTCCCTATCGGTGGACGGGCGCGGGTGACGATGACAATTACCACAATCCGGCGAACTGGGAGAACGAGACGGTGCCGCCCGCTCCTGCGCCCAGCGCCAATCCTAAGCTGTTTGTCTTCGCGGATATTTCGGCGGCCGACCATATTTCATTTGCGGGCGCGAATATCAACATATCCGGCTTCGTGGTGCTGCCGACCGACGGGGTGCCGAAAAAGGTGGTGATTGAAGGGCCGGCAACCGGCAACGACAAGGTCGCGTTTTCCGCCGCCAGCTATGGCTCTGGAACTTTTGTCGGCATGGGCAACGAGCTCGTCTATCGCAACTGCCAGCTTTATCGCAGCTCCGGCACCCCGATCTGTCGCTCTTTCGGCGGCAAGGTGACGCTGGAAGGCAATCGCACTTTCGGCTTCAGCCTTAAATCCGGCGGTGGTTACTGGGGTTGTGACGTGGTGGCGCGGTGCGGCACCAACACGATGACCGAGGTGGAGCTGTCGTTCGCCGGTTATGCGGAACAATATTCAAGCTTCTGGTTCGACGAGGGGTCGGATGTTACCTTTCAATGTCTCTACACCGGTCAGAACTCGATTCCGAATATGCCGACTTACGGGGTGCGCAACGGCGGCAAGCTGACGCTGGAAAGTCTCTATGTGAACCGCATTTCCGGCGATAATCTTACCACTTTCTATCTGCAGGGCGAGGACTCCGAGCTGACGCTCACCGAGGGGCTTTATTTGGGCACTAAAAAGGTGTTCAAAGATTTGTATCGCGCCTATTCCGGTGGTAGTTTCAATATGGAAGGTGGCACCCTTAGGACTGCGGGAATTCAGAATGAACTTATGAACAATGCTTGCTACTTGAAGGACGGCGAGGTCTATCTGGGCGCGGGCGGCATTACTCGGTCGTATTCGCGTGAAGAGCGTCCGCATAAGGATGATCATACCATAGTGCAGACGACACCGGCCGTATTCCTGCAAGGAGCGACAGTGCACGCGACGGCCGCGTTTGAGAATTCGCTGAAGACGGAATTCACGGACTTTACGACTTCGGTAATCGATACTGACGAATACGAGGTCACTTTCTCGGGCGAACTGACGGGCGCGGGCACCATCGTCAAGCGGGGCGCGGGCGCGCTGGTGCTCAACGGGCTGGCCAATACGACGGCCAAGCTGGAGATCGAGGCGGGCAGCTTGAAGCTCGGCGCGAACTATTCGGGCGTGGCGATGTTGCGGCGGCTGACGGTGCCGTCGGCGAATTCGGTGGCGCTGACTGCCGGGCAGACGCTGACGGTCGGCGAGTTTTTCGTGGACGGAGTCGCGCAGTCGGGCACGGTCAATTGCGGCGACGGGACGGTGGTGGTCTCGACCAGCACTTACGATTGGGTGATTGCCGCCGATACGACGGCTCAATACACGCAGACCTTCACCGCCAATGCGGAAATCGGTTCGTTTGCCTATGACTGCGTTGCCAGCGAGGCGGGAGTGCTTACGATTACGGGGCAGAACGGCGCGCAGCTCACCCTGCCGGCGAATACGACCATCTTTGTCGCCGAAGGCGATACGCTCGTCATCGATCTGCCGGTCTATATGGCTGGCCGGGTCGATTTCTCCGGCGGCGGCGAGGTGTTGTTCACTACCAAGGCGACGGTAACTTCGGTGGCGAAGCACTGGACGGTTTTGAACGACGGCACCTATATTACGTTGTCGACCCCGTGGGCGTCCGACGGCTCGATTGCCATCAACACTTCGACGCAGGCAAAGCGGCTCGGGCGCATCACCGTCGAGGGCGCCGGGTATCTCAATCAGAATCCGTTCCCGTTCAACGGCGCGAGCAGCGGCGCGGTTGGAGTCGGCGGCGAAATGGTGCTTAAGGGCGGCGGCAAGTTCCGCCTGCGCGCCACCGATGGTCAGTTTGGGCCTCAAGCCAACACGAAGCAGACGCATCGGGTCATTCTCGAAGCGGGCGGCATTCTGGTGATCCCGGGCAAGCTTTACGACAAAAAGTCCAATCTGTCGTCGACCTTGGAGATCATCAGCTATGGCGGCACCATTTCTTCCGACTCCGAGCCTCGCGATGTCGGACCGAAGATTGCCGGCGACTTGACCGTCACCCTGATGGACAATGAAGTCTTGACGCTCAATACTTATGCCGGCGATACGAAACCGACGGTCTTCAACAACGATTTCGTCGGCGAGGGCAAGCTCTACCATGCGGTGAATCAGCGGCTCTGTTTGGGCGGCTCGCTCGCCGGCGTGACCGAAATCGACTGTCAGGCGGGTTCGCTGACGCTGGACGCGAAGCCGGCGGCGACGATTCCGGCGACGGCCGACCTGAAGCTTGGCGCCGGGGTCAAGGTCACGCTTAACTTCAACGGCATCATGACCATCAACAACTGGTATGTCGAAGGCGAAGAGCTGCCTTATAACAAGGTCTACACCATTGACGATCCCGTCTATGGCAAGTATCTCAAGGGGCCGGGCAAGCTGAAGGTGACGGGCAATCCGCGCCCGGGCATGGTCATCATCGTCAAGTAATGTCTATGGATAGGAATGCTTACACTTGCGCCACCGTGCTGGTCACGGTGGCCGCAGCGTTTTTTGCTAGCGCGCACGACATCATTCCCACGCCGCAGGAGTATCGCGAGACGGGCGAGGCTTTCCGGCTGAACGCGGCGGAGATCACGGCGGCGGCGGCGACTTGCCGGACCGACGCCACCTTGCCGGGCGAGGGCTATCGGCTGACGGTCGGCGCGAACGGCATCTTGATCGAATCGGCGGACGCGGCCGGCGCCTTCTATGCGGTGGAGACGCTGAAGCAGCTGGCGAAGCGGAACGGCGAGGGCTGGGAGATTCCCGGCGTGGTGATCAAGGACTGGCCGAAGATGGCGCATCGCGGCGTGATGCTGGATGTGAGCCGTCACTTTTTCGGCATCGACTGCATCAAGCGGCAGCTGGACTGGATGGCGGCGCATAAGTTCAATGTCTTTCACTGGCACTTCAACGACGATCAGGGCTGGCGCAACGAGGTCGCGGCGGCGCCGGAATTGGTGGCCAAGGGGGCCTGGCGTCATTATTATCCGGGCCTGGACATCGTGGTCGGAGGCCAGGAGCAGGACCCCGACCTGACCGTCCGCCGGTCGCAGAACATTAGCGAGCAAGCGGTCGACCGCTCGCGGACTTACGGGCCTTATTCGTACTCGCTCGCCGAGCAGCGGGAAATCGTCGACTATGCGGCCGCCCGGCATATCAAGGTGATCCCCGAGCTGGAGATGCCGGCGCATTGCGGGGCGATGCTGCGCGCGCACCCGGAATTCACCTGCACCGGGCACGAATGGGAGGCGGTCGGCGAGCACCGCTACGAGGTGCTGTGCGCGGGCAACGACGACGCGATCCGGTTCTGCGAACGGCGGCTGGACGAACTGATGGACGTTTTCCCGTCGGACATCATTCATATCGGCGGGGATGAGGTCAATCCCAAGCGCTGGAACGAGTGTCCGAAATGTCAGGCGCGGATGCGGGCGGTGGGGGCGAAGGACGCGAAGGAACTGCAAGGGTGGTTTACGACGCATTTCGTCAAGTATGCCGCACGGCGCGGGCGGCGGCTGACGGGTTGGTCGGCGATCGGCAACGGCAATCCCGACCGGCGGGTGATCATCCAGTCGGGGAGCGGCGAAACCGGGTATTTCGGGCTCTTCAACGGTTACGAGGTCGTGTGGTCGGCCAACGCCTTCACCTATTGGGACTGGTCGCAGTCGCTGCCGGGCGATCATCGCGAGTACATGAACTGGAAGCCGTTCAGCGTGCCGTTCGAGACCGTCTGGGGCTGGAATCCGTTCCGCGGCATCCCCGAGGAGTTCCACGACAAGGTGCGGGGCGTGGAGGCCTGTCTTTGGTCGGAGCACATTCGCAGCGACGCCGACTTGGAATGGAAGCTCTGGCCGCGCGCCCTGGCGCTCATCGACATGGCCTGGGGCCACGGCGGCAACCGGATTTCCGGCCGCTACGCCGACTTTTACCGACGCGCGGCCCAACGGGTCACGGCGTTGCGCGAGCGCGGCGTCAATGCCGCGGACATCCGCCGCCCGCTGAAGATGCGGCCCGACGAGGGGCTTTTGATTTTGCATCTTGACTTCAATTCGGTGCAGCTGAAGGTCGAGACCGTCAAGGAAGTCCTGACGCGGGCGGCGCAGTTCGGGTATAACGCGGTCTTGTGGGAAATCGAAAACAAGGTGCGCTGGCAGCGGCATCCGGAAATCGTCGATGCCGAGGCCTTTACCCCGGCGGAGTTTCGCGAGCTTCTGGCCTATGCCCGCCAGCTGGGGCTGAAGCCGATTCCGCTCCTGCAGATCCTGGGCCATGGCGAATACGTGCTGATGCACGGCGGTCATGGCGACTGGATGGAGGACCCGGCGTTTCCCGCGTGCTATTGCGTAGCCAAGCCCGAAGTCCGGGAGTTCATGAAGGACATGATTCACGAATATCTGGAGCTCTTTGGCGACGAGGTGACGGATTTCCATTTGGGGTGCGACGAGGCCAAGGTGTTTGCGACCTGCGCCCAATGCCGGCAGCGCGGCGACAAGCTGGCTGTGTTTCTCGATTACTATCGCGAGGTGGCCGCCGAGTTGAAGGCGCGCGGCATCCGGCCGGGAATCTGGTGCGATTTGCTCTTCGACCACCGCGAGGAACCGCGGGTGCGGGAACTGGCGCCGGAACTTACCGTATGGTTCTGGGACTACAAGTCGGACGGCTACGGGCACGTGCGGCCGCTTTCGCGCTGGCAGGGGCAGTTCGAAGTCTTCGAGCGCCTCGGGTTCGACTTGATCCTGGCGACTTCGTCGGAAAGCTATCGCGACGGCCAGTGCCTGCCACGCTACCGCGAGCACGGGGCCAACGTAATCTGGGGCTCGAAGCATACGAAGACTCGCGGCTATCGCGGGCATTGCCTGACCTCGTGGTCGGTCCACTGTGCGCCCAAGCGCTTGCAGTATCCGCTGTGGGAGGCGGCGGCTAAGGTCTGGCGGGATCCGACGATTGACGGGCGGCAGGCGCTGGACGCGGCTTCGGTGCGTGAGTTTGGCGTGCCGCTCAGCACCCTGGAGATCTTGACGGCCTGGGATTGGGCGCTTTGCGATTTCCAGGGCGAATCTTGGGCGGGGCTCGTCAAGCCGGCCCAGCCCGCCCCGAAGGGGCAGCTCGCGAAGGTGATCGAACGGCTTGAGGCCAAGTTCGGCGGGCGGTGGCGGCGCGACCTGGGCACGGTAGTTGCCTGGCATCAAAGGCTCATCAAGGGCGCACTGCGGGAACTGGAAGGGGCGCCGAAGTCCAAGGTGGCCGAATTGAAGACCGGCGCCGAGTTGCAACTCGCTTATCTGGAGGCTTTGGCGGCGTTTTTGAACGGCGAACGCTTGCCGGAACTGCCCGTGGCGCGGATGACTGACTTTTATGCGCTTGAACAGGCCCCGAAGTCGGCGGCGCTTTCGGCGGAGATTGCCTGGAGCATTCTTGCGCAAATTGCCGAATAATGATATACTACCCCGAGTTTTTACCCGTAATAGGGCTAATTTAACCTAAGGAGTTATAAAATGGTCAGCTATAAGAAGCTCGGTCTGGTGAACACCAAGAAGATGTTTGCCAAGTCGGTCAAGGGCGGTTATGCGGTTCCGGCGTTCAATTTCAACACGATGGAGCAGATGCAGGCCATTGTGATGGCGGCGGTCGAGACCAAGTCGCCGGTTATCATGCAGGTTTCCAAGGGCGCGCGCAAGTATGCGAACCCCACGATTCTCCGCTATATGGCCGAGGGCGCCGTTCAGTACGCCAAGGAACTCGGGTGCAAGAAGCCGCAGATCGTGCTGCACCTGGACCATGGCGACAGCTACCAGACTTGCAAGAGCTGCATTGATTCGGGCTTTTCGTCCGTCATGATCGACGGCAGCCACCTCCCGTTCAAGGACAACATCAAGCTGACCAAGAAGGTCGTCAACTTCGCGCACAAGCACGATGTCACCGTCGAGGCCGAACTGGGCGTCCTGGCGGGCGTCGAAGACGAAGTCTCCGCGGCCGAGAGCCACTACACGAAGCCGGAGGAAGTGATCGAGTTCGCGACCAAGACCGGTTGCGATTCGCTCGCGATTTCGATCGGCACCAGCCACGGCGCCTACAAGTTCACCGCGGCGCAGTGCACTCGCGACAAGAAGACCGGCAAGCTGGTGCCGCCGCCGCTCGCGTTTGACGTGCTCAAGGCCATTGAGAAGAAGCTCCCGGGCTTCCCGATCGTGCTGCACGGCTCTTCCAGCGTGCCGCAGGATCATGTCGACACGATCAACAAGTTCGGCGGCAAGCTGCCGGATGCGGTCGGCATTCCCGAGGAGCAGCTCCGCAAGGCCGCGAAGAGCGCGGTTTGCAAGATCAACATCGACTCCGACTCGCGGCTCGCGATGACGGCGGCGATCCGTCAGCACCTCGCTGAGAATCCCGGCCACTTCGATCCGCGCCAGTATCTGACGCCGGCGCGCGAGGCGATGAAGGAGATGTACATCCACAAGATCGTCAAGGTGCTCGGTTCCAACGACAAGCTCTGAGTGGTGGCTGACAAAGGTGCGTGACCCGGGTCACGCGCCTTTCCGTTTCGTTATTTGCCGTTTTGTACAATTATCAAGGAGTAGGATGATGGTTAAGGATCAGGTCAAGAAGTCCGCGTATGCCCAGGCTGGAGTCAACATTGACGTCAAGATGGACGCCGTCGGCGCCATCAAGCAGATGGTGGCCGCAACCAAGACTCCGAGTGTAATTGGCAATATCGGCGCGTTCGGCGGGCTGCACAAGGTGCCGGCGGGCAAGGACATGGTGCTGGTCGCCTCGTCGGACGGCGTGGGCACGAAGCTCAAGGTGGCGGCGATGATGAACAAGCACGACACGGTCGGGCAGGACATCGTCAACCACTGCGTGAACGACATTCTCGTGCAGGGCGCGATGCCGCTTTTCTTCATGGACTACGACGGTACGGCAAAGGTCGATCCGGTCCAGTTCAAGTCCGTTGTCTCCGGTCTCTGCAAGGCGTGCAAGGAGAACAAGATGGCGCTCTTGGGCGGCGAGACCGCGGAGATGCCGGGTCTTTATCCCGTCGGCGAGTACGACCTCGTCGGCACGATCGTCGGCTGCGTGCAGAAGTCAAAGCTCATCACGGGCAAGTCGGTCCGTGCGGGCGATGTGATCATCGGCTTCCCGTCCGACGGCCTTCAGACCAACGGCTTCTCGCTCGCGCGTCGCGTGATCTTCGACATCTGCCAGTACTCCTGGAAGGACAAGCTTCCCGGGACG
>JAZLMR010000044.1:0-36052 GCA_045598785.1 Kiritimatiellia bacterium
GACAGACTACTCCTACAAGTCGCTCTGGCAGGTCGTCGAGGGCTACCTCACGCGATGGAGGATCGAAGAAACGATCAGGTTCGTGAAGCAGTGCTACGGCTTCGAGCACATCCGCGTCATGTCCTACGCGAGCTGGAGGAACATGTCCGCAATCGTCCTCGCGACGACCTACTTCACCGCCGCATGGCTCGGGCGCGGCGTGAGGAAAGACGTCCTCGTCGCGCACATCGAGCACATGCACCAGCGGTTCAACGAGGTGCCGGAGTTCTTCCTCTACGCGCTCGCCGCAGGAATCAAGCGGGCGTTCGTGCGCTACGGACGCTGGGCAACGAAGGCTGTGATCGAGAAGAAGAACGACAGCCAACCGACGCTGCCGGGATGGGACGAGCTGTCGTATCTCGGCGTCGGATAGCCAGAGGTCGAGCGAAGAGGCGGGGTATCCTGTGAGGAAGCCCGTGGCTGCAAGCGTATGAGTGACCTGCGCACGCAACCAGCGGTTCTGTCGAGGCAGGGCAGGCTGAACGAAGATCGTTGTCTTGAATGAAAAGCTTGAGCCACGCGCTGACGAGACCGAGCAGGAGCACACCTCTAGCGACCGCTGCGCGGCTCGCTTCGCTCGGGTGATACGCCCCGCCTCGGAGCGACGCCTGACGCGAGAGACCCATTACAGTTGGCAAAACCGACTTCACCCTTGTATTATCGGGGCGAAGTCGATTTCAGTCACTCAAAAATCGTGAAACTCCAGCACCAGCGCCCGGCGAAGCTCCGCCAAGCGACGGAACGGCGTCAATCCCTTCAAGGTGATCACCAGCGCGATCTCCCGAGAGCCCAGCCGGTAAAATACAGCCCGATCGTCCTTCACGTCAATGTTGGTGACGCGATGCCGCGCACAGTCCACCCGCAGCTCCGAGACCTTCACAAACTCCTCCGCCGCCGACGGCAACGGACCGAACCGGTCGCGCATCTCCTCCGCCAGCGCCGCCACCACCTTGAGATCCGTCGCCTCCGCAAACCGCTTCATCAGGCTCAGCCGCTGAATGTCCTCCTCGATGTAATCATACGGCAAATGCGGATTCACAAAATCCAGATTCAGCTTCACGTCCACAATCTCCGGCACCGCCTCGCCCTTCAGCTGCGCAATCGTCCGCTGCAGCAGCTGGCAATAAAGCCCAAACCCGATGGCGGCAATGTGCCCGGACTGCTGAGTGCCGAGCAAATTGCCGGCCCCGCGCAACTCCAGGTCACGCACCGCGAGATTGAAGCCGCTCCCGAGCCCGCCATGCCGCTTCAGCGCCGCCAGCCGCTCGCGCGCCTCGCTGTCGATGTCGCCCGAGGCCGGCAGCAGAAAATACGCATAGCCCTGCCGCGCCGAACGCCCCACCCGCCCGCGCAGCTGATAAAGGTCGGCCATGCCGAAGGTGTCGGCCTGATCGATCAGAATCGTATTCGCCCGCGGAATGTCGATGCCCGACTCAATGATCGTCGTCGACAGCAGGATGTCATATTCCGCGCGCTCAAACGCCCGCATCTTCTGCGCCAGGGTCTTCGAGTCCATCTGCCCGTGCGCCACCACGATCCGCGCCTGCGGGCAAAGCGCCCGAAGCCGCTTCTCCACCTTGCCGATCGACAGCACGCGATTATGCAGAAAGTAGACTTGCCCGCCGCGCAGCAGTTCCGACTCGACGGCGGTGCGGACGATCTCGTCGCTGTCGCGGACAATGCGGGTCTCGACCGCCACCCGTTCACGCGGCGGCGAGCGCAAAAGCGACAGATCGCGCGCCCCGGTCATCGACAGGTAAAGCGTGCGCGGAATCGGCGTCGCCGACAAGGTCAGCACATCCGCCGTCGCCCGCAATCGCTTCAGAAACTCCTTGTGCCGCACGCCGAAACGCTGCTCCTCGTCAATGACAATGAGCCCGAGGTCGCGAAAGGCAATGCGCTGGGAAAGAATGGCGTGCGTGCCGATCACAATGTCGCAGGCGCCCGTCGCCAGCCGCTTGAAGGTGCCGGTATGGGTAAGCGACGTCTGAAACCGCGACACCGATTCTATCCGAATGGGCGTGCCGTCGAAACGAGCGGTAAAGGTTTCGAAATGCTGCTCCGCCAGCACCGTCGTCGGCGCCAGCACCGCCACCTGCTTGCCGTTCATGGCGGCAATGAAGGCCGCCCGCATCGCCACTTCCGTCTTGCCGTAGCCGGCGTCACCGCAGATGAGCCGATCCATCGGCTTGCGGGCCGCCAGGTCGCGCTTAACCGCGGCAATGGCCGTCGCCTGGTCGGGCGTCTCCTCATAGGGAAAAGCCGCCTCGAAGCCCTCCAGGCCCTCGCAGGCGATGTCATAGGCGAACCCCGGCACCATCGCCCGCCGGGCCTGGGTTTCCAGTAGCGTCGCCGCCAGGTCGGTAACCGCCTTCTGAGCGTCCGACTTGTCCTTCTGCCAGCGCTTGCCGTCCAGACGGTGCAGGCGCACGGCCTCGCCCCGCACCCCAACATAGCGGGACAGGAGATGCGCGTGCGCCGCCGGCACATGCAGCTTGCCGCCGTCCGCGTATTCAATCGTAAAGACTTCGCTCCGCCGGCCGTCGACGCTGATTTCCGAAGACCCGAGATACCTGCCGACGCCATAGTCGACATGCACCACGTATTCGCCCGGCTCCAGATCGTCAAAGTCGTTAATGCGCGCGCCCTGCACGATCGCGGCATTCGTGCGCCAATGCGTCTTCTTGCGCGTGAAGACGCGGTCTGCCTTGGTGACCACCGCGAGCCCGGGCATTTCAAAGCCGCCGGCCAGCTCGTCAATGGCCACGACCCGGTCGCCGCGTTTCGCGACCGCGGCCAGATGCTGCTCCAGCCGCTGCCGGGCGGCGTCGAAAAGCTCCGGATGATGCGCCTCGTCGGCCCCCAGTTCCGCAAAACCCGGCAACGGCGCCGTCTGAAAGTCATAAGTCGGCACCCCGGCCGGCGGCGGATCGCCGGTGAACACCATCCGCCGCGCCGCGCCGCCGCCCGGAAGCAGCGCTTCCAGCCGATAGGCGTTGTGCTCCAGCGCCAGCACCGTCGCGCCGGACGGCAACCGCGAAAAAAGATACTCGGACCGAACCGTCGCCTCGCCGCCGTCCGCTCCGCCCGGCAAAGCCGCAGGCAGCAGTTCCGCCCGCTCCAGGCGGGAAATTGAAATCTGTGAGGCCGCGTTAAAAAGGCGCAGGCTTTCCAGGTCGTCACCAAAGAACTCCGCCCGCACCGGAAACTCCTCGCCCGGCGACCAGACGTCGAGAATGCCGCCGCGGACGGAATAGTCGCCTTCGCGCTCCACCATCGGCACCCGACGATAGCCGAGCGCCGCCAGCCGCTGACCGAGTTCCGCCAATTTGAGCGCCGGAGCCGCATTGCCGACCGTCAGCACCAGCGACTCGACTGCGCGAGCGGCAATCGGCATCGCCAATGACGGATACGGCGCCACGACTACCGCCGGATAGGGCTTCAGCGCCCAGGCCTTGAGCGCGGCCAGCGTCTTGAGCCGAACGCCCAGCGCCGAACGATCGTTGTCCAGCCGCGGCGGGAACTCCAGTATCCGCACCGGACTTTCGACCGTCAGCAGCCGCAAGTCATCGGCCAAGCGGTCCGCGTCGGGAATGCCGGGCGTGACCGCCAGCACCAGCCCCGGAACCGCAGATTCCGCGAATGCGATCGCCAGGAACGCATCCGCGGAACCGGTAAGCGAAGGCAGGCTAAGCGAATACGCCGAACTGGCGTCAACCGCGGGCGGCGAGAACTTCGAGGCAAAATATCGTAGAGCCGCCTTCATCGCCCCTGCACCTGCCCTCAGGGCATGAAACGCCGGCTCAGAAGCTGGCGTTCATCACCACCATAAACGGCAGCGACGACTGAACGATGGTGTTCAGGAGCCCGATCTGCACGCCCTGCAAACGCTCCGCGGCATTGAAGACCCCGAGCTGGAAGCCCGTCGCCTCGTCGGCCATGTTGATCGCCCCGCACTGAAAGCCCGTGAACGTGCGCGCGAAATTGAACGCGCCCAGCATCGCCCCCGTGAACTCCTCCTGATTGGCGCTGGCGACGGCAAGCTGCAGACCGCACGACTGGGCGTTGTTCCAGTTCAACCCGCCCACCTCGACACCGGTATAGGACATGGCGTAGTTGACCACACCCACCGACATGCCAGCGGAAGCCAGACCGTAATCGGCGTTGACCGCCGCGACCTGAAACGCCGCCAGGTTGCCGTGGACGCAGTTGACGAGCGTGCCCAGCTGCAAACCGCGGACATACCCAGTCGTCCACGAAAACGCCGACGCCTGAATGCCGGCGAAATCGCCGCGGGTGATCTCCACCGCGCCCGCATCGAGACCATAGACATCGTTGTTGATGCCCAAAAGCCCGCCCAGACGCAGACCGTAGACATCGCTGGACATGAACGGCAGCTGCACTGGCGCGGCAATGCCGACTCCCAGCGGGGACCAGTTCCAGGCGCGGTCTTCCGCCTGCGCATTACCACCAACCAGCGCGACCGCCAAGGCAATCGACGCAACCGTCATGAGCTTATTCATGGAGTTCTCCTTCAGTGTTTTGTTCGTTTTCGTTCACCAGATTCGTTTCGACGCCCGCCGCCGCGGAATCGTCGCCCACGGCCGCATTCTCCTCCTCGGAGCCTTCGCAGACCGAAACCGACACCAACCGGGCACCCTCGGAAAGCCGCACCAGCCGCACGCCCTGGGCCGCGCGCCCGACCACACCGATCTGCGCCACCGGGCTGCGCACCATCTGCGCATCGGAAGTAATGGAAATTATGGACTCGTCGTCGGCCACCGCATGCGCCGCCACGACGCGCCCGTTGCGCTCGGCGCCCTTGATGGCGGTAACGCCCATGCCGCCGCGGTGCGAGCTGCGGTATTCCCGGAATTCAGTCCGCTTGCCGTAGCCGTTCTCGGTCGCCACCAGCAGCGTCTTCTCGTCATCGCAGACGTCCAGCGACACCACCCGGTCGCCTTCGCGCAGCCGGACGCCGCGCACCCCCGTGGCGACCCGGCCCATGCGGCGCACCTCCGCCGAGCGGAACCTGATGCCCACGCCCTCGGCGGTGATCATCAGCACTTCCTGGTCGGGACGCACCAACCGCACCTCGACCAGCTCGTCGCCCTCCTCGATGTTGATCGCCCGGATGCCGGCCTTGTTCACATTCTGATACTCGCCGAGCAGCGTCTTCTTGACCGTGCCGTTTTTCGTGGCGAAGAACACGTCCAGATCGCCCTCGAACGAACGGATCGGCAAGAGCCGCAGCACCTGCTCGCCTTCCTGCAGATTGAGCAGGTTGATGAGCGGCCGCCCGAAGCTGGTGCGCGGCGCCTCCTGAATCTGATAGGCGTCTTTCACGAAGAGCCGCCCGGTGTTGGTGAAGAACATCAGGCTGTCGTGGGTGTTGGCGACGAAGACCAAGCGCAGGAAATCCTCCTCCTTGATCTGCGCCCCCTTGACGCCGTGGCCGCCGCGGCGCTGCTCGCGATATTCGGTGAGCGGCACGCGCTTGACATAGCCGCGGTTGGAAAGCGTGATGACGCACGGCGCGTCGGGCACGAGGTCCTTGAGCGAAACCTCGTTCTCGTCGGCCACGATCTCGGTGCGGCGACGCGAATCTTCCTTCGCGCAATAGCGCGTCTTCAGGTCGGCCAGATCGTCGCGAATGAGCTGATAGACCTTCTCGGGGTCGGCCAGAATCGCCTGATATTCGGCAATCGCCGCCAGGAGCTTCGCCAGCTCGTCGGTCAGCCGGTCGCGTTCGAGCCCGACCAGCTGATAGAGCCGCATCTCGAGAATCGCATTGACCTGCAGGTCGCTGAACCCGAAGCGAGCCTGGAGATTCGTCTTCGCCTCCTCGCGCGACTTCGAGGCGCGGATGATCCTGACCACCTCGTCCAGATTATCCAGCGCCAGCAGCAGCCCGTCGATGATGTGCTTGCGGGCCTGGGCCTTCTTAAGCTCGAACTGCGTGCGCCGGGTAATCACCTCGAACCGATGACCGACGTAGCAGGCGAAATACTCCTTCAGGTTGAGGATCTTCGGCCGGCCGCCGACAATCGCCAGCATGATGGCGCCGAAGGTCGACTGCAGCGCCGTGTGCTTGTAGAGGTGGTTGAGCACGATTTCGCCGACGGCATCGCGCTTCAAGTCAATCACGATGCGGATATCGGCCTTGGACTCGTCGCGAATGTCGGAAATCCCCTCCAGCACCTTGTTCTTCACCAGCTCCGCCATCTGCAGCAGCATCTCGCGTTTGTTGACGCAATAGGGGATCTCGGTGATGATGATGCGCTCGCGCCCGTTCTCCTTCTGCTCGATTTCGGCCTTGCCGCGGACCCGCAGCTGACCGCGGCCGTTCTTGTACATGTTGGCAATGCCGTTAAAGCCGCAAACCTGGGCGCCGGTCGGGAAGTCCGGCCCCTTCACGAACTGCATCAGGTCCTCGACCGTGCAGGTCTCGCGATTCTGGACATAGTAGTCGATGCCGTCGCAGAGCTCAGCGAGATTATGCGGCGGAATGTTGGTCGCCATGCCGACGGCAATGCCCGAAGAACCATTCAAAAGCAGGTTCGGCAGCTTCGCCGGCAGCACCGTGGGCTCGTCCTGCGTCTCGTCATAGTTGGGCACCATGTCGACGGTGTCCTTCTCCAGGTCGCCCAGCAGCTCCTCGGCGACCCGCTGCATGCGCACTTCGGTGTAACGCATCGCCGCCGCGCCGTCGCCGTCGATCGAACCGAAGTTGCCGTGGCCGTCCACGAGCGGCACGCGCAGCGAAAACGGCTGGGCCATGCGCACGATCGTCTCGTAGACCGCGCTGTCGCCGTGCGGATGATACTTGCCGATCACGTCGCCCACCACGCGCGCGGACTTCACGTGCTTCATGTTCCAGGCGTTGCCCAGCTTGTGCATGGCGAAGAGACACCGCCGGTGAACCGGCTTGAGGCCGTCGCGGACATCGGGGAGCGCCCGCCCGACAATCACGCTCATGGAGTAGTCGATGTAGTCTCTCGACATCTCCTCCTCGATGTTGATGTCTTCGAGAACACCGGTCGTCGGAACGCCCTTAATCTCTTCTTCGCTCATAGGCAATATTATACCAAAATCAGCGCCCGCTGACGCCTACTTTTCCTTGATCGTGCCCTTCAGAACCGCGATGAAGGCCGACTGCGGAACATTGACGTGGCCGAACTCCTTCATCCGGGCCTTGCCGCGCTTCTGCTTCTCGAGCACCTTCATCTTGCGCGTCACGTCGCCGCCGTAGAGCTTCGCGAGGACGTCCTTGCGGAACGGCCGAATGTCTTCGCGCGCAATGATCTCGCGGCCGATCGCCGCCTGCACCGGAATCTTGAACTGATGCGGCGGAACCGTCTCCGCCAGCGCCTTGCACATCTGGAGCCCGCGCGTGCGGGCCTTGTCGCGATGGACCATCGTCGCAAACGCATCGACCGTCTCGCCGTTGAGCAGAATGTCCATACGGACGATGTCCGACACCTGATAGCCGTCCGGCTCGTAGTCCATCGACGCATAGCCGTGCGAAACCGACTTGAGCGTATCGTGGAAGTCGATGTGGATCTCGTTGAGCGGCAGCCGGCAGTGCAGCATCACGCGCTTCGCGTCGATGGTCTCCGTGCCCTCCACCTGCCCGCGGCGGTCCATCACGATGCGCATCATGTCGCCGATCGTCTCCGACGGCGTGATGATGCGCGCCTTGAGCACCGGCTCGGAAATCGTCTCCAGCGCGGAAGGATCGGGCATCTGCAGCGGATTGTCCAGGTCGCGTTCCTCGCCGGACTTGAGCTTCAGCTTGTAGACGACGCCCGGCGAAGTCGAGATGATGTCGAGGCCGAACTCGCGCCGGAGCCGCTCCTGCACGATTTCCATGTGCAGCAGCCCCAGGAAGCCGCAGCGGAAGCCGAAGCCAAGCGCCAGGGACGACTCGTGGTGAAAGGTAAAGGCCGAATCGTTCAGGTGCAGCTTCTCCAAGCCCGCCTCCACCTTCTGAAACTCGTCCGTCGACATCGGGTAGATGCCGCAGAACACGGTCGGATGGATGTCGTGGAAGCCGGGCAGCGCCTCCGTCGCCCCGAGCCGCGTCGTCGTCACCGTGTCGCCGATCTTGATCTCGCTCGGATCCTTCACCGTCCCGACGATGTAGCCGACCTCGCCCGCCGCCAGCCACTGAACGGGCTTCTTCGTCGGCGAGAAGATGCCGACCTCGTGGACAGTCGTGGAAACGCCCGAGCCCATGAAAGTCACGTTCTGCCCGGCGGAAAGCGACCCGTCCATCACGCGGACATAGGTGATGACGCCGCGGAACTCGTCGAAGACCGAATCGAAGACCAGCGCCCGGAGCGGCGCGTCCGTTCCCCGCGTCTCCGGCGGCGGAATGCGCTTCACGATCGCCTCCAGCACCTCCGGGCAGCCGACGCCCGTCTTCGCGGAAACCAGCAGCGGCTCGTCCATCGGAATCGCCAGGATGTCCTCGACCTCGCGCGAAACCTCCTTCACGTCCGCGCCCGGCAAGTCGACCTTGTTGAGAACGGGAACGATCTCCAGCTTCGCCTCCTGCGCGAAATAGGGGTTGGCCACCGTCTGCGCCTCGACGCCTTGCGCCGCGTCGACCACCAGCAGCGCCCCTTCGCACGCGCCCATCGACCGCGAGACCTCATAGGCGAAGTCGACATGGCCGGGGGTGTCCAGGAGATTGAAAAGATAGGTCTTGCCGTCCTTCGCCTCGTAGTGCATCGACACCGGATGCGACTTGATCGTGATGCCGCGCTCGCGCTCCAGGTCCATCGCATCCAGCGTCTGCTCCTTGAGCTCGCGGGCGGAAACGGCGTGGGTAAGCTCGAGAATCCGATCCGACAAGGTCGTCTTGCCGTGGTCGACGTGCGCGATAATGCAGAAATTGCGGATGTGTTCCAGTTTCATACTGCCAGTTCAGCTCTTGTCCGGGTTGCCGCCTCCCGAGTGGCGAATCGGCTTCCACACTTTGGTCGGGAAAATCCGCGTATAAAGAACCGAAGCCGACAGGACGATGGAAAAGAGCGGAAAAGTCACCATCGCCCAGCCGGAAGGCCGGCGCTTGTCCGACGACAGCGCCACCGAGGCAAACGCCGTGAACCAGCCCATCAGGAACAGGAACCCGAACACCGCGAAAAACACCTGCCAGCCGACCCCGTTCAGATTCCCGAACGCGCTTCGGGTCAGCAGCGCCAGCACGTTGAACAGCAAAATGAACGCCACCGACATGCCGGTGAGAATCGCAAAGAAGATGTCAAAAAGCCGCAGCGACGGATTGTGCGCCAGCGCCCTCAGCCACGGCCACCAGTAATGGTGCACTACCTGCCAGCCGCCCGTCGCCCACCGCCGCAGCTGCCGCCACATCTGGCTGACCGCCACCGGCTGCTCGTCGGCGTATTCGGCCCCGGCGACATAGGCGACGCGCTCGCCGCGCAAATTCGTCTGAATGGTGAATTCCGTATCCTCGACCAGCGTCCGCGTCTGCCAGCCGTGCGCATCGAGGATCGAGGCCCGGAACGCAAAGCCGGTTCCCGTCAGCTTGGCCGAAAGCCCGAGATTCGTCCGGACCCGATTCGACAGTTCGTTGATCATCGACCAGTAGACCGTATACCAGCCGCTGATCAGGTTGGCCCGCGCATTGGAAGACGAGCGCCGGCCGGTGACCACCTGCTCGCCGTCGACCAGCGCATCGTTCATCGCCTGCAGCCAGGAGTCGGCGCAGAAATTGTCGGCGTCAAATATGGCAATCGCCTCCACTCCCGGCCGTTCCGCGCGCAACTTGGCCACGCCCCACTCCAGCACGTCGCCCTTGCCGTGGCTCGGGCTGGTCTTTTCCCACACGGTGGCGCCGGCCTCCCTCGCCACCGCCACCGTTCCGTCGGAACAGTTGTCGGCCAGCACGATCACCTCGCGGCAGTCCGCCGGATACTTCGACATCTGCACGCTCTTGATCGGCAACTTGATCACGGCCTGCTCGTTACGCGCGCAGACCAGCACCGCGAACCGCAGCTTGCGCGCCGCGGCGGGGTGCCGCCGGGCAGGCTTGATCAGGCCGAACAGCACGACGAAGGTGGACCAGAAGAAAACTGCGCTCAGCGCCAGGCAGACCAGATCGCACGCCAGCGAGAAGTTCGCGTTAGTCATCGCGCCACCTCCGGTGCGCCCAAAGATACTGCTCGGGGTAGCGACGCACGTACTTCTCGATAATGTCCGTCAGCCGCTGGGCGGCGTCCTCGCGCGTAACCTCCCTGGAGAACCGGACGGTCTCGGCGACAATCCGATAGCGATAGGCGCCGTCGCGAACGAACGAACCGACCACCACCGGATAGCCGGTGCGAATGGCAAGCCGCGCCGCCGAAGTGTGCGTGCGCGCCGGGCGGCCCATGAACCGCAACAACGCGCCCCGGCCGGCATGCTGGTCCATCAGGATGGTCAGCGCCGCCTTCTCCTCATCCCACTGCCGAAGCACCTGCGACGTAAAACCGTGATTCTTGTCGACCAGCGTGACCGGCCCGCGGAAATGATGCTGCTTCATCCAGTTGGCGACCCATCGGTTTTTCTGGACTTTCGCCACCACGATCATCGGCCGCACGAAGGAAAGCGTATTAGTCGCCACTTCCCACACTCCGTGATGGCCGCTCACAAAGAGAATCGGACCTTCCGGCGGATCCATGATGAGGTGCGCGGTCTCGGCGTCCAGTTCGCTGACATCGACATGCTCGCGCCAGTTTTCGCGCGTCAGCACCTTGGGTACGCACAGCACCTCGCAGATGTGTCCGGCGAGGTGGCACCACGCCCGCTTGGCAATCCGCTGGGCCTCGGCAAGCTCCGCCGTAATGCCCGAGCGCAGCACGTTGTCAACCGAAAGGCGACGCCGCCGAACGAAAAACGGCCACAGCAGCGCGGCAAGACCGCAACCCAGTCGATACGCATGCCTGTGGAAGAAGTTCAATGCCTTGGCCCCGAAGGTTAGTTGGACTGCTTGAAACGAATGCTTGCCGCCCGGCCGTGCCCGTCCAGGCCCTCGACGGCGGCAAAGGCCTCGATGGTGGCCCGAGTCTCCGCCAGATCCTCGCGCGTAAAGGCCACAAAGCTGTGCCGACGGCGAAAATCATCCGGCGTCAGCCCGTTGAACATATTCGCCGCGCCGCCCGTGGGCAGCACGTGGCTCGGCCCCGCCACGAAGTCGCCGGCCGATTCCGGCGTCCATGCGCCCGCGAAGACGGCGCCGGCGGCGCGAACGCCCTTCATCACCTGGAGCGCATCACGCGTCATGATTTCGAAATGCTCCGGCGCGAACCGGTTCACTGTCTCCAGCCCCTCAGCCACGTCCTTCGCCACCACAATCAGAATGCCGTCGCGGTCGATGACCCGCTGCACCAGTGCCCGCCGCGACAGGGTCTCGGCCTGACGCAGGACCTCGGCCCGGATCCGCTCGGCCAGCTCCCGTGAAGTGCAGACGCAGAGCGACTTCTCGTAGCCGCTGCCGTGCTCGGCCTGCGACAGCAGGTCGGCGGCAATCCACCGCACGTCGACCGACCCGTCGGTCAAGACCGCAATCTCGCTCGGCCCCGCCACCTGATCGATCGCCACATAACCGTAAACCTGGCGCTTGGCCGCCGTCACGAACGCATTGCCGGGCCCGGCGATCTTCTGCACCTTCGGACAACTGCGGGTGCCGAACGCCATCATGCCGATCGCCTGAATACCGCCCACGCGGTAGATTTCCGTCGCCCCCGCGAGCTTGAGCGCATAGACCAGCACGGGGTTGACCTCGCCGGTCTTGCCGGCCGGAGTGCAGGCGACGATTTCGCGGACGCCGGCTGCCTGGGCCAGCGTCACCGTCATGATCGAAGTCGATGCCAGCGGCGCCGTGCCGCCAGGCACATAAACGCCCACCCGGTCCATCGGCGAATAGAACTCGCCCGCCTTGCCGCCGCGCGGCGTCGCCAGCTGCCAGCCCTGGCGCAAAGACGCCTTGGAAAACCTGAGCACTCGCCGATGCGCATCCTTGACTGCGCGCACCAGCTTGGGATCAAGGGCCTGCTCCAGTCGTTCCAGCGAGGCCGACACCTTGAGCGAGCGGCCGGCAAACCCCTCGAACTTCGCGACATAGCGACGGACCGCCGCGTCACCTTCCCGGCGAATGGCCGCCAGCACTGCCGCCGCCGCCTGCTCGGCTTCCTCTGGAAACGCCGGGCGCGCATTGAACTTCGCCACCCGCCGATCGCCGACTCGAACAATCCTGATCATCTTCAATTTCCCAAGACTCTAGTTGCGCCCGTCCATGAGCATGCACTTGACCAGGGCTTCAACCGCCGCTTCGCCGCGCTCGTTCGGCTCGCCGTTAAGATAGCCCTTGACCTCGTAAACCCCCAGCGGCTTCCGCTCCCGCACGATCGACACCACCGTGACCAGCTTATCGCCCGGCCGGAACGGCTGTCGAAAGCGAATTTCGTCCAACGCCGCCAACGCAAACGCCGCCTGCTCGCCCAACACCTTGCGGGCGACCACGTTCGCGCCGGCGACTTGCGACATCGCCTCGACCAGCACCACGCCGGGAACCACCGGATAATCCGGGAAATGGCCCTTGAAAAAGTCGTTCTTCTCCGTCGTAAAGGTATACTCGCCGACCGCCCCGGTTTCATCGCCGGCAATCAGGCGATCGACAAACAGGAACGGCGAGCGATGGGGCAGCAGCCGCTCGCCCGCAAGATTGAAAGTCGTCTTGAACTTCGGAAACTCCATGTCCACACACCCTTCCAGTCGTCAGCTCGCCACCTGCTTGAGCACCAGAATGCCATTGTGCCCGCCGAAGCCCAGCGAACTGGAAACGGCCACGCGGATATTCCGCTTGACCCCCGTATTGGGAGTGTAATTGAGATCCAGCGGCACTTCGCCCTTGGCGGCATCGACCTCCAGATCCGGCTCGTCGTAATTGATCGTCGGCGGCACAAAGCCCTCCTTGATCGCCAGCGCCGTAATCGCCGCCTCCAACGCGCCGGTCGCGCCCAGCAGATGGCCATGCATCGACTTGGTGGACGAGATGTTGATTTGCTTCGCGCCTTCTTCGCCGAACACTTCCTTGAACGCCTTAGTCTCCATTTGGTCGTTGAGGTGCGTCGAAGTGCCGTGGGCATTGATGTAATCCACCGTCGACAGGTCTTCGACCCCCGCATCCTTGAGCGCCGCCTTAAGCGCCTTCACCGCCCCCGTGCCGGACGGGTCCGGAGCCGTGATGTGATAGGCGTCGGAAGTCGCCCCATAGCCGGCCAGCTCCGCGTAAACCCGCGCCCCGCGGGCCTTCGCATGCGCCTCGGACTCCAAGATCAGCGCCGCCGCCCCTTCGCCGATGACAAACCCGTCGCGGCCTTTGGTGAACGGACGGCAGGCGGTCTCGGGGCAATCGTTGTATTTCGTGGAAAGCGCCCGCATCTTCATAAAGCCGCCGACTGCGAACTCGATCACCGCCGCCTCGGTACCGCCGGCGACCACCACATCGGCGCGACCAGCGCGAATCATGTCCATGGCAAAGCCCAGCGCATCGGTGGACGAAGCGCAGGCGGTGACTACCACCTGACACGGTCCCTTGGCGCCAAGGGCGATCGAGACATTGCCGGCGGCCTCGTTGGGAATAAGTTCCGGAATCGCCAGCGGCGACACCCGGTCGGGGCCGCGGTCGAAAAGCACCTTGTAGTTGTCGCCGGTCACATCCAATCCGCCAATGCCGTTGCCGAACAGAACCCCGACGCGATCCATGTCCGGATTGCCTGCAGTCGAGCCGACCTCAAAACCCGCGTCCTTCCACGCCTCCTTGGCCACCGCCACCGCATACTGCGAAAAGAGCGCCATGTGCCGTGCATCGCGTTTGTCAATCATCCCGGAGTCAATCGCGTAAGCCTGAAAATCCTTAACCTCACCCGCGACCTGGCTCGTGCACCGCGAAGGATCGAATCTCGTGATCCTGCCGATGCCCGGTTTGCCGGCCTTGATGTTTTCCCAGGCAGCATCCTTGCCGTTACCACACGCACACAGCATCCCAATGCCGGTGATCATAACCTTTTCCATGTCATCCCCCCGTCGATTATGCAATTTGAACCAAAATTTAAGATATTGTATCAAAATTCAGGACGAAACTCATCACCGAACTATCCCATGATCGGCTCCCATGTTCTCGCCCAGCAGCGCCAGCTTCGGATCGGCCGCCCCATAGCCCTGAATCCAACCGTGCTCAAATCCAAAATCGGCCGCCGCTTCCGTCACCGATTCGTACTCTTCCGGCGTCACCGTCCGGTCAAGCGGCGGTAGTGTCGTCGCCCGATAGGCGGGGGTGTACTGACTCATAATCGAAACTTGCACCTCGTTGGAAAGCTCGGTCGCCAACCAGGCGAGATTTTCAATCGCCTCCTCTGCGTGCCCGGGCAAAACCAAAATGCGAACAATCAAGTGGGGACAGTCCCCCAATTGCCGGGGACTGTCCCCGTTGATTGACCGCGCATAAGCCCAGCGAACGGCAGCCCGCGCCGCCTCCACATAATTGGGCGCACCACTAAGCTTAAGCGCAGTTTCATTCCGCGAATACCGAAGATCAAACAATGCCCAATCGCAAAGCTCTTGATATTCTTCTAGCGTCTCCACTCGCTCATAACCGCTAGAATTCCACACAAATGGCAATTTTATTCCCGATTTAAGCAACGGCAAAACCGCCTCGCGCACCAACGGCAAATAAGGAGTCGGCGAAACTAGATTCCAGTTCTCCACCCGATCCTTAAGCGCTAAATCGCGAAAAATCGCCGTTAACTCGGGAATGGTCTTATCTACGCCTTCGCCCTTCCAACTCCAAGGCGAGTTTTGGCAATAAAGGCATTTCATGGTGCACCGCGAAAAAAAGATGCAACCCGAACCTCGCTCTCCAGTAATCGGCGGCTCCTCGCCAAAATGCGGACCCCACCGAAAAACGCGGGGACAGTCCCCCGCACCGCAAAAGCCAACTGTAGGTTTATTGCACTTTCTTGGACAAAGGGTGCAATTACGCATATTTGATCATCTCCGCCGGCAACAAATTTGCATTTTGCAATTGATCAAGATCCCACCACTGAAACTCAATCCAAGGCTCCTTAGCCACCACCGTTGCGGGGACTGTCCCCACCAAATCTTCGGGGACTGTCCCCATTAAGTCTAAACGATAAATCAAATTAATTTCGCAATGACGCTCGTTATGCTGCAAAAAGGAATTTTCCACCACTCCTAGAAAATCCCCCGCCACCGCTTCCAGCCCCGTTTCTTCTTTCAACTCACGAACCAAGGCCTCGCGCCCCGTTTCGCCGAACTCAATGTGCCCGCCCGGCAAATAAGTTGTTTTGCTCCCCTTCGCCCGACAAAGTAGCACCTTGCCGTTTTGCTGGCAAACCCCACGGGCAATGGTCTCGATGACTCCTCGCGAGCCGTTGAAAATCCGCTCGTAAACCCCCGCCACCGTATCTCGATCCGACGGCTCGACCGCCGCCATCGCCCGCGCCATGATTTCGCGCTCGCGCTGCTCGTCCTTCGGCGGCAACTCGGCCGCCTGCTTGAGCGACCGCACTTCCCGAGTAAGTTCAAAACGCCGCCTCAGCACCGCCACCAGTTCGTCGTCGACCCGATCGATCTTTTCCCGCAATTCCGCCAGTGTGCTCATTTAGACCTGCCCCCGCATGAACTTGGGATTATTGCCGGCGATGACCAGCGCCACCTCGCCCTTCACCTTCGCCTCCTTGAACTCCGCCACCAAATCCGACAGATAGCCGCGCGAAACCCGCTCGTGCAACTTGGTAAGCTCGATGCACACCGCCGCTTCGCGATCCCCCAGCGTCTCAAGTGCCGCCGCCAGCGTCGCACCGATGCGAAACGGCGACTCATAGCAAATCAGCGTATGCTCCTTATCCCGATCTTCCGCAAACCAGTTGCGCAGCGCCCCGGGCCCCCGCGGCGGAAACCCGCGAAAGACGAAAGACGAAGTGGAAAGCCCGCTCATCAACAGCGCCACGTTGACCGCACTCGCGCCGGGAATAACCTCGTAGGGCACCTGCTCCTGCGCACAAGTGCGAATCAGCCGGTAGCCGGGATCCGAAATGCCCGGGTAGCCGCCGTCCGAGCACAGCGCGACTTCGGCGCCGCCCCGAACCGCCGCCACGATCCGCTCGGTCAGCCGCTCCTCGTTACCCTGCCGATAGGAAAGCATCTCCGGCCGCGGAATGCCGAAATGCGTCAGCAACTGCCAGGTGCGCCGCGTATCCTCGCAGGCGATGAGCGTCGCCGCCTTGAACGCCGCCAAGGCCCGCGGCGAAAGATCGCCCAGGTTGCCGATGGGCGTGGCAATGACATGCAGCATTACTTTCGACCTCCTGACGCAGCTTGAACTTCCGCATACGCCGCCAGCGTCTCCGCGGCGAAACGCCCGGCATTGAACCGCCGCAAGGTCCGCTCGCGCAGATCGGCCACCGGCTGCCATTCGCCCTTCAGCACCTTCTCGATCGCCGGCAAGAACCCCTCCGCGTCCTCCACCAGCAATCCGCTCTTGCCGTCTTCAATCAATTCCGCCGCGCCGCCGAAACGCCGGGCGATGACTGCGCAATTCATCAGCTGCGCCTCAACGATCGTCAGCCCGAAGGACTCCGGCTTCGCGACATTGCCCGACACCACCACCGTCGCCAGCGCCAGGCACTCCGGCACCTGCGCTTGTGAGCCGGCGAACACGACGACCTCCTCCAGCCCGAGCGACTTCACCAACTCCCGCAGCGACTCGGCATACGCCTGCCGCCGCCGCTCCGCGCCACCGACGATGACTAGCTTGAACTTAAAGCCGCGCCGCTTCAGTTCGGCCGCAATCCGAATGAGGTTGTCAAAGCCCTTGAGCGGAGTCAGCCGCCCAACCGACATAATCACCGGAGTCTGTTCGTCCAGCCCCCACTGCCGACGAAACTCCGCCATCGCCGCAGCATCCAGCCGACTCGGATCATAACGATCTTCCTCTACGGGATTGCCAATCACCCGCAGCCGCGCGTCGGCAATCGGATAATGCGCTTTCAGATACTCGGCCAGAAACTGCGACGGCACAACCGTCAAGTCGCCGCGCGTCATGATTTCAGAATAGCGCGAGACGCGGTTTGCGCCGTGCGCATAAGTAATCCACTTAAGCCCCAGCCGACGATTCGCCAGCCAAAACAGCCACGCCGGCACTCGAGAATGCGCGCAGACCACCGTCGCGCCCGGCAACGCCAGCTTCTTCAGTTGTTGCCGCAGCCGCCACGCCCGCCAACCGGCCGTCAGCGGATTTTTCGACTTAAGCTCCAGCGTCACATGCCGTCCGCCGTCGGCCTCCACCTGCCGCTGAAGCCGCCCGCCGCGCGAAATGACAATGCTCTCCTGCCCGGAACGGACCAGCATCCGGTTAAGCGCGACGACCACGCTTTCGACGCCGCCCTGTTCCAGCGCCGGCAACAGGTGGATTACTCTCACGCCCACGCCTCCGCCAGCCGCTTCGCCAGCACCGGTAGCCCCGGATCCCGCGCCCCGCAGGTGACGGCCGCCTCAAACTCGCCGCGCCGCGCGACGCACTGGTCGTAGGCAGCGTCCAAATCGGCGACCAGCGTCACCCGCGCCCGCGTCATCGCCGCCGCCAGCCGATCGGAATTAATGCTCCGGTCGGTCGTGCCACCGGCATCGTAGACCGGCAACAGCAGCAGCTGGTCGCAAGGCCGCAGCGTTTCGTCGAACATCTGCGCCAGCGCGTCCAGCATCTTCCTGAGCGGCGCATAGCCGTGCGGCCGCCAGATGACGCAAATCCCCCGCGGATGCGCCTCCGCCAGCGTCATGCACATCGCCCGCAACTTCTCCGGATTGTGCGCGTAGTCGTCATAAACGCAGTCGCCATAGCGCTGAAGCCGCCGCTCGACGCCGCCGAACGTCTTCATCGCCGCCTCCGCCGCATCGCGGTCGCATCCGAGCGCCACCGCCATGCGCACCGCCAGCGAGGCGTTCTGCCGATTAAAGTCCTGCGGTCGATAGGTTTCGCCACGAGCGTCGACGCAAGGGCCAGGCAAATCCTTGATGAAAGCATCAAAGACCTCGTCCATCTCCGCCTTGGAATAATGGTCGGCGGAGGCGTTGGTCACGATGGCCGCATAAGGGCTGAACGCCACCAGCGACTTGTCGGACTCGTCGACTTCGGCCACCGCATACTGCACCTTCGCCCCGGCAACCGGCCACCGTACTGCGCCGTCCCAGCCGGGGACATTGGCGCCATTGACGCAAAAGGGATTCATCCCGCATTCCGCCAGCACGTGCCCGAGCATGGCCGTGACCGTCGACTTGCCGCAGGTGCCGACCACCGCCACCAGCCGATAAGGCGCCAGCGCCCGGGCCAGTGCCCGCGCCCGGTGCGTGACCGGAATCGCCAGCTCCTCGGCCCGCTTAAGCCCCGGATTAGTCGCCTCGATGGCCGTCGACACGATCACCTCGTCCGTGGACGCATCCACGCCGCTGCCGTCGTCGGGAAAGACCCTGACGCCCAGCGCCTCCAGCATCCGGATGTTGGGCGTATTCAGATTGCGGTCCGCGCCCGTCACCGTATCGCCCAAATGCACGAGCGCCGTAGCGAGCGCACTCATGCCCACCCCGCCGATGCCGATCAGATGCCGTTTCATTGTTTCAGTTCCTCCAGCTGAGTCGCCGCCGTTTCCCATTCCGCCGTCCAACGGTCAATCTCAAACTGCAAGGTGCGCACCTGGCGATTGACCTCAGCAAAATTCGTCGTCGGCGTAGGATTGAAAAGTTCCGCGGAAGCCGTGTCCAGCGCCGCCTGCAATTCGTCGATCTTCTTCTCCGCCGTCTCCACCCGCCGCTTGAGCTCCTTCAGCTGCGGCGCGAGTTTCGCCCGCTCCTCGGCCCGCTGTCGGCGAAGTTCCTTGGACGACAAAGTGCCGCGCGATGGCGGGGGCTGGGCTTCCGCGGCCTTCACCGCCGCCGGCGCGCGCTCCGCCTTCTTCTCGCAATAATAGTCGTAGCCGCCGGGGAAAGTGCGGATGCCCTCGCGGGTGATTTCGATCACGCTGGTCGCCACCGCCCGCACGAAGTCGATGTCATGCGACACGAGCAGAATCGTGCCCGTATACTTGCGGAGCGCGTCTTGCAGCAACCGCCGGCCGTCCAGATCCAGATGCGTGGTCGGCTCGTCCAGCAGCAGGAAATTGGGCGCCGACAGGAAGAGCCGCAGAAAGGCCAGCCGGATCTTCTCGCCGCCCGAAAGCACCCCCGCCGGCTTCTCAACGTCGTTCTCGTCGAAGCCGAAGGCGCCGAGCTGGTTACGGAAGTTCTTCTCCGGACCGCCGCCGTGCGCGTCCCAGGCGTTTTTAGCGTTACGATAGACCGACAAATCCGGCGGAATGGTCTCGGCGAACTCCTGGCTCAAGTAGCCCGGCACCACATTATGCCCGAGCACGGCCTTGCCTTCGGTCGGCTGCCGCCGCCCCGCAATGATGCGCATCAGCGTCGTCTTCCCGAGCCCGTTGTAGCCGATCAGCGCGACCTTGTCGCCGCGGGTGATGTTGAACTCCAGATTGCGGAACACGAACTTCAGCGAGTCGGTCGGCGCCCCCGCTTCGGCCTCATAGGAAAAGCCCAGCTTCTCGCAACGGAACATCTCAATGCCGCTCGGCCCCGGTTCGGCCAGCCGCAGGCGCCCGGAATGGGTGTACCGCTTGGGCAGCACGATGCGCTGCTCGTCGATCTTGTCAATCAGCTTCTGCCGGCTTTGCGCCTGCGCCGCCTTGGTGGCCTGGGCCCGGAACCGGTCAACGAAGCGCTGTAGCTGCTCCCGGTGATGGTCCTGATTTTCCTTGGCGGCCCGCAGATGCTCGTAGCGCACTTCGCGCTCGGTCAGATAGTAGTCGAGGTCGCCCTCGTAACGGGTCGCCGTGCCGGCATCGACTTCGACGATGATGTTCGTCAGCGTCCGGAGCAGATAGCGGTCATGGGAAATCAGCATCAGCGTGCCGTCGTAGGCCTTCAGGAACTTCTGCAGCCAGTCGACGGCCGGCAAGTCCAGATAGTTCGACGGCTCGTCCAGGAGCAGCAGGTCCGGCTTCGAGGCCAGCACGCGCGAAAGCTCGGCTCGCATCCGCCAGCCGCCGGAAAACGATTTGAACGGCCGATCGAATTCCTCGACCGCAAACCCAAGGCCGCCCAGCGCGATCTTGACGCGAGTCTCAATGTCATAGCCGCCGAGATGCTCAAACTGCAACTGCAGTTCGCCATAACGCCGCATCTTCGCCGAATCCGCGAGGTCTGCTTCCAGCGCGGCCATTTCCGCTTCCATCTCGGAAAGCCCGGGAATGCCCCGCAGCGAATATTCGAGCAGCGTCTCCTCCGGCGTGTCCGGCTCGGGATTCTGCCGGGTAAAGCCGATGCGCGGACTGCCTTCGATAATCAGCTCGCCGGTATCCGTCGACAGTTCGCCCAGAATGAGCTTGAAGAGCGTCGACTTGCCGGCGCCGTTCGGCCCCACCACGCCCACGCGATCGCCCTGATTGACCCGGAAGGTAACGTCGGTCAGGACGTCCTGATGGCCGTAATGAACGCTTATGCCCTGAAAATCCAACATCGCCGACCACTCCCTAGGGCTCAAGCACCTTAAGCTCCACGTCCGTCCGATGCATTGCCGCCAAGGTCTCGCGCATCGTTTCCGCCGCCAGATGCGGAGTGTTGCAGTCACAGGAAAGATGCGCCAGCGCCAGCCGCCGCAACCGCGGCGAGGCGAACTTGCGCACCAGTTCGGCCGCCTGGGCGTTGGAAAGGTGGCCGCGCTGACCGGCGATGCGCTGAATCAGGCTCGGATGCCGGCCGCTGCGCTGGAGAAGCACCGGGTCATGATTGGATTCCAAAGTGGCGATGTCCGCCTCGCGCAACCTGAGCCCGATGGACTCCAGGGGCGTACCGATGTCGGTACCGTGGAAATACACTTCCGACTCCGTCCGCACCAGATAGCCGACCGGATCGGAGGTGTCGTGGGGAATCGAAAAGGCCGTCGCCGAAAAGCCGTCCAGCTCGATGTCCTGGCCGTTCTCAAAGCACACGAAGGCGCTTTCGTCCAGCTGCTGGTCGACAATCACCGTTTCCGCCGTCATCGCATTCGCATAAAGCGGAATCTCGGGCCAGTGCCGATGAAAGGCCGCCAGGCCCTTCACATGATCGCCATGCGAATGCGTAAGCAACACCGCCCGAACCGCAGCGGGGGCGAGCCCGGCCGCCGCCATCCGGCCGACCAGCGTCCGATAGCCAAGCCCCGCGTCAATCAGCAACACCGCCTCGCCGGACTTGACCGCGTAGGCGTTGCCATTGGATGACGACGCAAACGAAAAGAATTCAATCACCGTTCAAAGGCCCGATGGGCAATGTCCTTGCGGTAGAAAGCGTTTTCAAAGGCAATCGCGGCCACCCCGCGATAGGCGTTGTCGACCGCTTCGCGCAATGTCGACCCCAGGCCGGACACCGACAGGACGCGCCCGCCGGCAGTCACCACGCGATCGCCTTCCGCCTGGGTGCCGCAATGGAACACCAGCGCCGGATTGCCCTTAAGCCCCGTTATCTCCTTGCCCTTTTCGTAGCTGCCGGGATAGCCCCCGGAGGCAATGATGACCGTAGCCGCGCACTCGTCCTTCACCACCACGTCGGCATCCTGAAGACAGCCCTTCGCCGCATGCAGCAGCGCCTGGGCGAAATTGCCTCCGAGCCGCGGCAACACCGCCTCGGTCTCGGGATCGCCGAACCGGGCGTTGAACTCCACCACATTGATGTCGCTGCCGCTTTGGGCCAGCGGCCCGTGCGGGCAGGAGTTCTCGTTGTTCACCATCAGCCCGGCGTACAGAATGCCGCGGTAGACGATGCCGCGCTGGCGAAGTTCACGGACTACCGGCAGGATGATCCGCTCCTTGATCGCCGCCAGCTTGTCAGTCGTAATGACCGGCGCGGGCGAATAGGCCCCCATGCCGCCGGTATTGGGGCCCCGATCGCCGTCAAAGATCCGCTTATGGTCCTGCGAGCTCGGCAGCAGCACGGCGTGCTCGCCGTCGACCAAGGCCAGAATGGAGCATTCCTCGCCGTGCAGGAACTCCTCCAGCAGCACTTCCGCGCCCGCCGCGCCGAACTTGTTGCCGACCAGCATGTCGTCAATCGCCGCTTCGGCCTCGGCCAGCGTCTCCGCGACGATCACGCCCTTGCCGGCCGCGAGCCCGTCCGCCCTGATGACGACGGGGAGCCCCTAGCTCGCCAGCGCCGCCTTGGCCTTGGCCGCGTCAGTAAAGACCTCGGCCTTGCCGGTCGGCACGCCGGCGGCGTCCATGATCTCCTTGGCAAAGCGCTTCGAGCCTTCCATCCGCGCGCCCGCCGCCACCGGGCCGAACGCCGTAATGCCGGCGGCCTCCAGCGCGTCGACGAGCCCGATTACGAGCGGCGCTTCCGGCCCCACTACCACCAGATCGGCCTGCTCGCGCTTCGCCCAGTCGACGATGGCCGGGACATCATCGGCGCGAATCGGCAGGTTGACCGCCACCGCCGCCGTGCCAGCGTTGCCCGGCGCGCAATAAAGCTCGTGCCGTTCGGGATCCTGCGCCAACCGCCAGGCGATTGCATGCTCGCGCCCGCCATTCCCCACTACCAGAATCTTCATCTTGATGCTCCTTATTGCTTCGGCACATTGAGCTTTTGACCGACTCGCAATGAATCGCTCTTAAGCGCATTGATTTCCTTCAGCTTGCGAATTGAAGTGTTGAAGGCCTTGGCGATCAGATACAGCGTGTCGCCGTTCTGAACGGTATATTCGTCATACGACCCGGCGGCCGGCTTGGGCGGCGGCGGCGGCGCCACCGTCTGCTGGATCTTGGCCAGCCGGCCGGAAAGGTCCTTGACGATTTCGCCGCGCTGGCTTTGCAGCTCCCGCCGCAGTTCGGCGACCGTCGCCTTGAGCACCTCCAGTTCCTGGCGAAGAGACTGCGTCTCGCCGTTGCCGCCCTCCAGCCGACTGACCCGCTGCTGCAAATCATTGAAGTTCGACTGCATGACGTCAATCTGCCCCGAGACCCGCTGCATCTCCGCATAGGCCTGCTGCTTCAGAAACGCCTCCCGGTCCTGCGCAACCGCGCCGAGCGCCGCCAATGCCACCATCCCCAATAATCCCAGTTTCATTTGCTGTCCCCCTGATTTGTTCATACGAAATAAAATATCGCCCACACCACGGCCAGCGCCCCGGCAAAGGCCAGAAAGCGCCGCTGCCGCCGCCGCATGACTTCCTGCCGAACCGTCCGCCCGAAAGTGCTCATGCCGCCGCCGGAAATATAATGAATCAGCCGCCCGTACACCGACTGGTCGGCATCCATTATCCACGGCGAATCCGACCGCGTATAGGCGTGAGCGGGCGCGACCACGGCAGTATGGACACGGCTCTTGGTCATGGCAGGCGAATCACATCTCCCGTGCGAATGCGACCGTCGTTGGAAATCGTTGCCTTGTTGGCTTCGCGAATCTGCTTCCAGGCCGACGGCCGCCCGTAGAAGCGCTCGGCCAGGCGAATCAGCGTATCCCCGTCCTGCACCGTATAAGTCGTCGGCCGCGAACTTGTCGGCGGCGCACTCGGCGGCGGGGTGGCCGCCGGCGCCTTGGCCGGCTCCGCCGACCGCGAAGGCAAGAGCTCCGAACCCGATGAAAGTTCGTTCTCCCCCTCGCCACGCAAAGCCGCGACATCCGCCGAATTCTTGATGCGGTCGTCGGTATCTTCCTCCTCCAGCAGGTCCTTGACCTCCCGAACTGAAGGCCGATCGCCTTTCTCCATCCCCTGCCCCTTGAGCATCGCCAGCAACCGGGTGCGCTCAGTCTCCAGCGACTGCGTCCGCTCCCGCGCCGCCGTCAGTTCCGCTTTCAGTTTCTCCTCCCTCAGGGCCGCCGCCTTCAAGTCGCGCTGCAAAGCCGCCAGCTCGTCGCTCATCGCGCCATTGCCGTTCAATCCGTGCCGCTGCGCCAACACCCGGGCCACCTCGCGTTCGCAAAGCCGCATACGGTCTTGCGCCAACTTGACCTTGTCTGCCTTGGGTTTTAGCCGCAGGTATTCATAATACCCGCAAAACGCCGCCAAATAATCCTTGCGCGAATCCTGTTGAAGACAAGCCAGCTGAAAACGCGCGGCCCCATGGCCGGGGTCATTGCGGATCGTCTTCTCAAAGGCCTTGATCGCCGACTCCAGCCGACCGGCGCCATAATCGGCCATCGCCTCCTGATACAGCCGATCTTCGCGCTCCCGACGAAGGTCGCGCTGTTCGGCGCGGTCACACGCCGTCAGGGTCATCAGCGCCATCAGCGCCATCAGCCTCTTCATCATCACCCTCCTCAGTTTCATCTTCGTCAAATTCATCCTCATCTTCGTCATCGTCGTCTTCGTCCTCTTCGTCGAACTCGTCCGGCGTGTCATCGATGAAAAGCTCGTCGTCTTCGGCGATGCCGACCTCCTTTTCCTCTTCCTCCTCAACCGCCTCGGCCGCCGCTTCCGAAGGTTCGCCATCCGGGGCCGCTGCTGGCGCCGATTCTGTCGCCGCCGCCTCCGCAGCCGCCGCCGATTCGGCCGCCGCCGATTCGGCCGCCGCCGACTCCAGCTCGGTAGTCTTGTCCTGACGGCGATATTGCTCGGCCTTCTTCTTGGGATTGGACCGCTGCAAAGTCGGATCGAGCTCGTTGAGCTGCTGGAGCGACGCGAGCCCGAAATGCTCCAGAAAGATCGGCGTCGTGCCGTAGAGGAACGGATGCCCCGGCACCTCGGACTTGCCCACCAGCCGAATCAGCTGCAGATCCATCAGCGTCTTGATGTTCGCCGACACGTCCCCCCCGCGGATTTCCTCAATTTCGCTCTTGGTCAGCGGCTGCCGATAGGCGACAATGGCCAAGGTCTCCAATGACGCCCGGCCGAGCCGGCTCGGCCGATCCATCTTGGGCATCGCCCGCACATAGCGCCCGCAGCTCGGCATCGTCTGCAACCGATAGGCCCCGCCGGCGCAGACTAGCTGAAAACCGCTGCCGGCGACCTCCAGCGCCTTTTCCAGCCCGCGAACCGCCGCCTCGACTTCCTTGGTGGTGCAGGTGCGGTAGACCTCCATCACCTCCTGATTCTCGCCCGCCTCGGTCTCGACCGCCCGCACCGAATCGCGAATTTCGAAAACCGTAAGCGGAACTTCGCTCGCGAAAAGCAGGGCGCCCACGATTTCCTGTAGCGAACGCGGCAACGGGATTTTCACATCGTCACTCATAGTCGTCTGGTCTTTCCAATGGCTTGTCCGCCGGCTCTTCCTTCGATGCCAGAATCGTTATTTCATGGAAGGCCGCGTTCTGATAGATGATGACCCGATGCTGTCGCAGGAGCTCCAGCAACGCCAAAAAAGTAACGATGATCTCACCCTTCGGCGCCTGCTCGGGGTCGAACAGCGACAAAAAGGAGACCTGACCTTCCTTGCGCGTGCGCTCCAGCACATAGTCCATCTTGTCCGGCACCGAGAAGCGGATACCCTTGAGCTCTTCGTGCGGAATCTCGTTCGCCCGCGCCAACACCTCCTGAAAGGCCGTCAGCAAATCGTAGAGGTCGAGATTCGCCAGCACGCCCTTCGCGTCCGCCGCCGTCTTCTCGAACTTGGGCCGGCCCCCGCCGTAATCAAAGGAATTGGCCTTCAGGGCCTCCATCGTCTCCAGGCGAATCGCCGCGTCCTTGAACTTCTTGTATTCGATCAGCTGCCGGACGAGGTCGAGCCGCGGATCCACCCATTCCTCATCGCCGTCACCGTCGACCACCCGACGGCTGACCGGTAGCAGCATCCGGGACTTGATCACCATCAAGGTCGCCGCCATCACGATGAACTCGCCGGCAATGTCCAAATCCAGTCGACGAGCCTCTTCGATGAACCGCATGTACTCGCGGGTAATATGCTCGATCGGAATGTCGTAGATGTCCAGCTCTTCGCGCCGAATCAAATACAGGAGCAGGTCCAAAGGCCCCTCGAAGACATCTATGCTGACCTTGTAATCATCGGCAAAAAGCTGCGCCTGGGACATGTCAGTTGCTCTTCGGAATGACGATCTTCAGGAACTTGGAAGACCCGTCGGTCTGCACCCGAACCGTGCCATCGGCATCAACCGCCACTTCGCTGGCGTCCGGCGAAACCCAGCCAAACGACAGATTCGACGAAATCTTGATAAGCGGCGCAATGTCAGCCGGATTGGAGATGGGATTGCCGTCAACCGTCACCTTGAACGAGCAACCGCCAGCCTGCACCCGGAAGTCGGAAATCACGATTTCGCTCTCTTCGGTCAGCAGCTTGTCGGCTCCGAGCGCACAGGACGAATTGGCATACGGAGACTTGGCAAGCTCCGAAAGCGAGATTCCGTGCGTTGACGCCCAGTGCTGAATCGGCGTCAGCAACGGCTCCGACCCCGAGTCCAGCTTCGGCTGCAGCGCATTGGGAATCGACATCGGCCCGGTTATCGCCACATACCGCAGATATTCGAAAGTCAGCTTCTTTTCCAGATCGGTCGAATAGCGAATGACCAGCTCGCTGCCGTGCGCGACCGGAATGACGGCCTTGCCGGTGGCGGAAGGCTGCTGCGCACTGGTGCTGAAATACCTGACGCCGGCATGGTCGACGCCGTTGGTAAGCACCCGCTCGATATAGACGAACTCATCGGCCGCCTCGACCGTGACCGTGCGCTCGGCCGGCCGCCACTGGGCATACAAGGTCAGATTGGTGAGTCCCGTGCCCGACATGTCGATTTCCGCGCCATCGGCCCAGTTCGTCGGACCGCTGCCATCAGGTTCCGCATTCCAGCAGCTGAAGTCGCAACCGGCCTTCGTGAACTGGTTGGAGACGAGGTTGAACACCTGATTCGTCGCCGTATAAACCTGACTCGGCATCGTGCCCTCGCCCTCGTTGGCGTCAAAGTCAATCGTGCAGGCAATGAGATCGACCGTGTACGAGCCGTCGCCCCGATCAACGACGCGATACCCCTGACGGGCCAGTTCGGCCGCGCTGCGGTCCGTGACCGCCATGCGGAAGCCGTCCTTCGACTCGAACCGGACGATTCGGCCGAAGTCGGCGACCGTCGGATTCCAGGCCGCATCCCACAGGAGCGACACCTTGTTGACCCCGCTGGCAACGGCCGCCGCCACCGCCTCGTCCAAGGAGACAAACCGATTCGTAACCGCGCCCTTGACGACCTCGGCCACAAACGAATCGTACTGGTCGCCGTACAAGTCGCGAACGGCGCCCTGCCCGTTGTAAGTGACCATGCCGGCCGGCCGCGAATCGAGCCGCGATAACTTGAAGTGCGACCGGCCCGATTCGTTGGTCAGCACCGACCCGTCAACCGAATAGGAGACGTTGCCGGCGGCATAGTTGACCGTCCACCCCACGCGGACTTCCTGCCGGAGTTCCGGCGGCCGCAGACCGTACATCGGCTGGAACGAGCCGCCGTTCAAGTTGTCGTCATCCGGCACCCAGACCGCGTAAGCGAAGCTGTTAGCCGCCTTGCCGACCTGGACCAGCGTGATCGCCGCCACCCGATTGGTAGGCCGGGCAATGTCGGGCACCAGCCCTTCGGCAA
The DNA here is from genome assembly GCA_045598785.1 of Kiritimatiellia bacterium. Classification (GTDB taxonomy): domain Bacteria; phylum Verrucomicrobiota; class Kiritimatiellia; order RFP12; family UBA1067; genus UBA1067. The sequence continues at coordinate 27,718 of JAZLMR010000044.1, forward strand.
AGCCGTCGAAGAAAGTAACCGTCGATTCCACCGACACGACATCATTCGAAGACTGGACATATGGCTTGAACCGCACGCGACCATCCGACTCGCTGGTGTTGATGCTGATCACCGAATTTGAAACTTCGGCGCAACCGTCTGCATAAGTCCAGACACCCGTCTTCTCCTTGGCGAGCGTCGAACGGAAGGTCGTGACGTCTTCGTCAAACCAACCGCCGGCCGGCCGCACGCCAGACTTGCCGATCGAAACTCCGTCCAGCACCGCGCCCGATTCGGTAGACCCGTCGATTACCAGCCGCACATCGTAGCGGTAGTCCTCGCCTTGCCCCGCCGGCAGGTCGACGAACCCGATTTCGGTAATCCCGTCGTGCGTGATCTCGGCCGAACCGTAGCCGACCGCATTGCCGTCGCCATCGTAGACGAATACCTCGGCAATGGTGCGGCCCGGATAGTCAAAGCCCTCCCAGTAGCCGCTGATATCCACCGAAACCGTCGCATTGGTGAAATCGACACCATAGCGAACCTGCGTATCCCCAAGCGCGCCTTCCGGCGGCGAAACTGTCGAAACGACGAAGATCTGCCGCGTGTCGCCGTCAAAGTCCAGCCGATAGCGACGACGAGGATCCTCCCACCCTTCCAGCTTCACGTTCACATAGTCGAAGTCGGCGGAATTGCCGGTCATCGTCATGATCGGATCGCCCGGCTCGCCGATGACCGTCAGCGTATTGCCGAACTTGACTCGCGTCGCCGACCAGTCGCGCTGGCTGCGAAGCCGGTAGTTGTCGGGCATTTCAATCGACCCGTCCAAGGTGCGCGGCGCATCGCCCAACAGCACCGAACCCACGGTCGAAGCCATGTTCAACTTACCCTCGAAGTCATCGATGTCGCGGATCCGGAACGCCCAGTTAAGGTCGCGGATGCCATAGTCGAATTCCAGTGCGCCGCTGCCGGTCAACCGGTCGATGATCACTTCCGAATTGTTCATCGCCGCCGAAATCCGCAGCCCCAGGCCCAGCATCAGCACCTGCGAGGCCAAGTGTTGCGCCAGCAAACTGCCGCTCGCGTTGCGGAACGCCAGAATCGACTGGGAGTTGCAGGCCTTCGACAGGTCCGCCGCCAGGAACTCGGCGTCTTCCAGCAGGACCGTACCGGCCCAATCGGCGTTGTCGAACCCCGCCGCCTCTTCCGGACGGTCAGCAGCAAGCTGCCCGTGATACTTGACCGTGCCGTTGCCGCGGACCTGACTGGCCAGTTCGCCCTCGTCGACCAGAATGGCCGGATCCCGGACGTAAATGCCGCCGACCGCCTCCCATCGCGCCCCGGGGCTCAGGATCGACTCGCCCGACAAGAGGGCGATCATGCCGTCATAATCGCCGAAACACGCCGCCCGTTCCGCCGAATCTCCCGCGCCCAGCACAAAGGCATTGACATTACCTTCACCCGCCACCGACAGCGCACCGGTGAACTCCGAATTGGCGGGCAAGAAGACGCGATACCGACCGCCGTGCGGATTCTCCAGGATTTCCATCATGCCCGTGCCGCTCGGATGCTCGATTTCCACCGCCTCGCCGTCATAACCGTTTTCCAGCGACAGCGCCACCGGATATGCTTCCGATTCGACCAGATGGAAATCGCCCACGCTGGCCCGCGCCCCGCGCGCGAAGAAACCATAGCAACCTTCCAACCGCAGCTCCGATTCGAAATTGCCGAACCGATCGGGATTGAACTCCGCCAACTCGGCCCCGCGCAACCAGCAAGCGCCCTTCCACAACGACGGTTCCGCCAGCGAATCGCAAATGCCGGTAGCTTCGGGATTGCCTTCGAAGATCGCCATCGTCCCCTTGGCCCCGCGCAGCCCGCCGGCCGCAAACACCTCGTGATTGAAAGCCACGGTAGCGCCCCGGCCCAGCGCAATCGCCCCCGGCCCGTAGGTAAGCAGCCCCTCGACACCCAGGAAATCGCAATCGGCATGCAGTCCGAATTCGGCCTCGGCCTCGGAATAAACCGCCATCGGCGCCTCGGCCTCGGCTCGCGTCCGCAAGACCGAAGCGCCTGCCGTCGCCTTCAGGAAGAGCGGATTTTCGACTTCCAGCGACACCACTTCCTCATCTGCGCCCACCAGCGACCCGCCAGGCCCGAAGTTGATCTCCGTCTTCGCCCCCGGCCGCCAAAGCGAAGTTCCAAGCGACCACTCGCCGTTAAGCGTGAACGCAACCGCCGCGCAATCCTCGTTGGGCACCATCGTCAGCCGCCCGTCGGCAACCGTGACTGCCGCGCCGTCATAAAGCTCGCACGCGCCCTCGGCAAAACGAATGTGGCCGCGAGTCATCAACCGACCCTGCACCAGCAGCTTGCCCGCCCACTCCGCCGGCGCCGAAGCGATCTCCGACCCCACCAGCAACACCTCATAGCCAACGCCAGCCGGAACCGTCTGTCCCTGGCCAAACGACTCCGAAAGCGAATCGATCGCCAACGAAAGCTGCGCCTCCCGCCCATGGAAGAGCCGCCCCAGCACCGGCGTACGGCGCTGCAGCAAGGTGAGCCGATGCCGGCCCAGCACCAGCAGCGCCGGAATCTCCACGCCCGGCTTGTCAATCATCAAGGTCACCTCGCCGTCCGCCAAGGTCAACTCAACCGGCAAGGTCGAATCATAACCGCCGACCCAGGGAATCTCGCTCCAATTGCAATCCTCGGTCAGCGTCGCCCGGTTGCAGGGAAGGCGCGAATAGGCCACGGTCTTGGCCGCCATGTCAAACGCCAGCTGCGACAGGAAGAACTCTCCGTCGCCCAATGCCAGCGCCTGCACGCCGTTGTCGGCCACCAGTTCGCCGGTGCAAAGCGCGAACGGCTCGCCTTCCGACAAACTCGCCGGCAGGACCAGCCGCGCACTGTCGGAGATTTCCAGCTCGGCGTTGACATAGGGCGTAGCCCGCGCCCGCGAAAGCGCGGAAAAGTCCAGCGTCGAGGCGCCGCTCGCAATGACGGCGCGGCAGGTGATCTGCCCGTCGCCCGAAAACTTGAGCTCGGTCTCCCGTCCAAAATTGGGCCGCGAGAACTGCATCGACGGATTGCCGTCAATCGCCAGTTCGCGACCGCCGGCCACCGACAGCTCGACCCGCCCCAGCACTTCCAGCGCCTTGCCCGCGAGGGTGAAGTCCTCGCCGATGTCCACCAGATTGGTAATTGTCGAAGTCGCCGAGCCGATGCGCACCACGTCATCGAGCTCACCCGCGCCCGCAAACCCGCGGTCAAACGCGCCGCTTTCCACCAGCAGACCGCCGAGTTCCAGATCCGCCCTGGGAGTCGCGAGCAACCCGACCGAACCGGTATTGCCGGCAAAACGCAGCACATACCCCGAACGATTGAAGAACGGCAGCGCGCCGCCATCGGCGAAGTTGTCGACGAACACCCACCAGAAGCAATTGACCGCCAGCGGTTCCCAACCGGGCAGATTCCAATAAGTGCCCATGCCCCGGTAAACCGTATCGGAATCGGTCGCCTGATCGCAATCGAAAAGCCGATAGGAACCGTTCGCCATGTCCAACCCCGACCCGGCCCAAGTGAAGACGGCGGGGCTGCGCTTCCAGTCGTCGTAGCCGCGCAACTGGTACCGAAGCTGATTACCCTCAAAGGTCACCTCGGCCGCGAAGACACGCCCGCCCACCGAAACCGTATGTCGCCCGGCAGCGGCCGTCGAATCCAAGGTGCCGGAGCACAACTGGAAAGCCTCGCCCGGCTCCAGCCCCGCCGGCAGGGCAAACGCCGTCGAAGAATCGACCTTGAGGTTGCCCGTCAGCGGACTCGGCGACGCCGTCGAGTCACTGTAATCCAAAGTCACCGGGCCCGTTGCGTCCAGCGTCGCGACCTTCATCTTGCCCGCACCGTGGAACTTCAGCCGCGCATTGGTCGCCGAATCCAACTTGGTCGGCAAGCTCGAATTCACATTCGCATAAAAAGTCTTGCCCGCAGCGATCTCCACATTGGCCTCGCCATAGAATGTCAAAGCGCCCGACGGCCGGTCGATGGTAAAGTCTTCATTGAACACAAACCAGCCGATGGCCTTGCCTTCGGGATCGCCCAAATCGGTGGCCCGCACCGCGCCGCTGCTCTGCTGCAGCTTGAACCCGATGGCCGAAGGCTCGACCAGGAGACCGCCGAACGCCTGCGGCGAATAGTCGCCGGCGACCGCCTTGGGCACCGACGCGCCCGACGGCTTAAACCGCAACGCCAGCAACGGGAAACGCGACCAAACCTCGGCGCCCGACCAGGACGAACCGTCGACCCAGCCGTTGCCGTTGTACTTGAATTCCGTGTAGACGGCCTGCGCGGACCGCGCGTCGACCGCCGCCGAACCACTGGAACCCGCCCAGGTCAAAATGCCGTCGCAGCCGCCCCAACGACGATACGGATCGGGGTCGGAATCGTCATAAGTCGCCTCCATCTCCGTGATTTCGCCGTTGCCGGAATAGACGAAGCGATTCGGCGGCAAGATGCCCGTCGGCAACTTGACGGCCGCAATCTCCGTCAGGCCCGCCTCGTTCGCCTTACGAAAATAATAACGCACTTGCTCGGCGCCGGGCGTGCAGTCGACCTCCAGCCGAATCACATAATTGACCTTGACCGCCGCCGCCACCTCCGTCGGCGACCAGACTCGCGAACCGCCCTCGTCCTGAATGACGGCAAAGACCACCTGGCCGGCGCTATTCTCGACCACCTGCACGCCGATCAGGTCGTCGCCAGCGTCATCGCCGGCGGAACCGACATAGGAAAAGACCACATTGTGCTCGCCGACAATGAAATTGCCGCGGGCCGGCGTGGCCGGAGCATACGCGAGCTCGTTCGCCGACTGTTCTTCGCTCTCGCCGGCCGAAACCACGATCTTGCCGCCGACTACCTCCGCCACCCCCGGACGGTAGCGCCACTTCATGCCCACGTTCTCCGCAAACGAAGTCGCGTTCTCGTAAAACCAGTTCGTTGCCGCCCAAGCGGAAACCGAGGACGAAAACAGCGTGAGCGCCACCAGCGCCACTCTGCAAGGACGCCAGAGGCGAATCGCAAATGATTTCCTCGTGTTAGTCATTGTCTCGAATTATACCAAAAACCCGCGTTTAAGCGCAAGCGATACCGCCTCGGCCCGATCAGACGCGCCCAATTTGAAAAAGGCGCGTTTCAAATGCATTTTGACGCTATTCTCGCTAATTCCCAGCCGCTCGCCGATCTCCCGGTTGCCACAGCCGTCGGCCGCCGCCTTCAGCACCTCGGATTCCCGCGGCGAAAGCCCCTTGGCCCCCTTGCGCGACTCATAGATCCGCCGGACTTCGTCGGTCATGAAGACCTCGCCGGCCATCGCCGAATTGATGGCCGCGGCAATGGTCTCGATCGGCGACTCCTTCATGACATAGCCGAGCGCCCCGTCCTCGATGGCGCGAAAGACATCCTCTTCCGCATCGGAAGTGGTCAGCATCACCACTCGGGCGCGCGGATTGGCGGCCAAGATGTCCTTAAGCGCCTCCGTGCCGGGCTTGTCCGGCATCCGCACGTCCAGCAAGGTCACGTCCGGATTGACCGAAGCGACGAACTCGGCGGCACCGACCCCGCCGCCGAACTCGCCGGCAAAGGCAAAGTCCGCGTTCGCCTCGATCAGATACTTGAGCCCCGCCCGCACGACCACATGGTCGTCAATCACCGCCACCTTGATCATTGCCGTTTCTCCAGTATAAGCACCATTCCAGTCTTGCGCTGGGCGAAAGTCACCGTCGCGCCCAGCCGACAAGCCCGCTGCCGCATACCCTCCAGCCCGAAATGCCCTTCCGCCGGGCCTTTTACCGCCGCCGGATCGAACTGTTCGCCGTCATTGGCGATACGAATCGTCCACCCCGCGATTTCGCCGGGATCCGCCGAAATGGCGATCCGCTTGGCGCCGCCGTGCTTGACCGCATTGCCGATCGCCTCGCGGACAATCAGGCTCAAGTCGCGCATCATCGACGCATTCATCGCATTCGGCAGACCTGTCAGCCGCGTGTCCACCCGGCAGATGCCCTTGGTGTTTTCGTCATGCGCCAGCTGCCGCAGCATTTCCGACGGCGACTGGCGCATCATGTCGTCGTTCTTGAGCCCCCAGACGATATCCCGGATCTCGCGCTTCGCCCGCACCAGCACTTCCTGCGCCTCCTTGAGCCGATTGAGCTTCAGCAGCATCCCCGCCCCGACCAGATGCTGCTCGATCGTATCGTGGATGTCGTCGGCCATGCGCTTGCGCTCGGCCATGACGGTGCGGTCGCGGAACAGCCGCCGCCGCTGGCGCAGGACCACCAGCAGGATGAACGCCAGTGCCAGCGCCAGGACGCCGATCGCCACCGCCGCCACCTTCGCGAGCAGCCCGTCTCGCCGCCGGGCGAGATACTGCCAGTCCTCCCGAAGCCCGATGTCGCCCGGTCCGTTCACGTTGATCTTGACGCCCATCACGTCGCGGTTCGCGCCCAAGAGCGCCGACTGGTCGAGCATCAGCTCCGCTACGCCACTCACCTCGACAATCGGATGGGTGCGCTCGCTGTCCTGGAGAAACGGCGGCGTCCGAGCGGTCATCACGTTCACCGGAATGCCGTCGACATTGATGGCGAAGCCGTTGTCGGTAACGCCGATGGCCCGGCCGGCCACCGTCACCCGCAGCCAGTTGACGGAATTGCTTATCGAGTTTTCGCCCAGCAGGTCCGCCACCGAAACTGGCCGCGCCGCCGGCAGCTCGCGCTCGCCCTCCACGCTCCAGCGGTCGGCGCGGAACACCACCCGACCGCCCTCCAGCGTCGGCGAGCCGAACACCGTTACCCAAGCCCCGGGCTTCGGCAACCGCCCGCGACCGGCCGCCAGCACCTTGATGCCGTCCTCATCCTTCTGCAGGAAGAAGACGCCGCCGGACGCATAGGTGACCACCCCCGAGACCCGGGCCTCGCGGCCGGCCTCCTTAAGCGCCGCCGTCACGACGGCCGCGACTTTCGCGCGCACCTCCTCGGAATATTCGCCGATAGTCACCGCCCGCTCCGCCCAGGCGAGCGGAGCGGCCAGCAGCAACAGGAGGCACGCGGCGCGTTTCGGCATCAGAATTCGAGCGCCTCGTACATCATCGCAAGGAACTCGGCGTAAGTCATGCGTTTCTGAGCCATCGAATCGCGCTCGCGGACCGTGAACGTGCCGTCCTTCGTCGACTGCTCGTCGACGGTGATGCACCAGGGCGTGCCCGCCTCGTCCTGCCGGCGATAGCGGCGGCCGATCGCACCGGAGACGTCCCACATGCAGTTGACCTTCTTCTGCAGTTTGGTGAAGATCTCGCGCGCCAGCTTGTCCTGCGCCGCGTCCTTCTTGATGAGCGGGAAGATCGCGACCTTGATCGGCGCCACCTTCGGGCTGAAGTGCAGCACCGTGCGGATGTCCTCCTTGCCCTTGTCGTCGGTGAGCTTCTGCTCCTCATAGGCCTCGCAAAGGAGCGCGAGCATCAGCCGGTCGACGCCGGCCGACGGCTCAATGACGTGCGGAATGTACTTGCCGTCGAAAAGGTTCTCGCAGAACGTCTTCGCGTTCGCGGCAATTGCCGCCTTTTCCTCGTCGGTGAAGACGATTTCCTTGCCGGCCTTGGCGCTCGCCGCCTGCTGCTTCCGGTCGAGCCACTCGGCCTCGGTCTTCGCGATGAAAGCCGCCTTCTGCTCGTCGGTGAGCTTCTTGCACGCCTGCTTGAGCTGGTCGTCGAAGACCGTCTGCGGCACCTTCGAATGGAGCTGGTGCTGCGTGAGGTCGAAGTCGCTGCGGGCCGCGATGCCCTCCAGCTCCTGCACGCCAAACGGGAACGAGTATTCGATGTCGACCGTGGCGCGCGCATAATGCGCCAGCTCGTCCGGCTTCTGCCAGTATTCGACGAAGTGCTCGGTCGGAAGCCCGACTGCATTCAGGAATTTCTTGCGCTGCTCGACCCAGTACTTGTGCCAGACCTCCCAGCCCCAGTCGTCCTGCACCGGCCCCGTGAGGTCGGGATTGTCCTTCAGCGTGACCACATGGCCGTACTGCAGCTCGATCGCCTCGTCCGGACGAATGAAGAACTCAAGTTCCATCTGCTCGAACTCGCGGCTGCGGAAGGTGTAGCTGCGGGGCGTCACCTCGTTGCGGAAGCTCTTGCCCATCTGCGCGATGCCGTAGGGAACGGTCATGCGGGAGGTCGCGGTCACGTATTCGAACTGCGCGAAGATCGCCTGCGCCGTCTCCGGGCGGAGATACGCGACGTTCGACGGATCGTCAATCGGCCCCACGACCGTCTTGAACATGAGGTTGAACGGCTTCGGCTCGGTGA
>JAZLMR010000045.1:0-8901 GCA_045598785.1 Kiritimatiellia bacterium
GGCGTCCGCCGTGCCGGACAGCACCTGCCGCACGCAGGCGAGAAGGTCGAGATTCGACGCCTTCATGAAGTCAACCTCCAAGAGTGCCTGGTCGCACGCGATGACCGGCGATAGGCGTACGCCGAACTTGAGCGCGGAAAGGTGCGGTTTCTCGTCCTCCGGCTGCGGCACCAGGCGTTCCATGAACTTCACGTACGGCCGAACGAGCGGGAAGAAGTTGCAGCCGCGGCAGATCGCAAAGACCGTGTCGGTGATGGCGATCGCCCCCATCTGCGAGGGAATGAAGTCACGCACGTGCAGGAAAAGCGGGAAAAGCCAGACGAGGACGAGCGAGCCGATCAGGTTCGAGAGCGTGTGAGAAAGCGCCGTCCGCTTCGCGTCCGCCGTATTGCCGATCGCCGCGATCCAGCCGGTCGCCGTGGTGCCGATGTTGGCGCCAAAGAGGACGGCGATCGCCACCTCGTACGAAATGAGCCCGTTGGTCGCCAGCGCCATGGCGATCGCAATCGTCGCCGCCGAGCTCTGGATCACCGCCGTCAGCAGCAGCGACAGGAACGCTATCAGCGCCACGCCGCCCATCGTGCCGGCATCCATCGATTCGAAGACCTTGGCGATGTCGGGATTCTCGCGGATCGGCTGCACGCCCTTGGACATGAAGTAAAGCCCGAGGAACACCAGCCCCAGGCCGATCATCGTCAGCCCCAGATGATGGATTTTCTCGGACCGGAAAAAGAAATACAGCACGCCGCCGAGCGCCAGCCCCACCAGACCGAGCATCTGCGGATTCGGCGCGTAGGCGATGATCCAGACCGTCGCCGTAGTGCCGATGTTGGCGCCGATCAGGACGTTAATCGCCTGCGGCAGCGTCATGATCGCCGTGGACACGAAACCGACGAGCATCACCGTAACGATCGAAGACGACTGCACCAGCATCGTGGCCAGGACGCCCGTGCCGATGCCGGCGACGCGTCTGGTCGTCGCCATCGCCATCACCTTCCGCAAGGAAGCTCCGGCCGCCGCCTGCAAGCCCTCGGAAAGATGCTTCATTCCGAGGAGAAAGACCCCGAGCCCGCCCAGGACCGTCAGGACGATTGTCAAGACTTCCTGCACCATTCCTCCTTGTCCGGCCGTTCGCCGCGGAAGATCCACTTCAGCAGCAGTTCAATCCGCCAGGGATAGAACATGCCGTACATCCCGATAATCGCGAGCAGATAGGCCGCCGCCACCACCAGCTGCACCGGCGCGAAGCCCGAGTCCGGCAACAGCGGCCGCGTCAACTTGAAAAGCTCCGCCGGGATGAGCATGAAGATCGCCATGATCGAGCGCGTCAGCAAGTTGCGCGGCATCCAGATGACGGTAAGATAGCTGAGCACCGCCGCCATGATCCAAAGCTGGCCGGGGAAGCGCTTCAGCAGCATGTCAAACACGTCAATGCCGATCGTGTGGCATTCGTACGCGGTCCAAAACCAGGCGACGATCGTAATCAGTCGCGCCGGAAGCCCCACCCGAGGCGGATTGGCAGACGACGTTTCCATTTTCAGCGACCGCGCAGACTGCGCAAAATCCCGCCCAGGGAATCAATCAGCGTCTTGGACTCGAAACGATCGATGTAACCGTCGTTAAGAAACTTGTCGAGCCGCGCGATCAGCAGCGAAAACTCCGACTCCGTCTGATGCTCTTCCAGCCAACGCTTAATCACCCGCGCCTCATCCGTATCGACCGTGGCATCCTGCAAAATGCCCTTGGTAAGCATCCAGAACTCTTCGGCCAGCTCCGCTTTCGTATACGCCATATCCTATGTCCTTTTGTTGCCGATTATTATACCATTAACCTCGCCCACTGCGCAAATTGGGAATGCGCCCAGCGACGCTTGGATGCGATTGCTTGCTCTTTGAACCTCCCGCCCGTTTCCGCGCCCCAATAGCGGACACGCCGCCATTGGCCTTCAAGGCGCTTCACCTGCGCCCTTCAACCGCGCGGCCGAATTCTTCCTTCTCGGTTTTGCAGCGCAATGTCGGCTGCGTCGGGAAGCTCGCCTTCGTCACCGCTCGCGTCCGTCGAACCGGTTAGCGCCTGCGGCTGGTGCGGCGGGCTGCTCGCTCCGATGTTTTCCGTTGGTCCCGCTGACATGCCCTCACCGAGGTTTAGCGAGTCACTCGCTTTCGCTTCCGCGTATCATCACCGAGGTTAACCGAGTCGAGCCAGGTCATGTCGCACCAACGGAAAAATCTCCGCGCCACCCGCCGCCCTCAGCCTAACTGCTCCGCATTGAGAAGGCCTCGGGAATAGCGCCTTAGAGCGAGGCGACTAGCGACGGCCGACGACCGACGACCGCGATAGAGCCGACGACCGACGACCGTGGGCGATTGGGGAGCGAAGCACTGGAATCGCGCAAAGAGGCGCTGAAAACCAAAATGAGAATTCATTGCGGAAATTCTTGGCGAGGCGAAAACGCGGCGCGTGGGGCTGGTAAACGGCTGCAATCATTGAAATGGCTAAGCGGCAGTAGCCGGGAAATCGGGTTGACTTAAGCCGACTAAACTCTAAGGGGTGGGTGATTGCGAATGAAGCGAGAGATAGAGCTCAAAAGAAAAATCAACGCTGTAGACCGCTACGAGGAACCTAGCTATGACATTTATGATGACGGGCGCCCAGCGAATGTTGAAAGAGGGTGAAGCCTTTCCGTTTCCCACTTTTCGCGAAAAGTGGGAAATTATAGAGGTCAATAATCCGGGAGACACATATCTCAGCGGCACCCCGGCGCGAAGCGGAGGGCCTGCCGCTTGACTGAGGAAGGCGGGGTTGGCCGGCGATGGCGAGCGAAGCGAAGCGGACGGCGACGGTTCGGCGATTTCGCCGCGAAGGCTGGTGCGAGGTGGGCGAAGCGCTGGAATTGCGCGGCAAATGACGCGACTAGCGACGGTCGACGACCGACGACCGGGAGCGAGCCGACGGCCGACAAGCGACATCCGACAACCGGGAGCGATTGGGGCGCGAAGCGCCAGGGTCGCGCGGCAAAAGGCAAAGCGATTTGAAAGCGCGGAGCGCCAGCTAATCGCCACGGAGGTCGGCCGTCGGAAAGTCGCTAGTCGGTCACGCCACGGAAGTCGGATGTCGGTCGTCGCTAGTCGGCTCGAGCGGTCGCAAGGACAAGCCGCCAGCCCGACCGGGAACGGGAGATCGTCCGCGCCAAATCTTCTCGCACGCTGGAAAGCAAAGCCATGCCAAGCCACTCAAAGCCCCTTCAAAGCGCGACGCCACAAATAAAAAATCGGCGACGCGGGCCACTAAAAGGGAGAGCCGACTAGCGACGATCGACAGCCGACGGTCGCCGCTAGTCGGCACCGAGCAATTCACCAACTAAATAAAACGGCACCGGCGACGCTTACTGCGCCGTCAGCTCCAACACGCAGGAATCGTAGTCGCGATTGGCCAGCAGCGGTTCGAAGCCGGCGTTCATCAGCGCATCACCGCCCACGACCTTGCCGTCGCAGACGACATGCGGCGCATCCTGTCCCCAGCGATTGATCTCCCGGATCCGATAGCGCTTCGCGGGGTCAAGCCCCGCCGGCCGCACGTTGGCCACGAAATCGCGAAGCGGACTGCGGTTGAGCCCGTAGACGAACACCACCGCCTGCGTCTGGTCTTCGGATACGAACATCAGCGAACTGTAGTTCGAATCATAAGGCGACTTGAGCCGGTAGAGGTCACCACCCTGGATCACCGGCCGAAGGCGCTTATAGTCCGCCACACAGCGCCGGGCGAACTCAACTTCCTCGCGCGACAGGTCGACGGGCCTGAGCTCAAACCCGAGCCGCCCCGACATCGCGACGTCAAAGCGGAACTTGAGCGAAATCACGCGGCGGGTCGCATGGTTCTCCCGCGCCGTCACATGCGCTGCCAGCACGCTCGCCGGATAGAACTGCGACGCGCCCCATTGCATGAACACGCGCTCGCGGGCATCGGTGATGTCGGAAACCCACGCCTCGTCGCAATAGCGGAGGAAGCCGTATTCCATGCGGCCGCCGCCGGACGAACAGGCCTGCGTGACGATCTCCGGATGGGCCTGCCGCAGCCGCTCCAGGAGGTCTTGAACCCCGGTGGCGTAGTCGAACCAGAGATTGCCCTGCCGCCCGGCCCCCAGATACAGCGAACCGGGATTGAAGAAATTGGCGTTCGCGTCCCATTTGACATAGGCGAGGCCGGGAATCGAATATATGGCGTCGAGCTGGCGGAAGATCGCGTCCACCACCTTCGGATTGGCGAAATCGAGCACGTTCTGCGTGCCGCCGCGCCCGTAGACGTTCTCCCGGTTCGGAATCTGCGTCGCGAACTCCGGATGCTCGGTCAACAGCCGGCTTTTGAAATTCGCCATCTCCGGCTCCACCCACAGGCCGAACTTGAGCCCGCGCTTCGCCGCCGCCGCCGTCAGGTATTCGAGCCCGCGCGGCAGCTTGCGCCGATTGACCACCCAGTCGCCGAGCCCGGCGTCGCACTTGCCGCCTTGGTTGTTCGCCGCCAGGCCCGAGATGTCCTGCGGCACGTCATGGTCGCGGGCGAACTCCCCTTCGCCGAACCAGCCGTCGTCCAGCACGAACATCTCGCCGCCCATTTCGGCGACGCCGTCCATCATGTCCGTCAGCGTCTGCTCCTTGAAAGTCAGATACGAGCCCTCCCAGCTGTTCAGGAGCACTTCGCGCGGCGCCGTCCGATGCGGCAGCCAGCGGTGCCGCGCCCAGCGGTGGAAATTGCGCGAAACCTGGCCGCGCCCCTGCCGGGACCAGGTGAAGGCGAAGACCGGCGTCTTCAGGCTTCGGCCGGCGTCGAGCACATAAGCGCCGTTGCCGTTGTCCGGGCCGGCCACTATCGACAGCGTCTCCTTCCAGTCCAGCCGGAAGCCGATGCGCCAGACGCCGCTCCAGGCGAGCACCCCGCCCAGCACCTCGCCCGTCGCCTCGGTGGAGTCGCCGCCGATGTCCAGCATGAAGGCGGGGTTGGCGTTCCAGGCGCTGTGAATGCCGTTGCGGTTGTCGAGCACCAGCGCTTGCGAAGGCACGAGCTCCGCTTCCCGCAGCTGCGCCTCGCGTCCCCACCAGCTCGAAAGCGAGTGGAGACGGTAACGCTTGGCGAGCCGGTGCATCGACCAGGCGAAGGCGTCCATCCGCACCAATTCGACTGCCGCGGTTTCGGCATTGCGAAACTCCATCCAAGTCTCGACGACATCGCTGGCGAAATCGGCGCGGAAATGCTGGGTCGCGAAAAACCCGTGAGCGCAGTCCTTCATCGGAAACGCCCAGTGGCGCACGCCCTCCTCGTCACCGAGCTCCACCGGCGCCCGACCGAGCGCCTTCAGTTCGGTCATCATATAGCCGTCGGCATGCCGGACCGCCAGCCCGCCGAACTTCTCGACCTCATCGCCGTCATAGCGTGCGCCGTAGGTGTCGTAAGTCGGATACCGGGTCAGCCCGTCGTCGAAATACGGCCCGCCCTCCAAGTCCAGCACGTCCGCGGCCGCCGCGACCTTCGCGCCGTAATACGGCCAGCGCCAGGCCCCGTCCGCGCCCAGCTCGAACACGAGCGAACTGGAACGGGTGTCCAGCTTGAACCCTGCCGCCGCCACGCCGACCATGGGCGCGGACAAGGCCGCCGCCGCCATCAACCATCCGAACTTGCGCATATCCAGCTCCTATTCCTTATCGACCTGACGACTACTTGAGCCCCTGCTGCCGGAGCAGCGCCCCGATCTCGGGATCGCGGCCACGAAATTCACGGAAGACCTCCATGGCCGAACGCGAACCGCCCAGCGCCAGAATCGTCTCGCGATAGCGCTGACCGAGCCGCCGCATCTTCGCGTCGTCTTCAAGCCCCGCCTCTTCGAACGCGCCGTAGCAGTCGGCGCTCATCACCTCCGCCCACTTGTAGCCGTAATAGCCCGCCGCATAACCGCCGGCGAAAATGTGCGTGAACGAGCAGAGGAAGCGGTCTTCGGGAACCGTCGGCAACCCGAAGTGCCCGAACAGCTCGGCCTGCAGCCGGACGGGGTCGACTTTCGCCTCGGAATGCAAAAGCAAGTCAAGCTTGCCGAACGCCAGCTGTCGCCGGCAGGCGGTGGCGGCCCGGAAATTCTTGGCGGCGCGCACCTTGGCCTTCAGCTCCGCCAGCACCGCAATGCCGGTGCGATCATCCAGACACCAGTTCTCCATGAACTGCGAAGCGACCTCGACCGCGTCCCATTCGACCAGGTTGATGCCGGCCGCATCCTCGTCCTCGATGCGGGTAAGCATGCACTGGAGGGCGTGGCCGAACTCGTGAAAGACCGTCTCGACTTCCCGCATCGGCATATAGGTCTTACCCTCGGCGTCCGGCCGCTGGTTGTTAAGCGCCAAGAGCGCCAGCGGCTTCGTGCCGAGCCGCCGGTCGCGGTTGCGAAACTCGTTCATCCAGGCGCCGCCGCGCTTCTGCCCGGGGCGCACATACGGATCCAGGTAGAAGTGCGCAATCGTTTCGCCTTCATCCTTCACCGCGAAGAACCGGACTTCCGGGTGCCACACCGAGGGTTTGCCCGCGCCCGTCACTTCGGCCACCTCGACGCCAAAGAGAAACTTCGTCATGCGGAAAAGCCCGTCGAGCACGCGCTCCAGTTCGAAATGGCGCTTCAGCTCCTCTTCGCTGTAGCTGTACTTACGCTCGCGCAGCCGCTCGGCGGCAAAGGCCCGGTCCCAGGGCTCCAGCCCGGAGCCGAGTTCGCGCTCCTCTTCGGCTGCGCCCCTGACCGTGGCCGCATCCAACTCGTCGATCATCCTAAGCGCCGCCGCCACCGACGGCGCGCTCTTGGTCGACAGCGACAAGTCGGCGTAAGTGCCGAACCCCAGCAGCGCCGCCGTCTCCCGGCGCAAGGCCAGAATGCGGTCGATACGCGCGGCATTCTCGCCCGCGCGGGCGACTCGCGCCCGGTAAAGGCGCTCGCGCACCTCGCGATCGGCGCAATGCTTCATCGTCTCGAGATAGTTGGCGTCGTCGATCGTATAGGTCTTGCCGTCCTTCTCGAACTTAAACGCCTTGGTGGCGTCGATCACGCTGTTCTCGAAGTCCGTCGACAGCTTGGCGAGTTCGGTCTGAATGGCGTTGAAGCGCGCCTTGTCCGCCCCTTCAAGACCGACGCCCGAATGCTCGGCGCTTTCGATCATCCTCGTCAGAATGCGGCGGCGCAACGGATCGCGCTCGCCGGCCAGCACCGCCTTGGCGGCCGCGAAAATCGACTGCGACTGACCGATCCGCAGCGACAGCTCCACCAGCTGCGGCTGAAAATCCTCCTCCAGCTGCCGCCAGGCCTCGGAATTCATCACCGAATTGAGATGCGAGACCTTGCCCCAGGTCCGCATCAGTTCGCGCGTCGCGTCATTAAGTTTCCATACGAGCGACTCGTAGTCGCGCGGCGCGGACGCCTCCACCGCCGCCACTGCCTGCCGGCTCGACTCGAAGAGCTTCGGCAGCTCCGCCCGCGCCCGATCGGGCGTAAACCCAGTCCAATCCGGAAATTCCTCCGCCATAACCCCTCCCGCAATCGTCGCTCCAAGAAGCGACAACAGCAACTTCAGCTTCATACGCTCTTCCGATCGCAAAGCGCCGAAACGAACAGCGCCTTGATGGTGTGCATCCGATTCTCGGCCTCGTCGAAGACCTTGGAATACTTCGACTCGAAGACCTCGTCGGTCACTTCCAGCGCCCCGCATTCGCGCGTCACTTCGGTGTTGCAGTCGTGAAAAGCCGGCAGGCAGTGGAGGAACATGAGCTTGCCCTCCAGGTTGCCCGTCGCCTTCATGAGCTCCATATTGATTTGGTAGGGGCGAAGCAGCCGGATGCGCTCGGCCGTCTTGGCTTCCTCGCCCATCGACACCCAGACGTCGGTATACAGGACGTTCGCCCCCTTCACGCCCGCCTGCGGATCCTCGCAGACGCGAATCTCGACGCCGTTCCGCCGGGCCACTTCCTCGGCCTCGGCCAGCACCGCTTCGTCGGGCCGCAGTTCCTTTGGCGCGCAGCAGACGTAGTTGACGCCGCATTTCGCACAGCCCATCATCAGCGAATTGGCGACGTTGTTGCGCCCGTCGCCGACATAGGCGACCGTGCAGTTTTCCAGCGACCCGAAGGTCTCGCGCACCGTCAGCAGGTCGGCGAAGATCTGCGTCGGATGATAGTCGTCGGTAAGCCCGTTCCAGACCGGCACGCCCGAATACTTCGCGAGGTCCTCGCACGCCTGCTGCGAGAAGCCGCGGAAGAGAATGCCGTCGTAAATGCGCCCGAGCACGCGGGCGGTGTCCTTGACCGACTCCTTCTTGCCGAAATGGATGTCGGGGCGCGTCAGGTATTCCGCGCCGCCGCCCTCGTCGCGCGCCGCCACCACGCAGGAGTTGCGCGTGCGGGTGGAGCTCTTCTCGAAAATGAGCGCGATGTTCTTCCGGTGCAGCAGGTTCCCGCGCACGCCCGCCTGGCGCCGGGCCTTGAGCTGCGCCGCCAGCTCGATGAGATTGAGCATTTCCGCGTCCGTAAACGACTTGAGCCGCATCATCGAGCGACCCTTGAGACTGTCCATCCAAGTCAGCATGATTGCATCCCTTTCTTGTTAAAAGAGTATTTTAGCAAATTTGCGCACCCTGCGCAGGTTTCAAATGGCGGTTGGGGCCCGGGTGGGTGCGATTGCAAACCGTTGAACCGTTTGGGTGCTAGAACGCAATCGGCTTGCGCCGAACGCAATAAGGGAGACCGTTTTCCGATCCGGCTGACAACGCCCGCGCCTTTGGCTACAATCTTGCATCGTAATTGCCAGACATTGGTGCGCGGGCTACGCCGGAATCGAAAAACGGTCAACTTGCGTTTTTACAAACATCACCCGTACGATGC
>JAZLMR010000046.1:0-8356 GCA_045598785.1 Kiritimatiellia bacterium
AGGGCAAATAAGCCGCGCCACGACCATTCGGATTGGCCGCTGTCCGCTGGTTGCTGGTTGCTGAAAAACTTCCGACGCATCAAAAAACTCTCGTCACCGCGTCAGCGGGGAGGAGAGTTTTTTGATGCGTCGGCCGTAGCGGGTAAATTGCCGCCGCCGACGGAGCCGCCAGTCACTTCCGCAGGTGCAGCTTGGAATTATTGTGCTATAATACGCAGTATCTAACCCCAAGGGATTACGTGAAATGAAATTCAAATACGATGACATGTATGGCGCGTACGCGGCGCTTTATACTCCGTTTAAGAAGGACGGATCGCTCAACGAGGGCATGATCGAACAGCAGATTGAGTACGGGATCAAGAAGGGCCTGCGCGGGTTCTATCTCACCGGTTCGACGGGCGAGAGCTTCCTGCTGACGCTGGACGAGCGCAAGCGGGTTTGGACGCGCGCGGTCAAGGCCGCCAAGGGCCGCGCGAAACTCATCGCGCACATCGGCGACATGTCGGTGGACGAGTCGGTGGCGATGGCGAAAGCCGCGGCCAAGTGCGGCGTCGATTGGGTGAGTTCGGTCGGCACCGTCTATTTCGGTCAGGATTTCGCTTCGCGCTACGACTACTACAAGCGCGTCGCGGGGGCGACCGACCTGCCGTTCATGGTTTACATCCTCGGGCAGGACATCAATCCCGATCGCGACGCGAAGCTCTTCGACATCAAGCAGGTCAAGGGTATGAAGTACACGGCCTACAAGTATTGGAACGTCGCGCAGCTGCGCAATCGCCTGTCGAAGGAAGTCGCGTTCTTCGCCGGTGCCGACGAGCAGGTGCTGAATGCGCTGGCGAGCGGATTTTTCTCGGGCTGCATCGGCACTTCCGACAACATGGTGCCGGGGCTGTTCGCCGACATCTGCCGCCTGGCCAAGGAGAACAAGTTCGCCGAGGCGCGGCCGCTGATGGACGATGCGGTGCGGCATGTCGAGCTGATGGTCGCGAAGCCTAACTTCACCTGGCACAAGTCGATGATGAAGTATCTCGGGCTGGATGTCGGCGAAGGGCGCGCTCCGGCCGGCCGGCCGCTGGCGAAGGGCGAGCTCAAGGAGCTTTACGCCAAGATGGACCAGCTCGGTCTTTACGTTCGCAACGAGGCGCAGAAGATCTGAAGCTCGCGCTCTTATCCAATGTCACCGTCGAGGTGCTCGCCGAGCAACTTCGCGGTGAGCATGAAGTCTGGACGCCGTCGGGCTTCGGGGCATGGATGGTAACGGCGCTGAATCCGCCTCCGGAACTGCTGGCTTTCGCTCCGGAGGCGGTTTACCTTTTGCTCGACGGCCACTTTGCCACGGCGGCCGAACGCGAGCAGCTGGCGGAATCGTCGGTGGCGGAGGCCGTCGCGGCGCTGCGGCGGGCGCTCCCCGGCGTGCCGGTGGTGGTGCCGAAGCTCGGTGAGCTCATGCGGGACGATGTCGAGGGCTTTTATGACGAGCGGATGTGGAAGCTGGCGGCGATGCCCTGGTCGGCACGCGGGCTGGCGGCAATCGGCTCGCTGTTCGTCCTGCGCAAGGCGCTGGCGCTGGATCTGGACGGGACGCTCTGGCAGGGGACGATCGGCGAGGTCGGGCGCGGGGGAATCGTGCCCGACGACGAGTTCCAGCGGCAGCTGAAGGCGCTGGCGGCGCGCGGCATTCTGCTCACGGTGTTGTCGAAGAACAATCCCGAAGACGTGGATTTCGCCGGGATGCCGCTGACGGCGGCGGATTTCGTCGCCAGTGAAGTCGGCTGGGGCGCCAAGGCCGACGGGCTGGAGCGGCTGGCGGCGAAACTGAATCTGGGGACGGAGGCGTTCGTCTTCGTCGACGACAACCCCGTCGAGCGCGCGGAAATGCGCGCCCGGCATCCGGAAGTCGCGGTCGTCGGCTCGCCGGCGGCAGTCGGCGACTTTTTCCCCGAGCGGCGGCTGACGGCCGAAGACCGGCTGCGGGTTCGCAGCTATCAGGCCGAAGCCGCGCGGCAGGCGGCGGCCGCCGTTTCGGCGGCGGACTATCTGGCGTCGCTGAAAATGTGGACGGAGATTCGGCCGTTGGCGGCTTCGGAAGTGCCGCGGGTGGCGCAGCTTTCGCAAAAGACCAATCAGTTCAACGTGCTGACGCACCGTTATTCGGAGGCGGAAGTGCGCGAGTTCATGGCGGATCCGCGGCGGCTGGTGCTGACGGCGCGAGCCGGCGACCGCTTCGGCGACTTGGGCCTGATTTCGTTTGTGCAGGTTTGCGGAAATGAGATCGTCGACTGGGTGATGAGCTGCCGGGCCATGAACCGCGGCATCGAGCACGAAGTGCTGGCGCGATTGCGGCAGGAGCTGGCGGCTCGGGGGCTGGGCGAAGTGCGTGCCCGGTGGCGGCGGACGGCCAAGAACGCCCCGGTTGCGGAACTTTATGAGCGGCTGGGATTTGAGCGGATCGCCGGCGATGAGTCGGAAAAAAGCTATCGACTGAAATTGGATTGAACTTATGCGGCGTGGTGTATTGGCATTGGCAATGGGGCTCTTGGCGGTGACGGCGTTCTCGGCCACGGAAACATTGTCTCTGGACGGCGACTGGGAGCTGGCGTATTCGCCGCACTTTCTGGAGACCGACGACTATCCGGCCTTTGCCGGCAAGTTGGTGAAGGGCGCGGTGCCGGGCTATTGGGAAGACCTGGTGCCGGCGCTGCGCGCGGCCGGAATCCGCGACGAGTTCCGGATCAATCCCGAGTGGCGCGAGTGCCGGCTCCCGCTGCAGGGCTGGGCGCCCGACACGCAACTTCCGCAGCCGTATGGGCTGTTCTATTACCGGCGCACCTTTGCGGTCGCTTCGCCGCGGAATGCCCGCTTGCGCTTTGGCGGCGTGCGCAATGACATCCGGGTGTGGCTGAACGGGAAGTTCCTGGAAAAGCGAGAGGGCTATTCGACGCCATTCGCCATGGAGGTGCCGGCGGAATTCCTGCGGGCGGGCGAAAACGAGATCGTGCTGGCGGTGCAGAACAAGCTGAACGTCGGCTACAACGGTGCGGAAGTGCGCGGGCTTACCTCGCGGGCGCTCTTTCGGGCGACGGGCGGGGTCAACGGTTCGGTCGCGCTGGAGTTCCCCGGCGACGACCTCCGCGAGCTTTATGTGACCACCGCGGCGGACTGTCGGTCGTTTACGGTGCATGTCGACGGCCAGTCGGAGTACCGCTATGAAATCTTCCGGGATGCGGACGGCCAGCCGCTCGTCAGCGGCCGCGGGCGCGGAGATACCGTGCTGGCGGCGGACGGGTTCGAGCTCTGGTCGCCCGAAAGGCCGACGCTTTACCGCCTGCGGCTGACGACGGCGGGCGCGGAGCACGAGCTGCGGTTTGGCCTTCGTCGGCTCGTCGCCGTCGATCCCAAGCTGTTTCTCAATGGCGAGCCGGTGATCCTGCGCGGAATCACCGAGCACTGCTATTTCCCGCTGACGGTGCATCTGCCGCATGACCTTGAATATTTCCGCGAGCTGACCGCGAAGCGCAAGGAGCTTGGGTTTAATTTCGTGCGGTTTCACACTTACGTGCCGACGGAGGAGTATCTGACGGCGATGGACGAGCTCGGCATGCTGGTGCAGATCGAGTCGCCTAATTTCGTGCCCGAGTGGGAGTATGCCGCGATCATCGCCTTTGCCCGCCGTCACCCTTGCGTGGTGATCTACTGCACCGGCAACGAGACGCGCATCGACCGGCTGGCCGAGGCGTATCTGGAGCGCATTGCCGAGCTGGTGCATACGCGCACGGACGCGCTCTTTTCGCCGATGAGCGCCTTGCGCGGCGTCACTTATTTCCTCAGCCATGAGACCGATCCCCTGGTGGCGCAGCCGTTTCTGCATAATCGCGAGCGTGCCGAGCGGCTGGCGAAGTATTCGGATCTTTTCAATTCCGTCAGCCTGGAGACGACTTCCTACAATTACGTCGATGGCCGCAGCGACGAGTTCCTGGAATCGGTGGCGTCGGTCTGGTGCGGCAAGCCGCGGCTGCTGCATGAACTCTGCATCGACGGGACTTACGCCGACCTTTTGCTGGAGGCGAGGTATCCCGAGGACAATCCCATTCGCAGGACCGGGCTCTTTTCGGAAGTGCGGCGGGTGCTGACCGAGAAGGGTCTGGTCGGCAACTGGGGCGTTTATTTCACCAATTCCTGCCATTGGGTGGCGCTGACGCGCAAATTCTGCTTTGAGAAGGCGCGGTCCTGCGAGACGGTGGCGGGCTTTGATTTTCTCGGCGACATCAATTCGCATTGGCATACCTTCGGCTATTCGGTCGGCATGATGGACGAGTTTTGCCGGCTCAAGCCCGGCGAAAGCGTGGCCAGGGTGCGGCGCTACAATTCGCCGGCGGTGCTGCTGGCGGATTTCGCGACGGAGTTCGTCTTTGAAGCCGGCACGGTCCGCAAGACGAAACTGCGGCTGTCGAACTATGCCGGAGCGATTGCCGAGGCGGAGCTGACGGTGCGGCTGGTCGAGGATCAATCCGGGCGCGAACTGTGGCGGGCGACGCGGCAGTTTCCGACGATTGCGAACGGGTGCATTGCGGAGCTCGGCGAGTTCGCCGTCGAGCTGCCGCAGTGGGAGCGGCCGGGCAAGTGCCGGCTGGAGGCGACGCTGACCAGTGCGGCGGTGACGCTGGACAACTGCTGGGACTTGTACGTGTTTCCGCAAGTCGGCGAACCCGAAGGCGCCGGCGTGCGGGTGGTCACGGACATTGCCCGCGACGAGCTGTTGGCGGCGATGCGGCGCGGCGAGCGGGTGGCGTTGCTGGGCGCGGGCCCGTTCAAGACTTCGCCGATGTCGGCCAATACCGGCCGGGCGGGGCGGTGCAGCGGCAATTTCGCGACGGTGATCCGCCACCATCCGGCGCTCGGCGATTTTCCGCACGAAGGTTTTTGCGGCTGGCAGTTCCGGCAGCTGATGAACAAGGCGAAGGCGGTGCAGCTGGAGGCGGCGGTGCCGTTTGCACCGATTGTCGATGTTGCGAGCGCGGTCAAGTGCCCGATTCGGCAGGCGGCGCTTTTCGAGTATCAGGTCGGCGAAGGGCGGCTGCTCGTCTGCTCGTTCAATTTCCGCGCGACGGATCCGGCGGCGCGTTACTTGAAGTCGCAGCTCGTCCGCTATTTGGCTTCGGCGGCGCTGGCGCCGGCGCCGGCGATTTCGGTGGCGGAGCTTCAGGCGCTCATCGACCACCCGGCGGTCAAGACGACCGCGAATCCCAACCGTGCGGCCAACCCTGGCGATCCTTCGGGCTGGGTCCGCGTTCGCGACCATATCCAGCCCTGAGGGGCGCATCTCCGAATTTTAAACTTCCTTCTCCCTGTTCAAGCCTACCGACAGCGGACGCGCTCGTTTAGACGAGCCGAAATAGCTTCTTCTTCCTGTTCGGCCTCCGGCCGGTTAACACGGAGCGCGCGGAGGCACGAAGGCACGGAGATTGAATCTGAGGTTTGCTTACGTGCCTTACATTCGTCATCATGCCGCCTTTCGTGAGTAGCAGTAGCTGAGCTCGCCGTTCGCATAGCGCACGTATGCCTTTACGAACGATGCGAAGCCGTCGTCCGACCAGAACTGGCCTCGCCGCTTGAACCGGTTTTGGTTCTGCGAGCACTGCGACTCCATCGCGCCTGACCCGATTGGGATGCCGAGCCTCTGGTTGCGCGGATAGTCCATGTGTTCCTCATGCTTCGCGAAGTAGGCGGCCTCGCGCTTGACCGCCTTCTTCGCCTCGCGGCCGCGGACCTTCTTCAGCTCGATCTCCCTGAGCGCGTCCATCAGCGACTTCGCGCCCTCGTGCTTGAGCTCATGCCGACGCGCCTCGAGCCATCTCTCCTTGACCGACGCGTCTTTTTCGTGGGCGAAGAGGAATTCCGCGAGGACGCCGAGGTGCTGCGAGGCGTGGTAGTAGTCGAGCGTCGCCTCCGCAAGCGCGCTGAACGTCAGGTCGAACACGTTCCAGAGGTACGTGCCGCCGTCCATGATGACGTAGGTCTTCCTGGCCCGGAGCATTCCCATGCGCTTCGCCGCGGCCTCGACCATCCTGCCAAAGTCGTCCGGTGTCGTCTCGGGTGGCGCGATGACGATGTGCTTCTCGACGATCGTGCGCCGCGTGTCGCTGACGTCGACCGCCTGGGAGAGGCGGAAGATGACCGCCGACTTGCTCTCGTGCCAGTCGACGTGGCCCGCGCGGGACTCCTCGGCCTCCGCCCAGCGCTCGCCCCGGAACCGCGCCATCCAGCCGTCCATCATGACGATCAGCACGTCGTCGCCCCGCGCCGCGTTCGCGCAGAGCTCGGGCAGGTCGGAGTCGAGGCAGGCGTCGCCGACGCGCCTGACGGTGTCCATCGCCTTGTCGTCGCTCAGCGGACACCCCCATTCGCCGCAGACACGCGAGGCCTTCTCGAACGACCCGGTCTCGCACACGGTCGTGACGACCTTCCTCTCGAGGAGCGGGGACATCGCGCAGCGCTCCCCTCGGCAGAAGACCACCTTGAACGGGATCTCGAACTTCCCCGTCGCGCGACACCTGCCACGGAACCCGCGCAGCTTCACGTCGCCGTACTGCGTCTTCACCGTGAAGTCGGCCGTCCTGCCTTCGGTCAGCGGAGCCCCGTCGCTGCCGACGTGCGGCATGCCGTCGACGACGGGCCGGACGTTCCTCCTGTAGAGCTCCCTGCCGATTTCCATCGCCTTCCGCCCTGTCTTCTCTTCAAGTCTCACGAGGTCTTCCGCCGTGCGCATCGCATCCTTCCTGGTATTGACAATTGGGTCATCATGGTGATACAATATTATATCAAATGTGGAGGAGCCATGAAGACAAGGAGCGAAGAAGAGCTGAAGCGCCTCATCGCGGGCGTGAAGCGCGAGATCGCGAGGCTGGGCGACATGCGCCCGGGCCATCTCTCGGTCCAGTACCGCAGGAGCGGAGGGCGCGAGATCGGCTACAACCAGCTGAGCTTCACCTACGCCGGGAGAAGCCGCACCGAGTACGTCCGCGACGACGACCTTCCCCGCGTCAGGAGGGAGGTCGAGACGTTCCACCGATTCCGGGAACTGTGCGACGAGCTCGTCGGACTGTCGGTCGAGGCGTCGAGGGCCAGGACCGCGGACCGCATCAGGAAGGAGGAGGAAGATGCTTGAGGAACTGCCCGAGAACGCGCTGACAGAGAAGATCATCGGCTGCGCGATCGAAGTCCACAGGACCTACGGCGGCCCCGGCCTCAAGGAGTTCGCCTACGAGGTCGCGCTCGAGTGGGAGCTGCGACAGGTCGGCCTGACCGTCGAACGCCAGCGCCCCGTCCCCGTCGTCTACAAGGGACACGTCTTCTGCGCGGACGACGAGAACCCGAAGCGCTTCGACCTGAAGGTCACGGACGGGGATCTCACCGTCATCGTGGAGGTCAAGGCGGTCCAGGCGAAGGCGAAGGACGAGGCGTTCCGCGCCCAGTGCAGGACCTACCTGAAGATGCTCGGCCTCCGCGTGGGGCTCGTCATCAACTTCGGACGCCCTACGGTCCGGGAGGGAATCGACCGGGTCGTCAGCGAGACGAAGGAGGAATACCGCCAACGCCTTGCCAGGGAATGCCCCGCCGTGCTGCGCAACGTCATCCGCGAAGAGGACTGTCCGGACGAGGCCTCCATCCCCGCCATCGCCAAAGAATACGGGGCAGGGTCGTGAATCGAAGCCGCGCAAGCAAGCCTCAGATTCAATCTCCGTGCCTACGTGCCTCCGCGCGCTCCGTGTTAACCGGCCGGAGGCAGTAAGCGAAGCGCAGAAATGTGACCGTCCGCTATCAACGCGGAAAAGATCCTTTAAAATTCAGAGATGCGCCCGTCCGTTGACGTCATAAATCTTTTTTAGTATAGCATGTGTTGACGGAGGATTAAGACGTGTGGCCTTTACGGTTGCTGCTTCGCCTGTAGTAGGCACCTCCGTCAATTCTTTTTTTACCGACAAGATCAGGTCCTGCGCATGAATGCTTATCGTATCCTTTCCGTGCATTCCAAACGGAATAACGCCAGCTGGATACATAACCCGTCCACCAAGGGTGTCGACCGAGAACCGAAACGACTCCTTTTCGGACGGGAAGCTGAACTTCAACCACGTCATCGGGAGGAACTTGAGAAGCGTTGTGTAGTAGAAATCCTCCCCGAGATGACGGTTGTCCTCCGCCATGAACTTCGAGAAGAACGAGAACCACATCTTCGACGCGTATTCGCAAAGCCGCCGACTACGAAGCGAAAAACCACCATTGAACGAACCGAGCCCGATTGCATAGGCCAACTTCCGCTTCCATCCGTCGGAAATGATCGGCGCCCCGTAGAAATCAT
>JAZLMR010000047.1:0-12346 GCA_045598785.1 Kiritimatiellia bacterium
AGTGCAAGGAACTCACATGGGACGACGGAAAGCTCCTCGGATTCATGCTCAAACTCGCCGCATAGCGCCGCGGCAAGACAACGGGGCGTTCAAATCGAACCCGCGCGGGCTCGATGCCCGCGCGTTTGAAAAGAGATCGGGCGCGGCCGATTTGGCGCCCCCTGACAGCTCATAAAGGGCAAATAAGCCGCGCCACGACCATTCGGATTGGCCGCTGTCCGCTGGCTGCTGGCTGCTGAAAAACTTCCGACGCATCAAAAAACTCTCGTCACCGCGTCAGCGGGGAGGAGAGTTTTTTGATGCGGCGGGCGTAGGGCGACGCCATTCGTCATTTCAACCTGCCGCCAGAACGCGGCATTGCGAAAGTTCACTTACGCCAGTTCCGCCGACCGCCGGGCGGCGGCCTTAAGCGTCGCGGCGACGATTCGCCGAAACTCCGGCACCGCCAGCTCGACCATGCCCGCCGCCGTCGTCCCGCCCTTGGTGCAGACGCCGTCGATGAAAGCTTGCAGATCCATGCCGCTTTCGCGCAGGAACTTGGCGGTGCCGAACATGGTCTCTTCGGCCAGCAGCCGCGCCACCGCCGGCTTGAGCCCCAGCTGGACTCCGCCCGCCGCCATCACCGCTTCCATATAGGCGAAATAAGCAGGACCCGAGCCCGACAGCGCCGTGACCGCATCGAAAGCCTTTTCCTTCAGCACCACCGTGGCGCCGGCAGCACTGAGAATCCGCTCGACTGCCTTGACCGCCGCCTTGGGCGTCTTGGGCGCCGGACAGATGGCGCACATGCCCGCCTTCGCGCGCAAGGCCAAGTTGGGCATCACCCGAATCAGCTTCACCTTCGCGCCAAACGCGCGGCGCAGTTTCGCGAGCGT
This sequence comes from Kiritimatiellia bacterium, assembly GCA_045598785.1. Taxonomy (GTDB): domain Bacteria; phylum Verrucomicrobiota; class Kiritimatiellia; order RFP12; family UBA1067; genus UBA1067. The sequence goes on from JAZLMR010000047.1 coordinate 876, forward strand.
CTTGCCGGCGACAATCGAAACGAGCGTCTGACGACTGGTCAGGAGCGGCTTCACCGCCGCCGCCACCGCCTCGACATCTTGCGGCCGCACCGCCAGGAATATCAATTCGGACGCGGCGGCAACCGCCGTCAGATCGGCGGTAACCGCCACCCGGTAGCGCCGCTTGAGTTCCTGCGCCCGCGCCGGCAGCTTTTCCGCCATCAGCACCGACGACTTGTCGTCCATCGCCGACAGAATGCCCTCGGCCATCTTGCCCGCCCCCAAAAAGCCAATCTTCATTGCGCTTCCTTTCTCGTGATGATTTCAATTGCCTGGGCGGCCAACGCCATGCCGAAAGCGGCGGTGACCGTCATCAAACTGCCGCGCTCCTCAAGCCGCCGCGGCAGCTCCCGGCTCCAGACGGCGACAAAGCGGCCCGGGAACCGCTGCCGTTTCCGAAATTGCCGCCGCAACGCCTTGGCGAGCCCGTCGCCTTCGACCTTCTCGAAGCGGGTCGCCGTCACCGCCGTGGGATCGACTCGCAGCGCCGCACCCATCGAACTTACGATCGGCACGCCCGCGGTCGTGGCCGCCAGCATCAGCTCCGCCTTGGACACCACCGAATCGATGGCGTCAACCACCAGGTCGAAATCGGCGACCCGCACCGGAAACTCCGCTTCGTCTTCAGCAAGGCGTTGAGCGACCGCCGTCACCTGGGCATCAGGACTTATCGCCGCTAGCCGCGAGCGCATCGCCTCGACCTTAAGCTCTCCCAAGGTGGCGGCCGTCGCCGGGCACTGCCGATTGAGATTGGACGGCGCGATCCGATCGTCATCCACCAGTGTCAGCTGCTTAACGCCCGTGCGCACCAGCGCTTCCGCGCACCAGCTGCCGACGCCCCCCACTCCGACAATCAGCACCCGCGCCGACGCCAAAGCCGCCATTGCCTGCGCCCCCAGTAAGGCCTCCGAACGGGAAAATGCCGATTCCGAATCCACTGCCCGCTCCAACTACGGCTTCAGATAAAGCCGACAATGACAAAGCCCGTGATAATTCGGATCGGCCAACTGCGCCTTGAACTCGTCGCAAGGGCAGAAAAACTCCGGCGTCTTCGGCAGCCGACAGGGGCAATAGCCGCCCTTACGGCGCAACCCGTCGCGAACCACTGCCACCAACTGGGCATCGGGATTGAGCGTCACCGCCGCCGCGTCAAAAAGGTTGCGGATGGCCGTCGAAGATTCGCGCGTGCGCGGATAGGCCTTGAATTCCACCAGCTGGCGCAATTCGTCAATGTCCTTCCACCGCGGCAGCCCGGCGACCGAATCCTCGCCGAGGATGAAATAAAGCGTGGCGCCGGGATGCTCCGCCGCAATTTCCCGCACCGTGTCAATCGCATAGGAAACGCCGCCGCGCTTAAGCTCGCGCTCGTCGACCACCGTCCGCTCCAGCCCGTCAAAGGCATTGTGCACCGCCTGCAGCCGGTCCCAGACCTCCGGCTTCGGCGCCGAACCGACCTTGAACGGCGAAACCGCCGCTGGCAATACGATCAGCTGATCAAGCGCCAGCTCCGCCAGCGCCTGCTGCGCCACCCGCAGATGCCCGGCATGCACCGGATTGAAACTCCCGCCGTATAGTCCGATTTTCATAAGCCGAGATTATATCATGTCCGCACCGAACGGGCGAGCGTAACCGCCCACACCCGCGCCGCGCCCGCGCGCTTCAGCTCCGCCGCGCATTCGGAGAGCGTCGAGCCGGTGGCCATGATGTCGTCCACCACCAGCACCGTGCGACCCTTGATCGCCGCCGGCCGCCGCACCGCAAAGGTGCCGAGGACATTCTGCCGCCGCTCCGCCTCCTTAAGCCCGCCTTGCCGCGCCGGGGAGCCCACGCGCTTCAGGATTCGCGCCGCGCCCGGCCGGTCGAGCCGCCGCGCGAGCGCCGCCGCCAAATAGGCGCATTGGTTGTAGCCGCGGTCCAGCCGATGCCAGGCTGTCGACGGCATCGGCAGCACCAGTTCGACTTCGCCCCACTGGAATCGTGCGCGCACCGCCGCTTCCAGGAAATCGACGAGATCGTCGCGAAGATAAGTGGCGTTATTGAACTTGAAGGCGTTGATCAGTTCGCGTGCCAGGCCGTCGAAATGCAAGGCGCTCGCCGCCCGGTCGAAAGCCGGCGAAGTCTGGCGACAATCTTCGCAGCGGAACTCCACCTCCAGTTTTTCGACTTCGCGTCCGCACTGCCGGCAACAACCGCGATGAGGTACGAACGGCAGCCGATTGAGACAGTCCGAGCAAAGATAACGGGCGGGACGGTCAACCGTCCCGCCACATCCGGCACAGGAGCGCGGCCAAAGCAAATCCTTGAACCCGTCCAGAATCCGCACGCGCCCGCCTCTTAGAAAAGCTTCGCCGGATATTCGCCGGCGTCGACCAGCTTTTTGATTTCGGCCATCACGAACGGCTTGTCTTCGCGATAGGTGACGCCAAACCAAGAGGACTCCGTCGGCAGCACGCGGCAGTCGGCCTTGCCCTCCTTGATGAGTTCGTCGACGACAAAGGGAATGTACCATTCGCTCTTCGGCAACGAACCGTTCTTGGCCAGCCACGCCGGGAAGCGCTGCTCCAGCTCGTCGAAAAGCCCCGGCGTAAAGCCCCAGAGGTTCATCGAAACGCGCGCGTCGAGCGGCACCTTTACGGGATTCGCCTCGTCCTCGCGATTTTCGGCCGTCGCTCCCGTGCGCACCAGCTTGGTCATTTCGGTGACCCCGCGCAGCGAGCCGTCCGCCGCCACCTCGCAGATGCCGCGGGCGACCGAGCCGTTTTCCGAGAGCGTCAACTCCAGCTTGTAGCCGACCATCGCAAAATGATGCCTGAGCCCGTCATCCGCCGGCTCCGAAAGGAACTTGCCCAGCTGGGCGAAGGCATCCCGACCGTAAAAGTCGTCGGCGTTGATGACCGCAAACGGCCCCGTCACCACCTTCCGCGCCGAGCGCGTGGCATGCGCCGTGCCCCAGGGCTTCGTGCGCCCGGCCGGCACCGCATACGGCGAGGGCAGGTCGTTGATGTCCTGGTAGCAATAGTCGACGGGGATCGTGCCCTCGTATTTCTTGCCGACCTTTTCCTTGAACTCGGCCTCGAAGTCCTTGCGGATGATGAACACCACCTTGCCGAAACCGCCGCGGATCGCGTCGAACACCGAATAGTCGAGAATCGCCTCGCCGGACGGTCCGACCGGATCCACTTGCTTGAGCCCGCCGTAACGCGAGCCCATGCCCGCCGCCAACACCACCAAAGTAGGCTTCATCTGCCTGTCTCCTCCATGTAAAGTCATTCCGGATCGGTCACCGCCACCACCCGGTCGCAATAGATGCGGTTCTCCTTGCCCACGTCTTCCGGATAGAAGAGCGGACCTTCGAACTTGAGCGAGACCCAGAAGCGCACGCGGTTGTAGGAACCGAACTTCCAGGTGTTGCCCACGCTGGTCTTGATGTCCCAGGCGTCGCTCACGCCCAGCCGGAAAGTGCAGTCAGACGAAACTATGTGCTCGCCGCCGTTGTAAAACTTATACTGCCCCCGCGGTCCCAGCATCTCCTTGGTGATCGTGGCTATGCCGAGCGTAAAGTGCTTCGGCGGCAACTTGGTATGATCCTCGAAATCGGTGCGGAGCGGGAACTTCAGGTTGCCCCGGCCGTTATTGTCGAACCAGGCGGTGACGCCGTAGGCCGCCGCCGGATCGTCAAGGTAGTTGTGCCCCAGGACGCGCGGCAGATACGAAAAGACGCATTCCTTCGGGAATTTGCCGAAAATCGCCTCCGGCAAGCCGATCTTCGCCTCCATCGACTGCACGCGATAGTATTCGACATTGTCCTTGAAGCCCTTGAGGCAGCTGTCACCGCGGAATTTAAGCCGCCCCGTGGCAAACTCGTCGCGCGCCCGGGTAAGGCTGGCCACCGACCGCTTCGCGTAAAAGTCATAGGGCTTAAGCCGCTGGTCGCCGCTCTTGCGCACAAGCGGATACATCGTCATCACCCCGTAGTCGAGATTGATGCGCACGCGCTGCACGTTAAAGAGCCGCCGCGGATCGTCCTTAACCAGCGCCTCCATGCGGTCGAACGCCTCCTCCCAGCGCATCAGCCGCTCGGGCGTGAGGTAGACATACGCCGCCGGCGAGGCGTTCCAGCCCAGGAAAATGTCTTCGTCGCGGCGAATCTGCTCCAGCTCCTTCCAATAGGCGGTGAACTCCTTCGCCGCCGCCCCGTACTGATGGTCGATGAACTCCTTCGCGAGCGCCTTGCAGTCGGCGTTGATGTCGCGCATCAGATGAATGATCAGATAGCTCTGAAGCTCGGTGAAGCCGACCATCATGCCGACGCCGACGTTATGCTCCATCAGGTGGCCGTTCACGCCCGCCTGGTGCATGAGCTTCATGTCCTTGACGACGCGCAGCACGTTGCCGAACGGCGGCGTCACCGCCCCGCCGTAGGGATTGGGATAATACCAGACCGTCACGTCCTTGCACAGCCGGCACCACTCCTTCAAGTCGGCATAGCTATCGGCATTGGAGGGGTGCTCCCAGTCCTTGGCGAAGTTGTCGTCGATGGGCGCAAAGTCCGGCATGAAGTTGTCGGGCATCTTGTCCAGCCCCTTCGGCGGCGGCTGCGTCTGGCCCTTGCGGTAGACGAGGCACATGAGACGGTTGTTGGGGTAGAGCTTCCCGATCTGCGGCGCATACTCAAGGACGAAGTCAACGAGCGGACCCGACACCGCCCCGTACTTCTTGGTCAGGGCCTGGCAGCCGGGGCAATAGCAGAACTGACCGGGCGTGTCGTTCGCCGACATGTCGAAGATGTTGCCGCCCGGATTGAGACGCATGTTTTCCATGACGCGCTCCGCCAGCAGTTTCCGCAGCCCGGGCTGCGAGAAGCAGACCTGCGCCCCCGCGCCGCGGACGCCGTCGGCATTCGCGGTGAAATATTCGGGATGCAGCTTGAACATGTCCTCGGTCTCGGTCTTCTTGATGAACGCGAAAGTCGAATCCTTGCGGGTGGCGGGGATATAGTAGGGAATCGAGTGCGCATGCGGACCGACCGTCCGGAAGTCGTCGGGCGTCATTTCCAGCTGGTCGCTGACCGCATCGGTCGCCACGAAGGCGTTCTGGCCGTTGCGATACAGAAACCACGAGGCCTCAGGGCGGCGATAGTAGCCGGTGCCGCCGTTCATGTAGCGATTAAGGAACGACGGCCGCCGCCGCCGCTCGACGACTTGAACTGCCGCGCAGTCCGCCGCACTCGGCACCTTCATCCCGCCCGCCGCGTCGAAGAAGCGAAAGCCGAGCGAATATTCGAGGAAGTCGTAGACCGCGAGCCGATTGCCGCTCGCCCCGCCGCCGAAGAGATAGAGGTCGTCGCCGCGCCGGGTGACGACATATTCCTGGTCCTTAAGCGCGGCGAAGTCAAAGCCATCGGGCGCAATGCCGAAGAAGATGCGCTTCGACGCCGGCGCCTCCCGGGCGTACTTTTCGTCCAGACGCGCGCCGCTCGCCTTTTCCACCAGCTGCTTGAAATCATCGATCACCAGCTGTTCGCCCTTCTGCAGCTCCTCGCGCGTGACGATCGTATAGGCGCTTTGACCGTCGCGAGCCAGCTCCAAGGTATTGCAGTTTCCGCAGCCGACCAATGACAACATCGCCATCACCGCCAGTCCCGTCTTGCCCCAATCCATAGTTTTGATCCTTTCTTGCTGTTGACTAAAAATTGCCCGTCCCCAGGCGCAGTTCATCGACGTCGGCTCGTAACCTCAATCACATTGACACAATTGCGCAACTGCAAGATGATCTGATTGACCACCCGCTCGGTGCCCAGGACATCGATGCGCATGCGCGAGACCGTGCCGTCTTCAGTCGGCCCGACATTCAAGGTCTGGATATTGTAGCCGCGCCCGGAGATGAGCCCGACGATCCGAGCCAAAACGCCGGGCTTGTTCTCCACAAAGCAATTCAGACGATAGATGGTCTCACTCATGCTTTCCCCCGCGGCGCGCCGAGGACGTCGCGCCCTACCACCGCACGGTAGGGCGTGACCTCCGGGCACGCCGTATCCGCGACCACGACCTCAACCAGAATCGGGCCTTTCGACCTTACGGCCTTCGCAATCGCCGCGTCCAGCTTCCTCGGATCCGCGACCCGGACGCCCTTCATCCCGTGCGCCTCGGCGAGCTTCACAAAGTCCGGCGAAGCGATCGGCGTATTCACCATGCCGAGCGCCCGGTTGTTGACCACGACAAAGACAATCGGCAAACGCTCCTCCACTGCGACGATCAGCTCCTCGCCCGTCATCTGCGCCCCGCCATCCCCGACGACCGCGACCACCTGATGGTCGGGCTTTGCAATCGCCGCACCGATCGCGGCGGGAATCGCAAAACCCATCGTACCCATGCCGCCGGACGTGAGAAAGTGCCGCGGACGCGAATGGCGGAAATAACGCGCGCACCACATCTGATGTAACCCGATGTCCGCGACGAGAATCGCCGCGCCCTTCGTGGCATTGTAAATCGATTCGATCACGCGGCGTGCCGGGACGTCACGCCCTACCATCCCGCCACGGTAGGGCGCGACCTCCGGGCGCGCCGCATCCCTACGCTTCAATGCCGCAATTTTCCTCAGCCACTCCGCCCTTTCGTTCGGCTTGACCCGCGAATTGACGGTCGTAAGCAAATCCTTGATGTCCGCGACGATTCCGAGCTCGACCGAGACGTTCTTGTCAATGGACGACGGATCGCAGTCAACATGCACGATCCTGCGTCCGCGCTGCCGGGCTCCGAAACCCCAATCCCTGGACCCGGACTCCAAATCGCCAGTAACGCGGTCGTTGAAGCGGACGCCGAGCGCAATGATGACGTCGGCCGCACGAAGCGCCGCGTTCGCCGCCGCCGTGCCGTACATTCCGGCGAGCCCCAGCGCCAGCGGATCCTGCTCGTCGACGCTGCCGACGCCCATCAGCGTCGTCGCCACGGGAATGCTCGCCCGCTTCGCCAGCGCCGCGACGTCCTTCGCCGCGTTCGATGCAATGACGCCGCCGCCGGCGTAGAGGACGGGTCGCTTCGCCTCGTTCAAATACTTCGCGAGTTTGTTGACCTGCGCCGTCGTCGCCGCCTGCTCGGGATGATAGGCCCGTAGCGAAATCCGCTCCGGATACTGCGCCCCCGTCAGTTCCTCCTGCACGTTCTTCGGAACATCGATGACGACCGCGCCAGGCTTGCCGTGAGTGGCGATGTAAAAGGCCTGCGCGACCGTCTCAGGGATCTCGTCCGCATGCTGCACCAGGAAGCTGTGCTTGGTCGCCCCGCGGCAGATGCCGGTCATATCGGCTTCTTGAAAGGCGTCTGTCCCGATTTGCGAAAGCGGCACCTGCCCGGAAATGAGCACCAGCGGCACGCCGTCCACATTTGCGGTCGCCAGCCCCGTAATCGCGTTCGTCGCGCCGGGGCCGCTCGTCACCACCACGACGCCGGGTCGCCCCGTCGCCCGCGCATAGCCGTCCGCCATGTGCGTGCAGCCCTGCTCGTGACGACCGAGGACAAAACGGAACTTCGCCTTCTGCAGCCGCTCGTACACATCGACGATGTTGGCCCCAGGGTAGCCGAAGACGACTTCCGCCCCCGCCCGCTCCAGCGCCTCCACCAGCGCCTCTGCGCCGGACCGCACACCCTTGGACCTCATTTCGCGCCCCTCGCTTCCGCAAGCAGGTCAAGCGTCGTCTTCCAGGACGCGCGAACAAGCCCCTTGAGAACCGTCAAATCGGAATTGCCGCGTTCGTAATCCCAAAGCGCTTTCAGATAGTCTTCGCGGGACTCAACGGGAATCACGATCGGAGGAAATCCGGCGAAGAGGACCGGGAGATTCGACAGGAGCCGCGCAAGGCGTCCGTTGCCGTCGTAGAACGGATGAATCGACGTGAATCCGGCATGCGTACGGGCGTAGGCGTCGACAAGCTCCTCTTCCGCCGCCTCAGCGCGGTAGAAGCCGTTGAATTCCGCGAGCCACCTATTCATCGCCGCCGGCACCTCGTCCGCCGGAAGGTAGGCATGATACGTGCTGCCGCCCTCGGCATTCGGCCAGTAGGTGCCGTTGTCCTCGCGCTTGTAGGCACCAACCGGCTTGTAGATGTCCGCCGGTTGCTCGTTGATGACGAGTCGATGAAGCCGAAAGACGTCCTCTTCCGTCAGCTTGCCGCGCCCGACCAGCTCCAGCACGGCGTCAATCGCCCGCGCGTGGTTCTGGACGTCCGTCTGGTCCTTGAGGGGTTTGCCCTTGACCGTGAGGCCGTAGCCGAGTACGAACATGGTGTCGCCGAGCGTCAGGGTGTTCCCCTCAATCGCCGTCGAATCATGCGTCCACACGGCCCGCAGCTGCTTCAGCAGTTCGGTTTTCCGCGTCTCGCCTATCCCCTCAAGAAATCGCATATTGGTAATTATATCATATCGCCCACGGGATTGGAGCCGCCGACCAAGACACTTCTTCCCCGTTCTTCGCCTTCCACTCGCTCAGGGAATCGGAGGCGATGGCAGTTTCACGAATTGCAACATGGCGATATTCGAGAAATGATCGTCGAAGGAACAGAGTTCAAGGCCTCGCTCCAATGCCGTTGACGCAATCCACATGTCGTTGACCGGAATCGGCTTGCCCTTCGACTTGAGGTCCTGGAATATCTTCGCATAGTAAATCGAAGTCTTTCCCGTGAGCTCAACCTCCCGCACCGAATCGGATTCCAGGAATCGCTCCAACGCCGCCTGGCTTTCCCGCCCTCTCTTCGTGTTGGAAATTCCGGCGCGATATTCGCCGAGCACGACTGGCGAAACGACCAATTCGTCATACTTGGAAAGTTGCTCCGCCAGTGCCTTCCCGCCTTTTTCAACAAAGGCGATCAGCACGTTGGTGTCGACAAGCGCACTCCTCATCTCCACATCTCCTCGTCAACGCGGGAGAATTCGCCCTGGGCTGAACGCAGTTCTTCCGCGGCCTCATGCGAAAGCATTCCCGCGCACTTCATGAAGGACGGCGTCCTGCGCTTCGGCTTCGCCACCAGTCCCAGCGCGGCAGCCAGTATCTCCTTCGCCGCCATGTTCACACTCTTGCCGACCTTATCGGCGTGTTCCCGCAACGCAACTGCGATGTAGTCCTCGGCATGAATCGTAATGGTAGCCATCTACTTCTCCTGATGAATCACAGTGCTTCATATTATGCATCATCCCGCCCCGCTTGTCAACCAGCCGAAAACAGCCGAAAACATCGGCTTCTGCCGTGTTCGGGCTTCGCCCTTCTCCGCCGTCCTGTACATTTGCCTTGTTTCTCCTCGGGACATCCAGTCGCCATGAGTAGATACAGGAAAGTTAGAGAGGAATGACAGTGGTTTTTCTCAATCCGTGAACATCGCCTCGTAGTCGGCGATCATGCGCTCGACACGGGTCTTGATCTGCGAGACCGAGTTGTTCGGGACGCCAAAGGCCTTTGCGACCTCGCCGAGCGGACGCACGACGCGGTAGATGCCGACGACCTGTCCGGGGACGAGGTCCATCCGATCAGCCGCAGTGGAAGTAGGTCTTCACCAGCTCGGCCATCGCCTTGGCGTTCTTCGTGACCTTCGCGCGGAGCGTGCGGTCGTTGAACGCCTTCAGTTCGGCGGCGATGCCGTCAATCATGGCCTTCGAGAAGACGCCCTCTGCTTCGTAGATCGCCCGCTGCTTCAGCAGGAGATCGGCCGAAGCCGCACAGCTGTCCGGGAGACAGTCCAGCGTCTTCAAGAGCTTCGCGTTCTCGGCCTTGTGGATGTTGACATTCACATAGGTGTCGTTCGCGACCTTGACGCCGTCTTTCAGCGAGAAGCCGTAGCGGCAAGCTACGCAAAGCGCGGCCATGAGGAGATAGACGTTCGCCGAGGCGTCGGGCGAGCGCATCTCGACCGTCTGCTTCTGGTGCGTGTCGTACTTCGAGGCCGTCTCCTTCGGATTCGCCTGCTTGCACATATCCGTCTTGCCGGCCCACCCGAGCGGGACGCGAACGAGGACCGAACGATTGCGGTCGCCCCAGCACACGTTCGTCGGCGCCTCCTGGTGGGGGACGAGACGGAGATAGCTGGTCGGATTCATGTTGCCAAAGGCCGTAATGGACGGCGCGAGCTTCATCATGCCGGCGATCGCGCGCTTGGCGGTGTCGCTGATGACGCCGTTCTTCAGCATCTGATTGACGCCGTTCTTCATGATGCGCATGTGAATATGCAGCCCCGAGCCCGCCTTGCCGACGGTGATCTTCGGCGCAAAGGTGACGTCATAGCCGTACTTCGCCCCGAGGTTGCGGATCATCCACTTCGCGATCGTCAACTGGTTCGCCGCGTCCTGCGCGTCGCAGGGGAGAAACTCGACTTCGTTCTGCTCGTAGATGAGACCGTCCTGCGTGAAGTTGCCGACCTCGCTATGGCCGTACTTGATGCGGCCGCCCGCCTGCGCGATTGCCTGCATGCACTGCTGGCGGAACTCGCCGAACTTCGCAAACGGCGCCGACTCGTGATAGCCCTTCTGGTCCTTGGCCGGGAACGACTTGGGGTCGGGCGCGATCACATAGTATTCAAGCTCGCCCATCGCCTGAAACTCGAGGCCCGTCTCCTTCTTGAACGCCGCGCACGCCTTCTTGAGCGTATATTCCGGCGAGGACTCGAGCGGCTCGCCGTCCTTGTTGAAGAACGAGCAGAGGAGGCACAGCGTCGGCAGCGCCGCAAACGGATCAACGAACGCCGTCGCATAGCGCGGAATCACATACAGGTCGGAGGACGAGGCCTCGATGTAACTGAAGAGCGACGAGCCGTCCACGCGCTCGCCGCAGGTGAGGATCTCGTCGAGATAGGCCTCGTCGTTGATGATGAAGTTCAGCGTCTTCAGGCGCCCGTCGCCGCCCGCGTACATGAAGTTGACGTGACGGATGTTCTGCGCCTTGACAAAGCGCTTGATGTCCGCCTTGGTGAAAGCCGCGCGCGGCTTTTTGAGAAACGCGACGATGTCGGTCGTATTAAGTTCCACGATATCCATTTTAAAGTCCTTCCTAAAATACGGAATTTCTAAATATTATAGCAGAAACCTCGGCAGTTATGTCGCAAAGTTCCGTTATCCCAGATAGCGGACGCGCCGCCAGTGAGCTTCAAGGCGCTTTGCTTGCGCTTGCCAACCGCGCGGCCGAATTCTTCCTTCTCGGTTTACCGCGCAATGTCGGCTTTGGGCGGGAGCTCCTGCTCAATCTCGTCAGCCCGGGGCTGCGCTTTTCACCGAAGACAACCAGCTTCGTTCAGCCATTCCCCTCGACACAACCACCGGCTGCGTGCGCAGGTTGCTCCTGGCGCCTGCATCCCCGGGCTTCCTCATTCGCAGGACTCCCGCCCTACGCCGACCGCGGAAGAGCCGATGGTCGACGACCGCGAGCGACGACCGGGAGCGATTGGGGCGCGAAGC
>JAZLMR010000048.1:0-26743 GCA_045598785.1 Kiritimatiellia bacterium
GCGGAAACCACCCCGCTCTTCGCGAGGCTTGGGCTGAGACTCATTAACCCGAACGGTGCGCCCATCGAGTTCGTGCCCGTTCAGCGCGTCAATCGCAGCCTGCGCCTGAGCGGCGTCGGGCATCGTGACGAAGCCGAATCCCTTGCTGCGACCGGTCATGCGATCGGTGACAACGCGAACGGCGGTAACTTCGCCAAATGCCGCGAACGCCGCCTTCAGACCGTCGTCGGTGGTCGCGTACGCGAGGTTACCAACATAGATTTCCATCTTGATCTTTCCTTACTGTTACTTTTTGCGCTTGGACTCGAAAGCACCCGCCCCCTTCATCCAAGCGCGCAAATTGTATCAATTTTTCCGGTTACGCGTCAACTCTTAGAAGTTGAAGCAAACGCCGACGCCGCCCCAGGCGAAATCCTTGTTCTCGCCGTAATCGTCGGAGGCCAGATAGTCGTCGCAATTATTGCGCAGATCGTGGTCGATGATCGAGCAGTAGGCGACCTTGGCGAAGAGCCCGAAGTTCGAGGTGATCTGATAGGTGGCGTCGAGCTCGACCTTGAGCGTGGCAATGCCCGCGTTGGTGTCCACGCCGCCGAACTGCGTCGGGAAGCACCAGTTGTAGCGGTTTTCGCGCCAGACCATCTCGATGAAGGGGCAAATCGAGAACTCGTCGGTGATTTGCAACGGCTTCTTGGCGCCGAACTGCAGCAGGTTGGACTCAAACCGATATTCGCGAACGACATTGAGGTAAGGGATAAGGAAGGGGTTCGCGAGTTCGAAGTAGTGGTTCCAGTCCATCGTCGTATCCGAAGCCGGATGAATGCGCTGGTAATGCTGCCCCGGATAATAGTACCATACGAACGAGGTGCGATAGGTAAGCCCCCAGGTGTTCGCATCGTCGAACCAGAACGTCCGACCCCAGTGCAGGTTGAAATCCCACTCGTTGAAGGCGCCGCCGATGCCGATATGGTCACGCCGCGGGGTAAGGTCGGAGTTCGACCACACGCCGGCGCCGAGATAGCCGAGATCCCAATCGTTGATCAGCAGATTAAAGTTGCCTTCGGCATAGCCCTGCGCTGTCGGCTCGTTGTTCAGCAAGGAGCCGTAGAGCTGATAACCCGAATAGAGCCCGTAATTGGCAAAGCCCCAGAAAATCGGAGCCTCGTTCTTTTCCAGTTCCGCCTTCGGTTCGGCCGCCATAACCGAGGCCGCCGCCATCGCCACCGCCGCCAACATGAGTTTTTTCATAATGAATGTCCTTATTGGATGAATTAAATATGCCCGAATATTATAGCACATTCGAACATGGATTGCGCAGATAGTAGATATAGCCGTCCATCGGGCCGAACAGGAGATCCGGCTTGCCGTCGGCATTGAAGTCGCAGACGCCCGGAACGGGGTCGTGGCTCCAGAGCGGCTCCTTGGCGAGCGTGCCCGGCTGGCACTTGAAGAACCACTGGTCGCCTTCCGCCTTCTCCTGCAGGTAGACCTGCAGGTTGTCGCCATAGTTCATCACCAGGTCGAGCTTGCCGTCGCCGTTCCAGTCCAGGACCGCGACCTTGCGGCGCCCCGACGCGCCGCCGATGCCGCCGAGCCATTCGCCCTTCGCCACATAGCGCGAGGCCCGCACTGGCGAGCCGTCCGAGTTGCGGAAGGCCTTGCGCGGCGGCTTGAGCTTAAGCTGACCCGTCCGGTCGCGGAAGCGTTCCCAGAACGCAAGGTCGCCGTCCGTGTCGCAGAGGACGAGATCGACCAGGCCGTCGCCGTTGAAGTCGACCGGCCACGGCGTCGTGCGCCACTGGGTGATGATCTCCTTCGGATTGGCTAAGGTCTTCGGCTTGAGCCAGCCCCAGGCGAGCTCCGGCTGCTCGCCCTGCCATTCGACCTCAATCCCCTTCGGGAAGTCAAAGCGCGGCTTCTTCTTCGTGCCGACGTTCTTCATCCACATGATCTTGCCCCAGATCGAGTTGAAGATGATGTCCACCTTGCCGTCGCCGTCCCAGTCCGCGGCCGTGACGATCGTGTAGCCGTACTTCGACTCCTGCGGTCCCTGGATCGACCCGTTCATGCCCGCCATGATGCGGTAGGGCTTGCCGTCCGGCGTCGTCACCCGCTTCGGCGCCGCCCACTTCGGAAACTCGACGCCCTTCTTCGACAGGTTCTCGATGATCGCGATCTCGCCGAGCGCGTTGCCGGTCACGATGTCCTCGTCGCCGTCGCCGTCGATGTCCACCGCGAACGGCGAGGCCATGTCGCCGAAATAGACTTCGTCCGCCTGTTGCATCAGATACTTCGGCTGCTCGAAGACCGGCAGGCCGTTCTTCATCCCCGAGCGGCGGCTCCAGCTGACCGACGACTCCTCGTCCAGCATGACGAGATCCTTCTCGCCGTCGCCGTCGTAATCGGCATAGGTGAGATAAGTCCAGCAGAGCGGCGAGGCGAGGCGCTCGCCGCGGCCGTCGACCAGATTGCGCGGCGCGGCGAAGCGCGGCCGCGTCTTCGTGCCCGTGTTCTCGCGGTAGCGCAGGAGGTCCGGCGCCTCGCTCGTCAAGAGGTCCAGATCCCCGTCGCCGTCAAAGTCCGCCAGGATAGCCGAGCTGACGCCGCCAACCGGCATGACCTGCTGGCCGTCGTCGCCCGCCAGCGGCACGGGGTCCTCCCAGTTTGACGGCGACTCCTTCGTGTATCGCTTGCCCCACATCACATAGGTGAAGCAGAGATTGGGCGTCAGCCACACGCCGGCGGGATTGTAGTTGTTGTGCCAGCCGTAGGCCGTGCGGTCATGACAGAAGACGAGCCGGTCGTCGAAGCCGTCGCCGTTCAGGTCGCCGCGAACGCTCGTGACGTCAACGCCGCCATAATCCGTCACCTTGCCCTTCGGCAAGTGGATGCCCTGACCCGTAAATGGCTGGCCGGCCGGCCAGTAGCCCGGCCCGCGCACGTCGCCGCGCTCCGACGGCAATTCCTTCACCCATTCGCCCTTCGGATAGATGCGGTCCGGCGAGGACGGGTTCTTCGCCTTCGAGGAGTAATACATCTTCACGCCGCACCAGCACCAGTCGCGCTCCGACGGCCAGCAGTACATGCAAATGTCCGGGAAGCCGTCCTTGTCCCAGTCGCCGACGAAAATCCCGCCGAAGACCGAATGGTGCATCGGCACCACCGCGTCCGGATTGTTGAACTGCAGTCGCTCGAGGTCTTTTCCCGACGGGTTCTTCCGCACCCCCGAATGCGCAGCCACCGCCGAGCCCGCCATGACCATCAGCGCCGCATTAAACATCAGTCTCTTCATGTCCACTTACTCCTTTCGATAAATTTCAAAGCAGTCGATCTCGATGCCGTCGTGCTGAGGGCAGAGTTTGTTCTCCTTGAGGTCGAACCAGCCGTAGTTGTCGTTATTAAGGCACATGACGGTTCCGTCGTCAGCAGTGCCAGCCCCATTAGCCGTAACTTCATTTTCCCCTTCCTTTCCTCGCCCAGCGAAAATTCATTTCACCCACACGCCGTTCCGCGGCAGCGTCACCGTCTGCGAACTGCCGTCTGGGAAGTCGAACTCGACCGTCACCTCCCCCGGCGCCGTGTTGACCGCCACGAAAAAGCCCGTTTCCTTCAGCAGGAACCGCACCGGGAACTTGCCGAAGGCGTTGGTCTTCAGGCCGCCGACCACCTTCGCCGTCGGCTGTCGGGCGGCATCGCGGGCAAGGTAATGCTCGTAATGCGACGCGAACTCCCGGACGATTTCCTTCAGTTCGTCCAGTCGCTCGCGCGTCTCGCCGGCGCCGTCCCCGCCCTGGGTCCAGGAATGGTAAGTGTAGAACGAAACTCCCTTGGCCCTCAGCGCCACGGCCAGATACGCTTCGGCGACCATCTCCGCCCGCGTCGGATAGCGCTTCCAGGTGTCCCAGCCGTTGAAGGCCTGCGGAATCGACATCGTGCTCGGCGCCCGGTCGCCGGCCGCCAGATAGTCGGCGCGCGCGAACTCGAAATCGCGCTCGAAGACCGCCAGCTCCTCCGGCTGCGGCGTCGGCGCCATAAACGGATAGTTCTCGACCTTGATCAGGTCGGCCAGCGGCACGAACGGCGTCGCCCGGCCCGCATACGCGCAGACGTCGCTATGGGTGACGAGCAAGTCGGGGTCGCACGCGCGGACGGCGCGGAAATCGCGCTTCATGCCCGCGACCGTCCGCTGCTGGGCGGTGTCGTCGCCGATCTCCCAGGCCAGCATTGACGGATGCCGCCGCCCCTCCAGCAGATTGCGGAAAAGCCGCTGGTCGCGCGCCGTCTGATCCGGGCCGTCCTCCAGCCCGCGGTGCGACGCCGGGTTCGGCCAGATCTTGACGCCCAGCCGGTCGCATTCCTCCACGAATTCCATATATTCGCGGTCGATGCCGGCCTTCAGATAAGTGCCGAGCGTGTTGAAGCCGGCTTCGTGCAGCTCCCGCACTCCGCGAGCGACGTCTTTGCCGTTGACCGGGCACGGCTCCACGCCGAAGATGCCGATTGGGAAAAACGGCCGGCCGCCGACCAGGAGGAGCCCGTCGTCGCGGCGCGTCACCTTTTCATGCCGCATCGGAATGTCGGTGATCGCCACAAAGCCGTATTCCGTAGAACCGTTGCCGCGCTCGTCGACGGCGTCCGTCTCCAGCTTCACGACCGAATTCATCAGCCACGGCTGCTCGGCGACATAGCGGAAATGCCCGGCGCTCACTTTCTGCAGTTGGCGCGTGACCTCCCGGCCGTTGATGCGGCAGCGGAATTTGCTTCCGACGATCTTCGACTGGTCAGTCACCGTAAACTCAATCGCCGTGCGCGTATCTGCCGTCGGCGACGGCGTCAGCACCTTGAGCTCGGGCGCGTCCAAGTCGTCATATTCCCAGCTGGCGGCTCCGGCAGGGCGCTCAAAATAGTCGACCGCGGCGAACTCGATCCAATCCTTCGGGCGCACGTTGGGGAAATCCGCCACCAGCTCGATGGCCGCGAACCGGGCGTTTGGCGGCACTTGCCCGCGCGCCCACGAAGTCTTCCATTCGTCGGGACTGAGAAAGACATGGAAGTCGGTGGCGAGCTGCTTGCGCTTGCCGCGCGCATCGTTGTACATGAGCGGCCGGCCGTCGGCTCCGAACCATTTCACGGCCGGCGAAGGCGTCGCCGCCTGAAAGAGCAGGCACTGGCCGCGGGCCTTGGCGCCCACCACATAGGTCGCCCCGGGCGTAACTGCGAATTGCTCGCCCGTCACCCGCCAGAGCGTATCGTTGCCCGGCCCGCGATACCGCACCGCCAGCACCTTGCCGAGTTCCGAATCCGCCACCGTCATCGACACCGCGTTTTCGTAATTCTCCAGCTGAAAACGCTCCAGCCCGTGAACAAAGCTCAAACCTGCCGCCAGCAGCAATGCACCCGTCATACCCACTCCTTATTCATCCTTCGACGCCTTGAACCACTCCTTGCCGATCTTCCGGCCGAGCAAATAGTATTTGATGTCGGGATACCAGAGAACGCCTTCGCCGTTGGCGACGGTATAGCTCGTATAGAAGCTGTTCCAGCTGCCGTCGGCGCGGCCCGCGAAGAACTTCTTGCGGACGAACTTGATCGGCTGGTCGCCCTTCGGGTCGAATCGGCCGGCAATAAGGTAGAGCGGCCCCCGCACCTGATAGCAGGTCTTGGTGTTGGCGAAGTCAAAGGTATCGTGAATCAGCGCGAAGTAAGCGCCGCTGCCCGCTTCGGGGCCCTTCCAATCGTAGAGGGGACACGGCGAGCAGCAATGGAGGTAGGGCTTGCCCGCCGCATCGCGCAGAATCTTTCCTGGGCTCCAGGTCTCGCCGCCGTCGCGGCTTTGGGACCAGACGGGATGCCCGATCGAAGAGCGCATGAGCGCAAAGAGCCGGCCGTCCGGGAGCTTCACGACGCTGGCCTCCTCCAGCCAGCTGCGCCCGTCGTCCATCCGATACGCGCCCTGTTCGGCCATGTTCGTGACCGTAAGCCGACGGTCGCCGTCCATGAAGGCGCGGATTTGGATGTCCACGATCTCCGGATTGTCGTCGATGTTCTCGAAGCGCCAGAAGCTGACGCCGCCGTTCGCGCTGCACCCAACGAGGTAGCGACCGTCCTTGCCCAGGCGAAGCGGCCGTTGCCAGTTGATCCAACCGGTATAGATCGGCACGTCCCAGGCCGAAAGCTTCGCATCGGGACGCGCCGCCGTCGAAGGCTGGCTCCAAGTCTCGCCGCCATCGTCGGAATAAAAGCCCGAAAGGCAGACGTCGGCGCCGTGCTTATAACGGACGCGCTGATTCCAAAGGCAGTAAAGACGACCCGACTTCGACAGCATCGGCTGCTGCCAGTCGGCCTCCAGCCGGGGACAGTCCCGACGCTCATTGCCCGCCAGCACCAGCGGCTCCGACCAGGTCCGGCCGCCGTCGGTGCTCTTGGAAAAGCAGACGTGATGGTCGCCGGCCCCTTCCCACGATGCCTGCGTCCAAAAGGCGTAATAGCGCGAGCGCGCCGCATCCCAGATCACCTGGAAGTGGTCGTTATAGCTGTCGCCGCGCCGGTGCGGATCGAGCTTGGAGCGATCATAGCCCTTCGGCTGCTGCGGCACATAGACGACATAGTCCGGTTTCGTGACGGCGACATCCGTCGGCAGCCCGGCAGCCACCCCCAGCAAACTCCCCGCTACCACCGCCGTCACTATCCATTTCTTCATCCTCTTCCCCCATAGTGATTAATTTTAACACAGAGACACAGAGACACAGAGGGGAATATTGCGATGTTTACAAGCGTTGAGAAGAAATTTTTCACAGAAAACTCTGTGTCTCTGTGCCTCTGTGTTAAAAAATCGGTTTGTTCGGTAAACATTGAGTGAAATGAGGGTAAAATTAATAACCGTGCATCTTCCCATCACCTCGCAAACCAGGTCTTGACCTGGCCAAAAGCGAACGGCGGCTCGCCGTACAGGAACCAGTTGGACGACTGCTGAGCGCCCTGCTCGTAAGCGATGTCCAACACCCCCTGACCCGACCAAGCGACTTCGCCGAGTTCGACTGCCGCGTTCGCGGCGACCGAATATTCCCGCTCGAAGACCACCTGGCCCGATTCGCGATCCGTAATGCGCACCTTGCCCCTAACCTCCTTCAGCGTATCGTTGACCGCCACCACCTGATGATCGTCGCGCACCATCACCAGCTGATCCTGCTGGACATTGCGAATGGCATAATAAGCCCGCTTCTTGCCCCCGTAATAATCAACCACCGCATCGGAAATCTGCGGCCAGCCGTCCCGCACGTTCCACCAGATGAGCCCGTTCTTCTTCGTGAACTTCTGCGAGCGAAACAGCTCCACGAAGGTCTTCATCGCCTCGGCCTGCACGATCTGCGAGGCGAAGATGAAGTCATCGAGCTCCGTGGGCACGCTGCCGAACATGATCTTCGTCTGATTGGTCATCAGCGAGTTGCGCCGCACATAGGACACATGGCTCTTGTCCAAGAACGGATTCGACGCCTTCAAAAGCCACTCGTCGTTCCAGTGGTAGTCCTTCCACGGATCGGTCCCCGTCACCTTCGTCCACGGATAGACCGAGCCTTTCGTCATCATCTTCTCCAGCGATTCGCGGTTCGGGCAGCCGTGATAGCCCATCTCGCTCGCGAACCAGCACGGCGAATTCGTGTAATAGCCGACCTTGTAGTACGCGCGCTCGCCCCAGAGATGATCCTCGCTCGGCTTTGCCTTAAGCGCGTACACTTCCGGCGAAATGAACGGCGAACTCGGCAGGTAAGGCCGGGTCATGTCATACTCGAAGACCGCCTGCGAGAGCGTCACCCGCGAATTCCGGTCGCGGTTCGGGTCCTGCGCAAACTCACCCGGCTTCGACCAGTGGAACGCCTGGTCGTTCTCGTTGTTGCCGCTCCAAAGCGCGAGCGACGCATGGTTCCGAAGCCGCTTGACGACCGCAACCGCCTCCTCGCGCGTCGCCTGCGCATAATCGTCGTCCTGCGGGAACACCGAGCAGCCGGTCATGAAGTCCTGCCAGACCAGCATCCCGTTCTCGTCGCACCAGTCGAAAAACGCATCCGGCTCGTAAACGCCGCCGCCCCACACGCGAATCATGTTGCAGTTGAGGTCCTTGAACATCTCCAGCGTCTCCAAGAGCCGCGCCTCATCCCGCCCGTGCAGCGCATCGAGCGGCACCCAGTTCGAGCCGCGGATGTAGACCGGCGTGCCGTTCACCTTGAAGAGGAACTGCCCGGGCCGATCCGGCCCGTAGATGTCGTCACGCTCCAGCGCGACCATCCGGATGCCCAGCCGGCAGCCGTGCCGCGCCAGCACCGCCCCGTCCTCGCCGATCAGCGCGACTTCAGCGTCATAAAGCGGCTGCGCCCCCATCCCGCGCGGCCACCAGCGCTCAAGTCCCGGCACCCAGTTCCACTTTTGCTTCGCCTCGTCGTCATGCCCGAGCCGGATCTGCGGATGCGCCCCGCGATAAGTAACCGTGCGCTCGGCCGCGACCTGGCCGTCCTTGACGAGCCGCGCGCGCAACTGCGAGCGCCCCCGCCGGGCAAACGGCGCGCGCACGCGGCACCGGACCTCGACGCTCGCGCCGGTCGCGTCCTTGGGATCGATGTCGCTCACGATCCAGTTGACCTCGTCGATCCATTCCGGTGCGCGGCACTCAAGCCGCACGCGACGCCACAGCCCGGAAGCCATCAGCCGCGGAAAGATGTCCCAGCCGCCCATGTGCGCCGCCTTCCGGAAAAGCTGCAAGTCCGCCAGGAACACGTTGCCGACCGAATAGCCGAGCACGTCGACGCTCCGGTCCTGCGCCTCCAGCGCCACGGAGCGGAGAAGCACCTGCAGCCGGTTGGTCCCCGGCCGCAGCCGCTTCGTCACCTCGAACTCGTGCGGAATGAGCATGTTCGCCGTCTCGCCGAGTTTCTCCCCGTTCAGGAATATGTCCGAGAGCGTGTCGATGCCCTCGAAGACCAGCACCGCCTTCCCGCCGGGCTCGACCGCCGGCGCCTCGAAGTCCTTCGTGTAAAGCCACTGGCGGTTCTCCCAAGCGTGGAACTTGAGCACGTTAAGCCCCACCTCCGGCACCGGCAGCACCCCCGCGCGCACCAAGTCGAGCTCGCAGTTGCCCGGCACCGTCGCCGTGACCGACTGTGCGCCCGCCGGCACCTCCGCCAGCGTCCGCACCGCCCCCGCATCCGGCTGCGGAAAACAATCAAGCCGCCATTCGCCGTTCAGCTCCACCGTCGGCGCCGCCGGCGTCGTCAGCGAAAACACCAGTCCGCCGACCGCCGCCAGCGCCCGAACTCCCCGTCCGAGCCTATCCGCCATCTGAATTCGTCCCCTCATTTCGTCCTGGGATTGCGCATATAGTAGATGTGACCGTCCATCGCTCCAAAGAGCAGATCCGGCTTGCCGTCGGCATTGAAGTCGCAGACGCCCGGCACCGGATCATGCGACCAGAGCGGTTCCTTGGCCATCGTGCCGGGCACGACCTCGAAGTACCACTTGCCGCCCTCCGCCCGCAGCTGCCGCCACAACTGGCAGTTGGCTCCGTAGTTCACGATGATGTCGAGCTTGCCGTCGCCGTCCCAGTCGGCCATCGCCAGCTTGCGCCGCCCCGACGCGCCGCCCCAGCCCTTGAGCCATTCGCTGTCGGCGAGCCACCGCGCCGCCCGAAGCGGCTTGCCGTCCGCAGTGCAAAGCGCCTTGCGCGGCGGCTTGAGCCGGAGCGCACCCTTTTTATCGCGATACCGCTCCCAGAACGCGAAGTCGCCGTCCGTGTCGCAGAGGACAAGATCCACGAGCCCGTCGCCATTGAGGTCGACCGGCCACGGCGTCGTGCGCCACTGGGTGATGATCTCCTTCGGATTCGCCTGCGTCTTCGGCTTGAACCAGCCCCACTTGAGCGCCGGCTGCTCGCCCTCCCACTCGACCTCGATGCCCTTCGGATAGTCGAAGCGCGGCTTTTTCTTCGACCCGATGTTCTTGCACCACAGGATCTTGCCCCAGATCGTGTTCATCAGGATGTCGAGCTTGCCGTCGCCGTCCCAATCCGCCACGGTCGTGATCGTGTAGCCGTATTTCGCCTCCTGCGGACCCTGGATCGACCCGTTCACGCCTGCGCGCACGTTGAGCGGCTTGCCGTCCGGCGTCTTCACCGCCATCGGCACCGACCACTTCGGGAACTCGACCCCCCGCCCGGAGAGATTGTAGATGATGGCAACGTCCCCCGCCGCGTTGCCGGTCAGGATGTCCTCGTCGCCGTCGCCGTCGAAGTCGGCCGCAAAGGGCGTCGACATGTCGCCGTAGTAAAGCTCGTCCGCCGCCTGCAGGAGCGTCACGCCCTGGTCGAAGACCGGCGCCCCGTTCCTGACTCCGCGCGACTTGAACCAGCAAACGCCCGATTCCTCGTCGATCGCCATCAGGTCCTTGAGCCCGTCGCCGTCGTAATCGTAGAAGGTGTAGTCCGCGAAGCACAGGTGCGTCGAGATCCGCCGTCCCTGCCCGTCGGCCAGATCGCGCGGCAAGGCGAACTTCGGCGCCGACTTCGTGCCGACGTTCTCGCGATAGAGGAACAGGTCCGGCGCCTCGGCGGTAAAGAGGTCGAGATCGCCGTCGCCGTCCAGGTCGATGAGTCGCGGCTTGACCTGGCCGATCGGCAGCATCGGCTGGCCGTTGGCATTGTAAAGCGGCTGCGGATCCCGATAGTCGGCGGGATTCTCCTTGGTCGACTTCTTCCCCCACATCACATAGGCGAAGCACTTGTGCGGCGTGAGCCACACCCCGTTCTCGTTGTAATTGTCGTGCCAGCCGTAGGCGCTGCGGTCGTTGGCGAAGACCAGGCAGTCGTTGAACCCGTCGCCATTCAAGTCGCCGATGCAATGGGAATAGTCGGCGCCGCCGTAGTCCTTGCTGACCGGCGCCCGGTGCACCGTCTTCAGGTCCAGTTCCTTCGCGCCCGGCCAGCGCCCGCACCACGGCCCGCGCTCGCGATCCTTGGGCAGCGACTTCGTCCATTCGCCCCGGGAGTAGACGATCGTGCCGTCTTCGCGCACCTTGCCCTTCGAGGAATGGTAGATCTTGATGCCCGACCAGCACCAGTCCGCCTCGCCCGACCAATTGTAGACGCAGATGTCAGGCCTGCCGTCCTGATCCCAGTCGCCGACGAAGAAGCCGCCGAAGACCGAATGGTGCAGCGGCACCACCGCCTCCGGGTTGTTGAACTGCAACCGCTCCAGATTCTTGCCCGACGGATTCTGCCGCGTTCCCGAATGCTCGCCGAACGCCAACCCCGCGACGGCCAGCGCCGCCGTCAACCCCTGCCACTTCCTCACTTGATCGCCTCCAGAATGCGCGGTTCCAGCTGATAGACCGAATAACTGTCGAAGCCCGCCGACAAGATGAGATCCCGCTGCGCGCGATAGCGCGCGCGGTCATGCGCCGCGCCGAGCTGCGGCCATTCGCGAATGCCGATCATCGGCACCACCTTCTTCCACGACTTCGGCGCCTGCCGCTTGATCTGGTCGAGGATGTTCGCATAAAAAGTCTCGTTGGCGCAATAGTAGATCATCGGCTTGATGAAATCGACATAGCCGCGATCCAGCCACGTGCCCCAGTCCTGGCCGACCACATGGCCCATCGACGGCGTCTCGAAGACCGAAGCCGTGATTTCCACGCCCGGCCGCGTCTGGTCCGCCATTTCCCGCACCCGCTTCACGAAGGCGGTGATGACCTCGCTCTTGACTCCGCCGAACTTCTTGTTCTCCTGCTGGTCGTAGGAATAGCGGATGTAGTCGAGTCCGATGCCGTCAAAGCCGCGCTGCAGATAGCCCTTGAGCGTGTCGAGCGCCTCCTGCTGCGCCTTGGGATCGGCCGGATTCAGGAAATTGTCGCCGTATTTGCGCTCCCACGGACGCGAAAAGACGATGAAATAGGCGTGGCACTTGAGCCCGTGTTTGTGACAGGCGGCAATCGGATCGCCCAGCTCGGGATAGCGGTCCGCCCGCTCCGGCCCGATTACCAGATCCGTCCACCCGGCCGCCTTGAGCGCCTTGGCCCCTTCCTCCCAGGTCTTGATCCCGCCGAGATGATGCGGGTCGGAGAGCGACGAGATCCAGCGCCGGGCGCCCTGCTTGAGCGGCTGAATGTTTTCGACGCTCAAGGTCGAGCCCTTCAGCCCCGCCCGGATGCAGGCGAGCGAGAGCCGGTTGACCTTCCAGTCCGTCGGCAGGTCTTCCTTGCCCTCGAACTCGGTCTTGCGAATCGTAATGCGCTCGGGCTTGCCGTCCCGCCGAAGCGGCTTGAGCCGCAGCCAGTGATTGCCGCCGGTAACGCCGACATAGCAGTAGATGTTTGAAAACTCCGAGATGTCCTCGACCGCCAGGTCGAAAGTCAGCCCTTCCGCCGCGGTGATGTCCAGTTGACAAGGCACCCTCACGTCCGCGCGTTGGATCTCCGGCTTCGCAAAGCAAGCCGAGTAAGTCGCCGCCAGCAGCAACAGCAATGGCATGTGTCCCTCCTTTAGTTTATGCCTTGAATTAACCCGCCCGCGAGCTTCACCTGCCGCCGCCCGCAAACTTCACCGCCGCGTTCGCGCGGATCCACTCCTTCGCGATGCGAATCGCCTCGAAGTCGCGATTGACGAGCGACGAGCAGAGCAGCACCACGCCCTCGATCTCGCCCTCGCGGAATTTCCGCAGCGCGAAGTCGAGCTGATGGCGCATTTCCGCCGCGCTCATTTCCCGCTTGCCGCCGAAGTCGTAGAGATAGATGCCGAGGAACGTCGGCTTGGTCGGCGCCAGCGTCCGATAGAAGCGGAAGTTCTTTTCCAGGTCCTTCAGGTCCTTCGCCTCCCAGGTCCAGTAGGTGACGGCCGTCGCCTGGTCGATCGCCGGAATGACGTCCAGCGGATTCTGCCGCTTCGTGAAGAGGCTGTCGTAGACGACCAGCCGCAAATCGAGCGGCCGGCGGAAGCGGTCGGCGCGCCGGCGCAGGTCCGCCAGCTCGGCAGGCCCGAACGCCGCCGGGCAAGTCGGCATGCCGCCGATCGTCGTCAGCGTCTCCACCTGATTCGTCAGCTCTTCGCGGAAATAGTCGTCCAGCTCGATGCCGACCACGTTGTCCATCGCCGCCGCGGCCGCGAACGCATGGTCATGGAGCAACGAATAGTCCTTGATTCCTTCCGCATCATGCGCGGCCCCGGGCAGCGTCAGCCGCTTCACGCCCTGGAATTCCGCGAGCGTTTCCAGCGACGGCCGGTCCCAGCGGATGATGTTGAGGTTCCGCAGTCCCAGTTCCTTCAAGGCCGCCAGCATCGAATAGTCGCCCTGCGCCTCGTCGAGGTCGTAGAGGTTGTCCTTGCCGTCGACCTGCCCCGAGAGATGCCCCCAGAGCCAGATGCGGTCGATGAGCTCGTCCTCGTATTTGACGCGCGAAGCATACTCGTGGCGCGGCTTCGTAAGCTCGTCCAGGTGCGTCAGCGAAAACGCCTCCCGGAACTCAGCCGCCGTCACCGCCGGATCCTTCGGCCTGAAGCGCAGCGTCTTCGTTTCGCCCGGCAGCAGCGTGAAGGCGTTGTCGTCGAACTCGCCGCGGATGCCCCAGGCATTGGCCCAGACGAAGAACGCGGGCCGGTCGGTCGTCAGCCGCACCTCGAACCCGTCCAGCGCCCACCGCACCTTCGCGCCCGCAAACGGCTCGTTGCGCGAAAGCTCGAAATGATGGTCGTTCCGCCAGCGCCCGTGCCGGGTCTCGACTTCCACCACGAGGAAAGTGTCCGGCGGCGGCTCCGCCTTCGCGACCTCGACCGCCGTCGCCGCCTTCGCCGTCGTCTCGATGCGCTCGGTCTTCGCCACCTGGCCGGCAAAGTCAAGGTAGCGGAGCGTCACCGTCGCCGCGCAGTCTTCCGCATAGTCGTTCACCAGCATGATGCGCCGCTGCGGGTCGACGAACGCCGCGACCGGCGCGTAGAAGCGCTTCGCCGCGTATTGCAGCGGCTTCCACTTGCCGCCGTATTCGATCGAGCTCCAGCTCGCCACCGGCCAGTTGTCGTTCAGCTGCCAGAAGAGCGTGCCCATGCACCAGGGCTTGAGCGTGCGCCAGTATTCGACCGCCGTGCGGATCGCCACCGCCTGCTGGATTTGCGACAGCAGCAGTTCCGAGGGCGTGTCCTTGGCCGGCCGGAACGTCCGCGCCAGCGACTTGCGGATGCGGTCGTTGCCGCCCATGTTCTTCTGGTGCCATTCGAAGTCGGGCCCGTAGCGGAGAATGTCGTCCCGCAGCGCGAAGGTCTCGGCCACCTCCAGCGACGAAAAGCTCTGGTAGCCGAACTCGCTGCAGAAGCGCGGCTTCGACTCGTAGAAGCGCTCCATCGGATAATTGCCGCCCCAGACGCTCCAGTTGTGCATGTCGCCGCGGTCGAAGACCTCCCAGGCGTTGGCGAAGTCGCCCGGCCCCGCACACGGCGAAGTCGGCCAGTACATCCGCGTCGGATCGTATTGGGCGACCGCCCGTTCCTGCATGGCGTTGCGCGCCTTCCACATCTCCAGATACTTCGGGTCGTCCTTCGGGTCAAGCACCTCGCTCCACCACCGCAGCGCCCCCAGGCACTCGTTGTCGCCGCACCACAGCGCGATCGACGCATGGTCGCGAAGCCGCCGCAGCTGATGCCGGAGCTCCTGCTCGATCTCGCCCAGGAACTTCGCGTCGCCCGGGTAGCGGGCGCACGAGCACATCATGTCGTGCCAGATGAGAATGCCGAGCTCGTCGCAGGCTTCGTAGAAGGCGTCGTGCTCGTACTGGCCGCCGCCCCACACGCGAACCATGTTCATGTTCGCCGCCGCCGCCGACTGGAGGAGATCGCGATATTTCTCGCGCGTCTGCCGGTTCTCGAAGGCATCGCAGGGAATCCAGTTCGCGCCCTTGCAAAACACCGGACGATGGTTGACCACGACCTGGATGCCGCCCGTCTCGCGCCGCACTTCGAGCTTCCTCAGCCCGATCCGCCGCCGCTCGCCCTCGAACTCGTATTCGTAGAAGTCCTGCGCGCCCATGCCGTTCGGCCACCATAGCGGCGGCTGGTCGATTTCGATCACCTTTTTCGTGCGGGAACCGTCCGACTTGTCGGCATACACGCTCAGCGTGCAATGAGTGAGATCATCGTTGAACTCCTGGGTCGTGTAGACATAGTCGGTGCGCGGCGCGGACGCGCCGATGATCGTCACCGGGCCGCAGAAGCCCGTCACCATCTGCGCCAGCCCCCAGTCCCAGCCGCCGTGACAGGCGTCCTTGCGCACCACCGCCAGGTTCTTGGCGATGAACGAATTGCTCATCGGATGGGCAAGCGGCTGCTGGCGGGCGAGCTCCAGCCCCTTCCGCTCCGCGCTCTCGAAAACGCCGCGGATCACATTGCGCCCCGGCTTCAGCGCCTGCTTCACGTCGAATTCGTAGCGCCGGAACCGATTGGCGCACTGGCCGACTTCCCGGTCGTTGACGTAGATCGTCGCAAAGCAGTCGACGTCCTCCAGCCGCAGGATCACCTCCTTGGCCGCCAGCAATTCCGCCGTCACCTCGAACTCGCGGGAAATCGTCCAGTCGTGCTGACCGACCCACTGCGAATAGACTTCGTTCCGGCCCCAATAGGGATTGTGCTCCGACCCTTCGGCCCAGCTCGACTGATACATGTCAATCAGCCATCCGGCGCGTTGCAAGGCGGAATGAACTCCGCCCGGAACCGTAATCGCGCAATCGATCTTCCGCGCCCACTGATCGTCGCCTTCCAGGCGCCATTCGCCCGCCAGCGACAGCAGCGTCCCCGCTGTCGCCATGACTACCGCCAACATCTCGTCCTCCCCCCGCTTAGTAGATGAAGAACTTGAAGCCCGTCGGCACCGCCAGCGGCGACCAGGTGAGGCCGAAGATCTGCGAATCCGACGCTACGACGGTGTAAGCCCCGCTCGTCGGATCCACCTCGTAAATGCGGCCGTTCTGAGTGCCGTGCGTGTAAAGCTTGCCGTTGCCGAACCACATTCCGCGCACCTTGTTGCTGTTGTTGCCCGGCAGCGCCACCAATGTCGTCAGCTCGCGGGTGGCGAGATCGGCGAGATCGAGCTTGCGGATCGTGCCGTTGCACTGCGCGAGATACAGCGTCTGCTCGTCCGGATCGAGCACCGCACCGGCGAACGCCGACCAGTCCCAATAGGAGCCGCCCTTGTCCACCAGCTTTTCCATCGCTCCGCCCGGCAAGTACGCCCGCACCGAATACATATTGCCGATGCCACTGTAACTCGCCGTATAGACCGTTCCGTCCGTAGCCACCGCGACCGCGTTGGGGTTGTCCCAGTCGGCGTCCGTGTATTCCAGAATCGTGGTAAAGCTATCATCCTCGGGATTGAGCCGGTAAAGACCCGCGTCGCCGACGAAGACGACCAGTTGCCGTCCGTCACGATCAGCCACAACCCGGCTCCACCAGTTCTTCCCCGAAATTTTCGCCGCGTCCGGCAACGCAATGCGCTTGACCGGCGTGCCGGCCGAATTCAACACGAAAAGATAAGGCATATAAGAACACAGCGCATAGAATTGCCGCTTGATGTAATTGACGCCCATCGGGGATACCATATAGGTGCCGGCATTGTCCAGCGATCCGTTCTTCCGCTTCAAGTAGTCGTTCTGATACCAAAAGCCGTCCGCCGCCTTCCAGAGCTGACTAAGACTCTCCGGATCGGAACCGCCCGCATAAGTGAGCCGCGCCGAATACTTGTTCGCCGCCTCCGGCTGACAGCTCCGGAAATTGGCGAGCCGGCGAAACGCGATGAAGTTGGCGCCGTCGACCAGGCTCTCGCCCCCGCAGCCGTCTTCCGCGCGCACGCCCATCGCCACCACCAGGTCGTCGCCGTCAATCGCGATCGAAGGCGCCAGCACCGTGCCGTTCCCCGGCAAGACCGATTGCGCGCACGGCATCCACCCCGGAAGCTTCGCCGAAGCCTGAAGCATCAGCTTGCCGTCCGCCACCGCCAGCACGTAAGTCCGCTTGGTGACCGCATCATAGACGGCCCCGAAAAGCCCGTTGCCCGTGCGCAAATGGCTGCGGTTGTTGCAATTGTACCGAAGACCGTAGGGATTCAGCTCCGGCTCCCAGTGATAGGACACCGTCCAATAAAAGGCGCTGTCGGGCTCCGGCGGCAGCGCCGGCAACGCCGGATTCACCGCCTGCACGAGCGGCGAAAGGAATTCCGTATAGGTATCCAGATGGAAAGCGTGACCGGGCAGCACCTCCCGCACCGTCACATCCGCCGGCCCGTAAACGGGATTGACCGTATCGTAAGGCACCACCGCTCCCGGCACAATGCCGTCCTCCCCCTCGTCCACGAAAGTCGCCCAGTAGAGCCGGAACCCGGCCGTGAACGCCTCCGCCGCCTTCACCACCGGCTTGATGATGCGGTTGCCGGCAAAGGCGATCGCCCCCGGCGACATCAGGTAATTGGCCTCGACTTCGGCCACCACCGTCGCCACCTCATTCCACTTGATGAGCGCTTCGGGATCGGCGTCGTATTCGTAGATGCTGAACGCCATCGCCGAACTTTGCCCGAAGGCGAGCAACTTGCCCTCGCGCTCGAAGAACGAAACCGCGCCCATCGGGAGCAACCCGTCCTCGTCTTCGCCGACCATCGTCCAGCTCTCGCCCTGATCGGTCGAGGTGTAGACCTGCGTCTGCCGCTCGCCGCCGTCCACCGCGAGGAAATAGTCGCCGTTGGCCGCCACGAACATCGTCGGCGCGGCGAACGCGCTGCCCTCGGCCGCAAACACGTGCGCGACTTCGGTGCCGAACGCCGCCGGCATCGGCGTCCAGTCCGTCGGCGCCTCCGGGCATTCCGGCAAGGCCGCGTAAATGGCGCGGTGGTTGACATGGGCGAAATTCTGCGCATAGACGCTCTCCGTGAAGAGCTTGATTTCGCCCACAAAGGCGTCCGCGCCCAGATAGCCCCAGCTTTCGTCGCCCGCCGCGCCGATATGCCAGTCAAATCCGTTGCCGATCGCATCGTTCGCCGCGATGGTGCCGCTGCCGATGAGCTCGCCGTCGAGATAAAGCTCCAGCGCGGTGCCGCTGCGCCGGACGCCGACATTATGCCACTCGCCGTTCCCGAGGCCCTTGCTGCCGTTGATCAGCTGCTCGGCCCCCGCTGCGTTCACATAGCGGAGAACGAGCGTCGAGCCATCGTTGGCGTCGGTCAGGATTTCCAGCGACCCCGCCTGCGCCTCCGCGCCCAGCGGGCAGTTCGAAAAGAGCCGCGAATCGATCGCCACCTTCTCCGCCCCCAGTCCGACCGCCATCGTCAGTCCAAAATCGCCAATCGCCGGAATCAGCGCCGACGAATTGGCGATGACCGCATACGCCTTGTCGCCGGCAAAATAGGCGGCGCCCGCCTTGACGCCATATTCAGCGGGGCTCGCATAAGCGCCCGTGCGCAACGACTTGCGCAAGACAATGTCGTTCACGCCGGGGTTGATCGCATTGGCGACGACCGCCCGATTCGCCGGTTCCAAGAAGCGCCAGTGGGCCGTCGGAGCCAGAATTTCCGCCGTAAGGCCGCACGCGTTGCCGTCCACTTCGCCTTTTTGATAATAGGTGAAATTCTTCGGGTCTTCGCCTGGCTCCCAATTGAAGCGCGTGATTCGGCCATTGCCGCCCGCGTTATAATAATTCATGTAAAACTCGCCATTCACCACGCACAAGGCCTGCGCCCAACCGCCAGAGCCGTCATTAGCCGTCGTATTTACCTCCCACTTGCTGCTGTCGCCGTTCGCCGGCATCCGGAAAAGGTAGCGGCCGGTATTCGTCCAGTATAGATAATTGTCTATCGGATTCCAGCAAACTCCAATCGGACCACCGTAAGAACTGGACTGCGTAAACGACCACCTTAGCGCCCCCGTCGCCGCATCGCGGCAACGGATTACCCGAGTATTGCGCAGCGCATAATAGATATTGCCCGCCTCGTCCGCGCAAAGCCCGCGCGGCACGTAATTGACATCGCTGTCGATTACTACCCACTCGCCCTCGCTGCCTTCGCTCAGGTCATAGCGCCAAAGGTTCCTAAAAGTGAGCATGAACAACCAGCGCCCGTCTGGCGTCACTGTCGCCGCACAGATTTCTGTCGCTCCTGGCTCGGTCACTGTCGGCAAAGTCAAGCCTACGGCTCCGGAATCGTAAAGTTCAATCTCGCTTACGCCCGTTGACGTGATGATGCGTGGCGCATACACGCGACCATTGACCATCACGGCCTGGCCATGAACGTCCCGCCAATAGGTAAACGAATCCGACGCTCTCGCCGCCACCCCGTTCTCGTCAATGTAGACATAAAAGCAGCCCGCCTGCTGCGACCAGACGAGTTGCGCTGCGGTTTCCGCCCCGCCGCTCATCGCCGCCAGCCCGACCACGAGCGCGACCACGAACCGTTTCAGGTTTTTCAGGATTTGCATGATTTGCTCCTTGTTGTTTTCGTTATTGTAGTTGTTTCCGTTGTCTAGTTGCTTACATTCCAAATTCCATTCTGACCGGCCCTGTCGCCCAATTATCATCGCTATTATCTCAATTCCAATTCTCCTTGGCAACACTGGACTAGTCCATTTTTTGTCGCCATCAGCACCGCCAGATGGCCGCCGGCCGAATGGCCGAGGAAGCCGATCTTTTCGGGGTCGACGCCCCATTCGCGGGCGTGGGCGCGCACCAGCCGCACCGCCCGCTGCGCGTCTTGCCAGGCGGCGCGATGCTTGGGTGCGCCTTGCGTGCGAGCGTCCCGGGGTCTGTCCCCAACGTCCCGAGCGTCCCGGGGCCTGTCCCCGTGGCCGGCGAAAGCAGTTCGTCGAGCTTGCGCGAGATTTCCTCGCCGAGGATCTCATAGCCCTGCTCGGTCGGATGCAGGCTGTCAGCCATCAACTTGGTGTTCACGATCGGCATGCCGTTGTAAGTGCGCGTAGTAAGGAAGCGTTGGCCGCAGTCCAGCCAGTGGACGGACTTGCCGTCGGTGAGCTGGCGAAGCTGGCGATTGATTTCGGCATTGGCCTTCGGATAGCCGCATTTGAGGTCGTTGTCGCGGCTGCGCGGCAGAATGGCCATGAGGAGGATGGGGACGCCGCCGTGCTTCGCGCGAATGGTCTTGATGAGCTTCTTGACGCCGGCGACCGCCCACTCGGGCTTCTCGGCGCCCGGCGGATTGTTGCCGATGTTGTTGGTGCCGATGAGCAGCACGAAGGCGCGGGGGCCGTAGCCGTCGAGCTGGCCGCCTTCGGTGAGGCGCCAGAGGACATGCTGGGTCTCGTCGGCGAGAATGCCGAGGTTAAGCGGATGGTATTTGCCCATCCACTTCTGCCAGCTGGCAGGGCAATCGCGCTCCCAGTAGTGGGTGATGGAATCGCCCACGAAAACGACGTCATAGTGGCGG
This sequence comes from Kiritimatiellia bacterium, assembly GCA_045598785.1. Taxonomy (GTDB): domain Bacteria; phylum Verrucomicrobiota; class Kiritimatiellia; order RFP12; family UBA1067; genus UBA1067. The sequence goes on from JAZLMR010000048.1 coordinate 20,436, forward strand.
CCGGAACGGATCTCGGCAAGCTTCTCCTCGTAGCGGGCCTTCCAGAGGTCCCAGCCGAGGCGGGAGACGGGGGTTACGGCATCGGCGGCGGTGCGCGGGCTGGCGGCGACCACGGCACCGGCGGCCAAGGCGGCGGCATAAAGGGACATGACGACTTTTCTCATGGTTTAAGGGCTCCCAACTCGATCAGACGTTGACGAATGAGCTCGCGATCGGCGGCATTGAACGGCTCGCGGGGGGCGGCCAGCGCTTCGGAGCAGATGCCCAGCAGCGACAACGCGCACTTGACCCCCTTGACGAAGCTGGAGTTATGATGACCGACGCCGTAGATGAGCGACGAGACGCGCATGACGCGCGCTTGAATTTCGCGCACGCGGTCGACATCCTTGGCGACGGCGGCCTCATAGAGGTCGACGAAGGTCCGGGGAAAGATGTTCGCGCCGCCGGCGACGCCGCCCGCGGCGCCCATCAGCACGGCTTCGCCCATCGCCTCTTCGGGGCCCATCAGGATGGCGAAGTCGGGGCGGTTGCGCAGTTGGTAGCGGCAGGCGTTGAAGTAACCGATGTTGCCGGAGGAATCCTTGAGCCCGACGATATTCGGGTGTTCGGCGAGGGCGACCACGGTCTTGACTTCGATCATGACCTTCACTTGCGAGGGCATGTTGTAAAGAAAGAGCGGCAGCGGCACCTGGTCGGCGAGGCGCGTATAGTAGGCGATCAGCTCCGGCTGGCCGGCGGCGAAATAATAAGGCGGGGCGGCCACGAGCGCAGTGGCGCCGCATTCGCGGGCGAACTCCGCCAGCTTCAGCGACTCAGAAAAAATCGTATCCGTAATACCCACCAACACGGGGACAGTCCCCTTCACCGGCCCCTTCACCTGCCCGAGAACCGCCCGCCCGTGCACCTGCCTGGGGACAGTCCCCTGCACCTGCTGGCAAACGCGGCGCACGAATTCCTGACGAATTGCATACGGAATATCCGGTGCTTCGCCAGTGGTTCCCAGCAGAAAGAGCCCATGCACGCCACCGGCAAGGATATGCTCAACTAGCCGCTCGGTACCCAGGACATCCAACGATCCATCCGGCATTAGCGGCGTCACCATCGGCGGAATCACGCCCTGCAGTGCATCTATTTGGGGCCTGTCCCCACACCTTCCCAAATTTTCCACGCTCTCTTTAAACATTGCGACTATATTCTACCACACTTCCACCGAAAAAATAGTTCAGCGAATTATTTTTCATTGCCGGGCATCGCCGGGGACTGTCCCCATCAAAAACAATAGACAGACAAACGCCGATTCCATTATAATCGTAATATGAAATTTGAAGGAACCATCAATGTCAGCTCCAAAATCGAAGAATCTCAACTTGGCTTGGGCTGGCTATCAGGCATTACCTCTTGGAATTCTGCCCAGGGCGCTAAGATGCGCCCCCACCATCACCCCAATATCGAGCTAACTTTTTGCCTTAAAGGCGAACTGACCTACAACATTGAGGGCTGCGGAACCGTATCCCTATCCGAAGGCAGCTGCATCATCATGCCCGCCAACACCATTCATGTCCTCCAAGGCGGCACTGACATGCCCGGTTTTCGAATGGGAATGCACATTTGCTCGACAATCAACCCCAATCGCTGCCGCTACAGGCTATTTTCAAATAATGACTATGCCAACTTATATGCAAAACTAACCGCAATGACCTCGCACCCGTTTCGCATGTCAAGGCGCACCTTGGACACGGCGAAAGAACTGGCATCGCATATCGGCGAACAGCGGCCAAACCGGCTCGAACTCGGTAAAATTCGCGTTCTCTCCACCTTACTGCTTTATCGCGTCATCGACACGCTTGCCGATCCGCCAATTGCAATTGGCACCACCTTGATGGACGAAGCCATCAATTTCATCGAAACACACTTTGCCGATAAATTCAGTATCGACACGCTAGTTCAGAAAATGGGCTACGGGAGAACTCGACTCTTTGCAATGTTTAAAAACCATACCGGCCTTACCCCTAATGTTTATTCGATCCGACACCGGCTGCGCATTGCCCAAAGCCTCCTCAAGCAAGGAAAATCGATTCCCGAAGTTGCAAAAGCCGTCGGCTTTTCGTCCACCGCCTACTTTCGCACTGTGCTCAAGAAATATACTGGCAGCAACTGACATTTAGTTTTGACTATCAGACAGCTCGGGGCAGCGGACAAAGTCTGCCGACGCGCAATATGGGCGCGCCAACTGGCAGCGCGGGTTAAAAGCGCAGCCGGTCGGCCAGTCCCAAGGCGGGGGGACTGTCCCCGGAATATCAGCCAAAGGCGCATTACGAGGAGCGTCCAACCGCGGCACTGCCGCCAGCAACCCCTTGGTGTAAGGATGCCGCGGATGCGCCAACACCGATTTCACCTCGCCGCTTTCAACTATCTGACCAGCATACATCACATTGACAAAACGCGAATATCTCGCAACTAAACCCAGATTGTGCGTAATCAGCAACACCGACATCTGCCTGTCGTCAGCAACCTGCGCAATCAAATCCAACACTTCTCGCTGAGTGGTCACATCAAGTGCCGTAGTCGGCTCATCCGCAACCAGCAACTCGGGATTTTGCGCTAATGCCATCGCAATCATCACCCGCTGCTGCTGACCGCCCGACAACTGACAGGAATATTTCTCCGCCGTTTCCGGTGGCAAGGCAACACTCGCAAGCAGTTCTTCAATTACCGCCTCCGCCCCCTTTTTATCCTTCAGCGCCTCTTTAATCTGCCGACCAATTTTCAGGACCGGATTCAGCGACTGCATGGGATTTTGGAAAATATAGGCAATTCGCGGATTTCCTATGATTTTACCCGATATTTCCGCTCGATCCACCAGCCCACCGAGCGATAATGCCGTCAGGGATTTTCCACATCCCGATTCTCCCACCAAGGCCACGCGCCCGTTTTCCGGAATCGAGAACGACACTCCCCGCACGGGAACGCTATATTTGTTTTCAAGTCTAAAGGCGATCCGCAAGTTTTGAACATCAAGAATCATTAGCCAACCTCTAATCGTTGCCCGCCATCTACTGGAATGTCCACCCCAGTCACCGCCGGATTGTCCAAGAGAAAACCAACCGCCGCCGCAACCGCATTTGGAGTGGGGCGACCGAGGGGACAGTCCCCGGCTTTTTCATAGGTTGAAGTTGGGGACAGTCCCCATAAGGGACCTGGAGACACCGAGTTCACCCGCAAAATCGTCCGCCAGCACTTTGCCGCCGTCCAAGTCCACTCCCTGAGCTTCAATTTGGCATTTACATAAGCCGGCGAGCGCGTTCCGACTCCATCCGCGACAATATGCTTGGCATCGAGAATGTTAACCACCGCACCGAAACCCGCCGGCCGCCCCGCCATCAACTCGGTAAGCCGCCGCGGCGCCGCCCACCCCACCGCCTCGATGGCAGCCGCCGCACCGACGAACAAAGACGCGTTGTTGACCAGCGCATCCGGATAGGCCCCGTCCAGCCGCGCCCTCGCTTCGGCAAAAACGCGATCAACTTCACCTTCGACTTGAAAATCCGCCACTATGTCCGCGCCCGAATCCGGCCGATGCGAAGTCGTGAGCACCTTCCAGCCGCGCTCGCGCAACGTTTCAGCAATGACCGCCCCCAGCCGAACGGTGCCGCCAGTAACCAGTACGCTTTTCATATCGGCCGCTCGGTCATATAAAGCGGAGAGGCACAGTTGACATGGGTGATTGCCAGCCCCAACGCATCTGCCGCGTCATTCTGCGGCACCTCCGAAAGCCCCAGCAGCGTCTTAACCATCCGCTGAACCTGCTCCTTCTCGGCCATCCCGTTGCCACAGACCGCGCGCTTCATTCGCCGCGGCTCATATTCGTAAACCGGAACTCCCGCGTCCGCCGCCGCCGTCAGCACCGCTCCGCGCGCCTCCCCCAGCACCAGCATCGTCCCCGCGTTCTTGCCGTAAATGACCGACTCGATGGCCATCACCTCCGGCTGATACTCGGCAATCAACTCGCTCACCTTCGCATGAATCGCCTTCAGACAATCCGTAAGCGGCAACTTGGGCGCATTCCGGATGTTGCCATACGCCAACGCCATCATCCGCGAGCCCACGGACTCCAAAATCGCATATCCGGTCGAACGCAGCGAAGTATCGATGCCAATCACCTTCATGTTCGCATCCACTTGGCGCCCCAACGCTTGAAGAGCAAGTAAAGCGCCACCAAAATCAGGCCGCCGGCAATCACCATCGGCAAATTGTCCGAAGCCATCGTCTTGCCCCGCGTCACCAGCTCCAAATAGGAAATGTCGCCGGCGGAACGCCCAATCGCATAGCCGACCCACGCCAAAATCACCGTCCAGACACCGGCCCCCAACCCCGTAAACAGCGTGAACGACCCGAGCGGCATGCGCGCAATGCCGGCGGGAATCGAAATCAATTGCCGAATGACCGGAATCAACCGGCAGATAAAGGTCGTCGGCGCCCCATACCGGTTGAACAACTGGCACGCCTTCGCCAACGGCTCGGGCTTAATGAAAAAATATTTGCCGTATTTTTCTAGAAATGGCTTGCCCACCCAAAGCGCCAGATAATAGTTGACGTAGGCGCCGGCCAACGAACCCGCCAGCCCGACCGCAATCGCCAGCCACAGGGCCGCCACCGCCGACACCGCGCCGCCCAGCAGCTCGCCGCGGGCCGCCAGAAAACCGGCGGGAATCATCACCACCTCGCTGGGAAACGGAATGAACGAGGATTCCACCGCCATGAAAACAAAGATCAGCACCAGGCCCCAGGTCGGAGCCAACGCCGCAACGGCATCAAGATGCGCCGCAATCGTTTCCAACATAATGCCTCACCTCACTTCCAAAGCCCGCCGCAACCGCTCGTCCAGGTCGTTCTCGTGCAAGGCGTCCAGAACCGGCTGCAGCTCCCCTTCGACAATCCGATCCAACTGATATAGCGTAAGCCTGATGCGATGATCGGTCAACCGGTTCTGCGGAAAATTGTAAGTGCGGATCTTCTCCGAACGATCGCCGCTGCCGCGCAAGGTCAGCCGATCGGCGCCGACCTTCGCCTCTTCCTCGCGCCGCCGGAAATCGAGAATACGCGCCTTGAGCGTGGCCAGACACTTTTCCCGATTGCGGATCTGCGAGCGCTCGTCCTGGCAGACCGCCACCAGCCCGGTCGGCAAATGCGTCATCCGCACTGCCGATTCGGTCTTGTTCACATGCTGCCCGCCCGCACCGCCGGCGCAGAAGAGGTCGATGCGAATGTCCTTGTCGGGAATTTCCAGCTCGTCGTCTTCATCCGCTTCGGGAAACACCACGACCGTGGCGGCCGAGGTGTGAATGCGGCCCTGGGCCTCCGTCTCGGGAACGCGCTGCACCCGATGGGCGCCCGACTCAAACCGAAAGGTCCCGTAGGCGTTTTCCCCGTAGACGGTAAAGACAATCTCCTTGTAGCCGTCAAGCGAAGTGGCATTGGCATGCATCACCGAAAGCCGCCAGCCCTTCGCCTCGGCATAACGCGAATACATCCGAAAGAGATCCCCGGCGAAAAGCGCCGCCTCCTCGCCGCCGGTGCCCGCGCGAATCTCCATCACCGCCGGCCGCGACTCCAGCGGGTCGGGCTTCAGCAGGGCCGCCGACAATTCCTTTTCCGACGCCTCGCCAAGCTGATACGCGACCCAGGCATAGTCCAGTTTCTTCAGGAACGAATATTCGGCCAGCACCGAACGATAGCGCCGCCGGTCGGCAATGACCTGCGGATCGGCCAAATCGGCTTCCACTTGCGGAATCCGATCTAGCAAAACCTGAACTGCCGATTCGTCTACCATGAAAAACAAGGACATCCAAGCCGAGAAGCCCAGATGCCCCGTTCAAAAGCCTGACGTTGCCGCGTATTACTTCGCAAACTTCGCGTAGCGCTTCTTAAACGAATCAACCCGCCCCTCGGTGTCAACCATGGTCTTCGCGCCCGTGAAATATGGATGGCACGCGCTGCAGGTGTTGACGGTCATTTCCTTCTTGGTCGAACGGGTGTGCATAACGTTGCCGCAGGCGCAAGTAATGGTCGCTTCGCCGTACTTAGGATGGATATCGCTCTTCATGATTCTTTACCTTTCAAAATTAAGTGCTTATTATACCGAATTTCCGGAATCCGCGCAAGGGGGTGACGTAGGGCCGACGCATTAAAATCGTCTGATCCCCCTTTGCGGGGTCTCAGCCGATTTTAATGCGTCGGAAGTTTTTCAGCTGCCAGCAGCCAGCGGACAGCGGCCAATCCGAAAGGTCGTGGCGCGTCATTCGCGCTCC